>DAINOF010000025.1:0-17242 GCA_036735505.1 Paracoccaceae bacterium
GCCCACCCGCTCGGTCACCAGCGCCTTCATCCGCGCCTTCGATCCGCCCTCGGGTCCGGTCACCCAGACCCAGCCGCCGTCGACGATGCCGCGCGCGCTCGCGTCCGCCGGGTTGATCTCGACGAACATGTCCTGCTGAAGCTCGGCGAGCCAGGGGTTCGACCGCGTCTCCTCGCCGCCGCCCTCGTATTCGACGAGCCGGCCCGAGGTCAGGATGATCGGGAACTGTTCGGCCACCTTGTTCTCGACATTGGCCGTCTGGATCGAAAGGCCGATGTTCGGCATCCGCTGCTGGCGCCCGTTCTCGCGCGTTGGATACTCCGCCACGAGCTCGGGCCGCGACGAGTAGATCGGTTCGCGGTGGACCGGGATCGGGTCGGGCAGGTTCCACGCCACCGCGCGGGCCTTGCCGTTGCCGAAGGGCACGCAGCCGTGCTGCAGCGCCACCCGCTGGATGCCGCCCGACAGGTCGATGGACCAGGACACCTTGCCCAGCGCCTCGGGGTCGTTGCCGCCGATCCGCTGGATCGTGGCAAGCTCCTCGGGGGTCAGGTCCGCGTCCCAGCCGAGCTGCTGGAGCACGGCATAGGTGAACTCGGGATACCCGTCCTCGATCTCGGAGCCCACGGGCCAGCTGCCCTCGGCGAGAAGCGTCTCGCCCTCGCGGTCGAGCCCGAAGCGCGGCCGGAAGGCGCCGCCGCCCTCCATCGGGGGCAGGTTGGTGTTGTAGAGGATATGCGTCCCCGGATGGCGCAGCTCCGGCGTCCCCCAGCAGGGCCAGGGCAGGCCGTAGTAGTCGCCCTTGATCTCCTCGGGCGCGTCGGGCAGGGCCCGCAGCGTGATCAGGTCGAACTTGTCCTGGTTGGCCATGTGGGCCTTGAGCCGCTCGGGGCTCTGGCCCGTATAGCCGGTGGACCAGCCGCCGCGGTTGATCTCGCGCAGGACGGATTCAGGCGTCGGCTCCATGCCGAACTTGCCCTGCACCATCTCGTAGTTCTTGAACATCTCGTCCGCGAAGCCAAGCCGTTCGGCCAGCGCGTAGATCACCGCATAGTCGCTGTCGGATTCGAAGATCGGCTCCACCACCTTCTCGCCCCACTGGACCGAACGGTTCGAGGCCGTGCGCGAGCCTGCGCATTCGAACTGAGTGCAGATCGGCAGGAGGTAGGTGTTGTCGGTCCGCGAATGCAGCGCCGCGAAGGTCGTCGGATGCGGGTCGGCCACCACGAGCAGGTCGAGCGCATCCATGCCGCGCTGCGCGTCCTGCATCCGGGGGACCGTGTTGCCGCCGTGCCCGAAGACGAGCATCGCCTTGATGTTGTCCTGCTGGTCGACCTCTTCAGCGTCGAGCGTCACCGCGTCGAACCAGCGGGTCGAGGTGATGCCCGCCACTGCCATGTTCTGCTCGGGCGTGCGCGCGTCGCGCCCGCCCTTGGCCGGAACGGCGTCGAAACGGCCCACGAAATAGTCGTAGGGCACCTCCCAGACGCGAGACCAGTGCTTCCACGCCCCGGCGCCGAGGCCGTAGTAGCAAGGCAGGTTGCCCACATCCAGCCCGAAGTCCGTGGCGCCCTGCACGTTGCAATGGCCGCGGAAGATGTTGGCGCCGTTGCCTTCGCCGCCGACGTTGCCGGTGGCCAGCAGGAGGATGTTGTACATCCGCACGTTCGCGGTGCCGACCGTGTGCTGCGTGCCGCCCATGCACCAGATGAAGGTCGAGGGGCGTTCCTTGGCGAACGTCTCGGCCACGCGCTTGAGCGTGTCGCCGTCGATGCCGGAGATCTTCTCGACGACCTCGGGCGGATAGGCCTTCACCGCCTCGCGGATCTGGTCCATCCCCCAGACGCGCTGGGCGATGTACTCCTTGTCCTCCCAGCCGTTCTCGAAGATGTGCCACAGCATCCCATGGATCACCGCGATGTCGGTGCCCGGACGGAAGCGCACGTATTCGGTCGCGTGCGCCGCCGTGCGCGTGAAGCGCGGGTCGAGCACGATGACGTTGGCGCGCTGCGTCTCCTTGCCCTCGAGGATGTGCTGGAGCGAAACGGGGTGCGCCTCGGCCGCGTTCGAGCCCATGAAGATCACGGTCTTCGAGTTGCGGATGTCGTTGTAGCTGTTCGTCATGGCGCCGTAGCCCCAGGTGTTCGCGACGCCCGCGACCGTGGTCGAGTGGCAGATGCGCGCCTGGTGGTCGACGTTGTTGGTGCCCCAGAAGGCCGCGAACTTGCGGAAGAGGTAGGCCCCTTCGTTCGAGAACTTGGCCGAGCCGAGGAGATAGATCGAGTCGGCGCCGGACCGGCCGCGGATCTCGAGCATCTTCGCGCTGATCTCGGTCAGCGCCTGGTCCCAGGTGATCCGCTCCCAGGTGCCGCCGACCTTCTTCATCGGGTACTTGAGCCGGCGGTCGCCGTGGACGAGCTCGCGCACCGAGGCGCCCTTGGCGCAATGCGTGCCCCGGTTGATCGGGCTGCCGTAGGCGGGCTCCTGCCCGACCCAGACGCCGTTCTGGACCTCGGCCTTCACCGTGCAGCCCACCGAGCAGTGGGTGCAGATGTTGGTCCGGATCTCGATCGGCTGGGAGAAGTCGACGCCGCCGGCGGCCTCGACCCGGCGGGTCATGCCCGCGCCGAGCGTGCCGAGCGCGGCGAGGCCGCCGACCGCGAGGCCCGAGGCGCGGAGAAAGCTGCGGCGGTCGAGCGGCCGGGCCGACACGGCTGCCGCCATCTGGGAAAGCCGCCCGGTTGCGGCGGTGTCACCGGTCCTGCGCTTGACGAGCATCAGTTGGTCCCCCGGGGATAGTAGCGGTTGGTCCTGTAGAAGGTCTCGACATGTTCGGTCTTCTGGTAGCGGGCGCGGGTGCGCTCGTCGCCGGTTTCCTGAGCCGCCACGGGCCGCGCGGAGCCGGCGCCGAGCGCGACCGTCGCCGCGCCGACGCTGGCCGTGCCGAAGAAGGCCCGGCGGCTGATCGGAGTGCCCTTTTCCTTGGTCATGTCGTTTCCCTTTCCTTGTCCGGACCGGGCGACCGCCCGTCCCGTCCTGTCAATCTTCCTCAGGCGGCGAGCGAAAAGGCCCGCGAATCGATATCCACAAGCAGACGTCCGACCTCGGCGACCGGCCGGTAGAAGGCGGCGCTCGGCGCGATGGCGAGATCGTCGAAGAACTGCGCCGCCCAAGGCGCGATGTGGCGCGCGAAGAACTGCGCCTCGGCAACCGGGTCGGCGGCGAGATCCCCCGCGGACAGATCCGCCATGACCTCGAAAAGAAGCGCGATGTGGTCCTCGGGCTCGAACCGGCCCTCGGCCCGCGCGACGCCGAGCCGGGCGAGATCGGCCCGCACCTCGGCGAGCGGGCGTTCGTTGAGGAACCCCGTCTGGTAGAAGCTGCCATAGGGCAGAAGCTCGCCGCGCCCGACACCGACGAAGAGCTCGAAGAACTCGCGCCCGACGGCGTCCGCCCGCGCGCCGCGCGCGGCACGGGCCAGCGCGCCCATTGCCTGACCCAGGGGCGTGGCGTCGGCGGACAGGCCGGCGATTCCATCGATCAGCTGCTGGGAGGGCGTCGCCGAAAGAAGCGTGGCCACGAAGCGGTACATCTCGCTTCGCGCCGTGTTCTCGCTGTCACTGGCTCGCCGGTTGCCCGGCTTGCTGGCAGACATGAACCTATTGGCTCCCTAGGCCGCATCTTTCAGTGTGCGGCTGAATACCGAAGCGATAGCACCGGATCTGCGGCTCCGTCTACAGGAAGAAGCGGAATCCCGCGGATGCCTGCATTTTTTTCGGAACCTTCGGCGCGCCGCTCAGCCCGGAAGGGCCGAACCATGCCTGCGGCGGGGCAACGGGTCGGCGACAGGGTCGGGACCTGCGGTATCAAGGCCGGGGTCGGCCGCGGGCTCGTGCGCCTCGATATCCGACGCAGCGGCGGTCTCGGCCGCGACGGGTTCCGTCGCTTCTGCAAGCGGCGCGTCCTCGGCGAGGCCCTCCGCCGCACGCTCGGCCCGTGGCGCGAAGAGGTCGCGCAGCATCTCGGCGGCGCGCTCGGGCGAGGGAGCTGCGCCGTCGCCCGGCACGCCGCCGGGCGTGTTCCAGTCCCAGGCATAGTCCACCGCCGGGTCGCGGTAGTCGCGGATCGCGGGCGTCAGCATCCACATCCGGCGCATCGCGGCGTTGCGGAGCTGCCGCGGCACGCCGGCGCGCAGGAAGGCGCGGATGTCGCTGCCCTCCACCAGGTCCTCGACCCGGGGAAGCGCCGCCAGTTCCTCCTCGCTCAGCATCTCTGGCTCGGGCGCCGGAGGCTCAGGCGGCAGGTCTTCGACGGACTCGGGCTCGGGCGCCGGTTTCGCCTGCGCCCGCTTCAGCCGCGACCAGCGGCCGAGGAAACCGTCGTCGTCCTCGCGGCTCACCGGTCCTTCCCCCGGCCGTGAAGGCTTTCCCACTTCTCCTCGGGCCCGAGCACGCGGGGGGCCCGCGCGCGCCCCGCGTCCGGATCTGCCGGCTGGCGCTTGCGCTTCTTGAAGGGCATTTCGAAGAAATGCGCCTCGGCGAAGGCCGCCACGGCCGCGGCGACCGTCTCGGGCATCGGCACGGCGTCGACGATCAGGTCGGGGTCCGAGGCGAAGCCCTCGCCCTCGTAGGGGTCCACGGTCACCGCGACGACCTCGCACCTCGCCGGGTCGCCGCCGCGGAGCGCGACCCAGACCGATGGCCGGCCGGAGGTCAGGTTGTCGCGATGGTGCTCGGCATCGCCGGACCAGAGCACCAGGTCGCGCCCGCCGAGATACCAGGTCTCGCGCCCCTCCTCCGTCGCCAGAAGCGTGCCCGGCGGGGTCGCGGGTTCGGCCGGCAGGACCATGAGCGGGCGCAGCTCGCCCGTGCCCCAGCGGCCGACGGGCGGACGGCGGAGCGCCACGATACCCAGTCTCAGGACTTCCTTCGGCACGGCTCCCTCCCTCAGTTCAGCACGGGCTCGGCAAGCGGCAGGCCCGCGAGCAGGTTCTGCGGCTTGATCCTGACCGCGCCGTCCTCCCCGAGCCCCAGGACAAGCCAGACCGGCTGTCCCGCAAGATCGGGCCGCACCGCGCGCGGGTCCGCGAAGTCGAGCCGGAAGAGCCCGATCAGCGTCGCCGGTGCGGGCTGCCCGCGCCAGAGCGCGTTCCCGATGGCGGTGCCCTGCGGGTCGAGCCCCACATACCAGCGCAGGTCGACGTCGGGCGCGCGGGTGTGGGGCGTCACCGACACCTCGGCCCCCGTCATGTGCCGCACGAAGGCGGCGATCGCCTCGGCCATGCCGCGCCGCGCCTCCGGATCGCCGCCGAAGTTCAGCACCATCGTATGCGCATCCGACCGCGACCAGTAGGTCCATTCGTTGCCGCCGCCCAGCACGTCGAGGCTGTCGATCCCGCCCGAGAACATGGCCGTGAGCGGCGAGACATGCATCTCGGCCTCGTGGAGCGCGACAAGCTCCTCGTCGGCCAGGAGAACCACCCCGTCCTTTACATGCGCCCGCTGCGGCCGGAAGAAGCATTCGGCCGCGCGCAAGGTCTGCGGGTCGTCGCAGCCGTCGAGCGCGTTCCTCAGGATGAGCTGGACGAGCTGCGACAGGAACACGACCGGAAGGCGCAAGCCCTCGGCCATGATCGCCGCATACCCTTCCTCGACCGTCCCGGCCTTGAGGAGCCGGTCGCGGAGCGTGAGGAAGAAGCGCCAGTTCTCGCGCGCATCCGCGTCCTTCATGGAGGCGAGCTCCACCTCGGGCACCGCGCCGCGTGGCGCCTTGAGGAGCCGGGCGTGGACCGCGCGTTCCGTGGGACAGGCTTCCGGCGGCGGCAATATCTCGGGGCGCGCGAGCCAGGCCAGCAGCAGCTCGTCCGTCACGACCATCCGGCCCGCGCGGTCGAGCGTCGTCAGGTGATGCCCCGAGGCGACCCAGAATTCCGGCATCAGTCCTGCCTCCTCAGCTGGAAGAGGTCCACATGGTCCTCGACCTCTTCCTCGAAGAACTGGAACGCCCGGTCGTGGCCCTGCAGATGCGTGGCCGAAAACGCCGTCTCGTCGCGCGGGCGCAGCGTGCGGAACTGCTCGCGGATCGCGCCGTCCTCGGCCCAGCCGCGGTGCAGCGCGATCAGCGTGCCGATCCCGTGCCCCGCGCACAGGCTTTCGGCCAGCGCCACCTCCTGCTCGGCCGCGGGCCGGGCGATCTCGGCCGAGGGCGCGCCCAGTTGCACGACGAGCTGGCGGGCGAGCGTCTCGACCAACACCTTTCGTTCCTCGGCGCGGGCCTCCTGCACGGTGACGAGCGTCGAATGCCCGAAGCTGTCGACGCCGAGGAACCCCGACCGGAAGGCGATCGCCTCTTTCCGCGTCAGGCTGTCGGCGGGGCGGTCCCAGAACAGGAAGGTCCCCGGCACCGCCCATTCGCCGGGCTCGGCCGCCTGCGCGAAGACGACCCGGTCCGAGACGTCGAGCCGGATCGTGCGCGGCAGCCGCGTCACAGCCTCGGCCCCGTCTCGTCGCGCCAGTCCTGCGCGCCCAGCGCCTCGGGCAGCGCGGGCAGGCGGCGCCCGCCCGAGGGCGTGATCTCGACCATCCGGTCGCCCTCGATCCGCCGCACCCCGCGCAAAAGCGGCGGGTCCACGCGCATGAGATACCGGTTGCCCACCGCATCGAAGCCCCCGTGCGTCCAGCGGTCGAAGTAGAGCATGAGGTAGGAGGCGAAGGTCGACACGATGTCCTCGGCCGGGTCGAAGGCTTCCTCCTTCAGCGAAGTCGACCCGGGATACAGACCGGGTTCGTCGAGATGGTCGCGGTCGGCGATCAGCTCGGCCGCGAAGACCATCCAGTCGGGCACCGCGTCCTCGGCCGCGCCCGGCGCGACGGCGAATCGCCCGCCGCCGATCCGGGCGCCGTCGTAGAGGACAAGGTCCGGCCAGACGAGCCGCACCGGCCGTTCGGGCGGGCAGTGCGCGGCCAGCGCGTCGCCGAGGGCCGTCATGCCGACGAGAAAGGCAAGCCGCGCCTCGGCGAGCGCCCTGTCGGGTTCGAGCACCACGGCAAAGCCGAGATGCCCCGGCGACTGGTGCAGGACAAGCGTGCCCGCGCCTTCGGCCGGCGCGAGCCGCATCCCCTCGGCCAGCACGTCGCGCCCGTCCGTCCGGTGCAGCGTGTAGGGGGGCGGCAAGGGCATGCGATGCCCCGCGATGTCCTGCGCCTGTTCCGTCGCCATCCCTTTTCCTCCCAGAAGCGCTACTCATCGCGCACGGACCGGAGTACACCCAGCCGCAGATAATCCAGCCGGAGGCACGACGGAAGCCCCATGCGAGAGACCAGCGACACGCGCCTGATCTGCACCTGCGAGGGCACGATGGCTCTCGCGCCCGAAACGCTGGGCGCCACGGGCAGGCCCGCGACCCAGCTCTGCCGGGCGCAGCTCGACCATTTCCGGGCCGCGCTCGGAGAGTACGCCGCGATCACGGTCGCCTGCACGCAGGAGGCGCCGCTCTTCGCCGAAGTGGCCGAGGAGGAAGGCTTTTCCGGCACGCTCCGCTTCGCCAACATCCGCGAGACGGCGGGCTGGTCCGAGGACGGCGCGCGCGCCGCGCCGAAGCAGGCCGCGCTTCTCGCGATGGCCGAGGTGGCGGCGGCGCAGTTCGAGACGGTTACGCTCGAGAGCCGGGGCGTCGCGCTCCTTCTCGGACGCGACGAGACGGCGATCGAGGCCGCGCGGGCGCTGTCGGGGCTTCTCGACCTGACGGTGCTGCTCCTGCCGGGCGCCGATGTGGCGCCCCCGCGCCAGACGACATGGCCTGTCCTTCAGGGCCGCGTGTCGCACGGGTCGGGGCATCTGGGCGCCTTCGAGATGACGGTCGACGCCTATGCCGCCCCCGCGCCCTCCTCCCGCGCGCGGCTCGACTTCGGCCCGGCGCGGGACGGGGCGGTGTCGCGCTGCGACCTCGTGATCGACCTCACCGGGGCCACCCCGCTGTTTCACCACACGCGGCCGGGCTACCTCCGCGCCGATCCGCGCGACCCGGGCGCGGTGGCGCGGCTCATGGCCGAGGCCGGGCAGATGGTCGGCACCTTCGACAAGCCGAAGTACATCGACTTCACCGCCGACCTCTGCGCCCATTCGCGCAACCGGAAGACCGGCTGCACGCGCTGCCTTGACCTCTGCCCCACGGGCGCGATCCTGCCCGCGGGCGACAGCGTCATGATCGACCCGGCGATCTGCGCGGGCTGCGGCCAGTGCGCGGCCGCCTGCCCGACCGGGGCCGCGGCCTATGCGCTGCCGGTGGTCGAGAACCTCGCCCTGCGGCTCCGCCGGGGCCTTGCCGCCTGGTTCGACGCAGGCGCCACGGCCGCCCCCGTGATCCTCTTCCACGACGAGGCGCATGGCGCAGCCCTGATCGACGCTTCGGCTCGATACGGCCGCGGCCTGCCCGCCCATGTCATCCCCGTCCAGATCAACGAGCCGAGCCAGACGGGCCCCGAAACGATGGCCGCCGCGCTCGCCTGGGGTGCCGGCGGCGTGCGGGTGCTCGCCAAGGACCGGCCAGCCCACCCGCTCGACGGCCTCGGCCAGACGCTCGACCTCATGGCTGCGATCTGCGAGGCGACGGGCCTGCCCGGGAACGCCTGCGCCCTCATCCAGACCGACGATCCCGACGCGCTCGAGGCGGCGCTGTGGCACCCTGCCCCATCGTCCCGCCGCGCGCGCTCGGGATTCCTGCCGCCCGAGGACAAGCGCGGGCTCCTGACGCTCGCCATGGAGGAGCTGAACCGAACCGCCCCCCGCCCGGCCGACCGCATCGCCCTGCCCGCGGGCGCGCCCTTCGGGACGGTGCACCTGAACCTCGATGCCTGCACGCTCTGCCTCGCCTGCGTCGGCGCGTGCCCCACGGGGGCGCTCGGCGACAACCCCGACCAGCCCATGCTGCGCTTTACTGAGCTCGCCTGTGTCCAGTGCGGAATCTGCGAAGCGACCTGCCCCGAGGAGGCCATCGCGCTTGCCCCGCAGATCGACTTCGCCGCCTGGGCCACGCCGAAGCGCATCCTGAAGGAAGAGGCGCCCTTCTGCTGCACGTCCTGCGGCAAGGCCTTCGGCACCGGCTCGAGCATCCGCCGCGTGATGGAGCGGCTTGACGGGCACTGGATGTTCGCAGGGGAAGAGGGCGCGCAGCGCAAGCGGCTTCTGACCATGTGCGACGACTGCCGGACGCAGGAGGTCGTGATCGCGGGCTTCGACCCGCACGAGAAGCCGCTCTAGCGCCCCTCAGGCGCTGAGCCGCGATTTCTCCGAGACCGCGGCAAGGCACCAGGCCAGGGCGCGGTCGGCTTCCGGCGGCACTTCGGTGGCAAGCCCGGCCGCGAACTCGAGGAAGGCCGGCAGGTTCCGCGCCGAGACGCTGGTGAGGACCGGGACGCCCGCGAGAAGCGCGCGCCCGATCACTTCGCGGAAGCCGCCGCCCTCGGCCTCCTCCTTGCCGAACTTGTTGACGACCAGAAGCGCCGGCGCCTGCCGCTCGAGGCTTTCCTCCACCCGGCGGATCGAAAGGGCGAGTCCCTGCGGATCGAGCCGGCAGCCCCGCGCATGGCGGCCGCGATCCTCCGAGATGCGGAAGGTCCCGCCGTCGCTCAGGACCCTCAGGTCCATGTGGCAATGGCGGTCGGGGTCATGCTCGACGTTGAGCTGGACGGCGCCCGCGAGGACCAGCCCGCGCGCGGCGAGGTCATCGGCCACGGCGGCGATCAGGCGGTCGCCCGCGCCCCGACCGCTTGAGATGACATAGCCCAGCACGCCCGGCACCCTCCCCGCCCGCTCCCTTCCGGGCAGGCTGCATGGTTAGGCGGCCGTGCGGCGCCTTGTCAACGCGGCCGCCTCAGCGCGGCACGAAGCCGAGCGCGCGGAGGTCCCCGGCGCTGTCGGCCAGGGCCGCCTCGAAGGCCTCCAGCGCCTCGGGGTCGCGCGGGTCCTGCAGGGCCGCGAAATCATAGTGCTCTTCGGCCACCGGCAGGAAGCCGAGCCCCAGCGCCTCGGCCACCGGCCAGATCGCCATGCCCCAGTCGGCGCGGCCTTGGGCGACGCTCGCCGCCACCGCGTTGTGCGAGGCGGGCTGGTTCCAGTAGCCGGGCGGGCGGGCGCCCCTCAGGAGCCGGTCCAGCAGCACCCGTGTCCCCGAGCCCTGGTTGCGGTTGACGAGGATCGCATCCGGATCGGCGAGAAGCCCGGCCAGCGCCTCCTCCGCCGCGCGCCCGTCCATCCGGGGATCGCCCGGCCGGTAGACGAGCCCCTGCATGCGCCGCCAGCCGGGGATGAGCCGCATGCCATCGGCCAGGAAGGGCGTGTTGTAGGTGCCGCTGCCGGGGTCGAGCAGGTGGATGGGGGCCAGGTCGCACTCCCCCCGCCGGAGCGCGGCGAGCCCGCCCTGCGAGCCCAGGGCGATGATCCGCGCCGTGAGCCCCCGGTCGATCAGCCGCCCCACGACCGCGTCGAGGCCCGTGCAATGGCTGCCGATCACCGCGAGGCGCGGCGCGCCGACATGGGCCCCGAACAGCGTCACCTCGGCCCGCGTGCCCGCCGCGATGCTTTCGGCAAGCGCGGGGACGGTCAGGAAGCCGTCGGCCTGCGCGAAGGCGGTGACCGCGCCCGAACCCTTGGCCACGGGATGCGCGACCGGCCCCTCGGGGCCTTCGGTAAGCGCGACCATGGCGAATTCCGTGCGCCCGAGTTCCGAAGGCAGGCGCTGGGGCAGGACCGCCTCCACGCGCGCCGCGCCTCTCGGTGGCAGGCCCGCCATCCTGCGCAGGGCGGGCGCCACAAGCTCGTGGAAGGTGAACATGGCCGAGGTCGGGAAGCCCGGCAGCACCACGACCGGCTTGCCGCCGCAGACGGCGAGGCAGAGCGGTTTCCCGGGCTTCAGCGCCACGCCATGGGCGACGATCCCCGGGGCGCCCAGTCCCGCGATCACCTTCGTCGTGAGGTCGCCCGCGCCCTTCGAGGTGCCGCCCGACAGGATCAGCGCGTCGTGGCCCGCGAAGGCCGCCGCCACCGCCGCCTCAAGCTGCGCAGGGTCGTCCGGCACCGCGCCCAGATGCACCGCCTCGCAGCCGTTCTCGCGGAGCGCGGCCGCGATGACCGGCCCGTTCGAATCGTAAACCCCCGCAGGCCGCAGGGCCGCTCCCGGCTGGACAAGCTCGTCGCCCGTCGACAGGACCGCCACGCGCGGCCGGCGCCACACCTCTGCCCGGTCGAGCCCCACGGCCGCCAGCATCGCGATCTCGCGCGCGCCCACCACCGTGCCGCGCCGCAAGAGCGTCTGGCCCCGCGCGATGTCGGACCCGGCGAAGGCGACATGGGCGCCCGGCATCACGGCGCGCGACACGGCGATGCCGCCGCCCTCGGGCTCGGTCTGCTCGATCATCACCACCGCATCGGCCCCGCGCGGGATCGGGCCGCCGGTGGCGATCGGCGTGGCCGTGCCGGGGAGGAGGGCGATGGCGGGGGCGGTCCCGCAGGCGATCACCTCGGGGTTCAGGGCAAGCCGGACGGGCTCGGCGTCCGAGGCGGCGAAGAGGTCGGCCGCGCGGACGGCGAAGCCGTCGACCGTCGCGCGGTCGAAGGGCGGCGCGTCGACGGGCGCCGCGACGTCGCGCGCGAGCACCCGGCCAAGGAGAAGGTCGAGCACCACCGGCTCTTCCCCGAGAGGCCGGGGGGCGAGGGCCGCGAGAAAGGCCGCCTCGGCCGCGTCGCGCGAGAGGACCGTGAGGAACTGCTCCTGCCGGTGCGACGCGGGGGGGTCGGGCACCATGGTCATCCGACGGGCACGACAAGGGACGTGGCGTCCAGCACCGCGCCTTCGGGCAGACCTTCGCTGTCGGGCGGCAGGAGCGCGAAGGCATGGGCCGCGGCGAGGGCGGAGAGCGTCACCGAGCCGGGCGGCGCCGGGCGCCAGCCGCCGCCCTCGGCCGTGAGGAGCACGAGGTCCGACAGGCCGAGCGCCGAGGCTGCCTTGCGCAGGAGCGGCCGCGCCTCCACCTGCCGCGCCGCGCCCGTCAGCGCCACCATCGCGGGCAGGCCGAGCGCGAGGCAGGCCGCGACCATGCCGTCGACCCGGTGCGGGACGGACAGGACGAGCGCGCCACCGTCCCGCTCCAGCCAGGCCGTGTCGCCAGGCGCGAGCGCGAGGCGCGGGCGGGGGTCGGTTGCGGGGCGCAGGATCAGATGCGGAGCGTCGTCGGAAAGCTCCGCACCGAGCACGGCCATCCAGGCGGAGGCGAAGGCGGCCCGCCTCGGGTCCGGCAGCGCGACCGCGACCCTGGGGCGTCGGATCGCGCAGCGCTCGGCCCCGGCAAGTTCGGCCGCGAGACGATGATGCGCGCCAAGCCGCGTGCCGGCGGCGGCGATCAGCGCGCCGGCCCGCCCGTCATGCCCGGCGCGGCGCACGCCCTCCCCCGGCCCCACCGCCCGGATCGCCTCGGGGCCCGACGGCCCGCCTTCGATCCCGTCCTCGGGCAACACCGCATCCGTTCCCGGCGGCATGGGATCGCCCGGCCGGACGCGCGCGGCCTGCCCGAGCGGAACCGGCACGCTGGCGCTGGCCCCCGTCAGGTCGAGCGCCATGACGGGAACACCCGCGCGCAGCGCCTCGGCCACGGGCGGCGTGTCGGCGGGAAAGCGGAGGTCCTCGGCCAGCACATGCCCGAGCGCCGCGGCAAGGGGCACGACCTCGGCCGGAACCGGCGCGAGGTCGTGAAGGGCCCGGGCGAGACAGGCGTCGAGGGCGGTCAGGCTGTCCATTCGCCGGGACTTAGCCGCGCGGCCGCAGGAAGGCCAGCGCGTCGTTCCGCGCTATTCGGCCGAAGGGAAGAACAGCTGCTCGCCGCCGATCGTGAAGCCCGCAATGGCCTCCTGCCCGGCGTCGGAGATGATCCAGTCGATGAAGGCCTGGCCTGCTTCGGCCTTCACATGCGCGTGCTTGCCGGGGTTCACGAGGATGATTCCGTAGGGGTTGAAGAGCACGGGATCGCCTTCCGACACGATCTCGAGCGGGCCGCGGTTCTCGAACGACAGCCAGGTGCCCCGGTCGGTCAGCGCATAGGCCGGGACCTGCGCGGCGGTGTTGAGCGTGGCGCCCATCCCCGACCCCGTGGACAGGTACCAGTCGCCCGCAGGTTCGACCCCGGCCGCGGCCCAGAGGCCCTTCTCGGCCTCATGCGTGCCGCTGTCATCCCCGCGCGAGGCGAAGGGCGTCCCGGCTTCGGCGATGGCGGCCATCGCGGCGGCGGCGGTGCCGGTCGCGCGCAGGCCGGCCGGGTCCTCGGCCGGCCCCACGATGACGAAGTCGTTGTACATGACTTCAAAGCGTTCCACCCCGAAGCCTTCCGCCACGAAGGCGTCCTCCTGCGCGCGGGCATGAACGAAGACGACATCGGCATCGCCCCGCCGGCCGGTTTCCAGCGCCTGGCCGGTGCCCTGGGCCACCACGCGGACCTCGATCCCGGTTTCTGCCTCGAAGATCGGCAGGATGTGCCCGAACAGGCCCGAGTTCTCGGTCGAGGTGGTCGAGGCGACCGTGATGAAGCCCTCGGCAGCCGCCGGAAGGGCCGCGAGCATCGCAAGGCCCGAGGCAAGGCCGAACAGCGCGGTTCGACGGTGGGTCATGGTCACTCCCTGTATGTATACCAGACGAGATCGCCCGCGAGGAAGGCGCGGGCTTCGGGGGCATTCGGCCCTTCGAAGAAGTCGGCGGCGCGCCGATGCTCGATCAGGCGCCCGCGATGGAGGAAGGCCACGTCCTCGGCGAGGCGCCGGGCCTGGCCCAGATCGTGGGTGGTCAGCACGAGGGTGATGCCTTCGTCCGAGAAGCCCGTGATCATCTCCTCGATCATCCGCGTGGCCGAGGGGTCGAGCGCCGCGGTCGGCTCGTCGAGGAACAGGATCTCGGGCCGCATCGCCCAGGCGCGCGCGAGCGCGAGGCGCTGCTGCTCGCCCCCCGACAGGAGCCGCGCCGGGCGGTCGGCCAGGGCGGACAGGCCGAAGCGGGAGAGCGTGCGGGCGACCGTCTCGCGCCGGTCGGCCCGGGACCGGCCCGCGAGCGCCAGCGGATAGTCGAGGTTCGCCGCGACCGAGCGGCGCAGGAGCACGGGGCGCTGGAGCACCATGGCCTGCGCCTCGGCCCGGGCCGACCCGTCGGCCCAGAGCCGGCGGCCCGAGGTGGGCTCGATCAGCCCGTGGCAGAGCCTGAGCAGCAGGCTCTTGCCGGCGCCGTTCGGCCCGAGGATCACCAGCCGCCGCCCCGCCTCGACGAAAAGCGAGATGTCGGACAGGAGCGCCGCGCCGCCGACGCGATAGCCCGCGGCGTCGAGCCTCAGCGGCAGGATCGCGGGGCGAAGGGCGCGTTCGGGCTTCATCCGAGCCGCGCCCGCGCCCATTGCCCGGCACCCCAGGCGACCGAGTTCAGCGTCAGCGTGAGCGTCATCAGGATGATGCCCAGCGCCACGGCGAGCCCGAGGTTGCCCCGGCTCGTCTCGAGCGTGATGGCGGTGGTCATGGTCCGGGTGTGGCCGGCGATGTTGCCCCCCACGATCAGCACCGCCCCCACCTCGGCACTCGCTCGCCCGAACCCCGCGAGGACGCCGGTGAGAAGGCTCACGCGCCCGTCCCACAGCAGCGTGGGCACCGCCCGCAGACGGCTTGTCCCGAGGCTTTCCAGCTGCTCCCGGTACTCGGCCCAGATGTCCTCGACCACCGAGCGCGTCAGCGACACGACGATCGGCAGGATCAGGATCGTCTGCGCCATGATCATCGCGGTCGGCGTGAAGAGGAGCGCGAGATCGCCAAGGGGACCCGACCGCGACAGCATCAGGTAGACCACGAGCCCCGCGACGACCGGGGGCAGGCCCATCAGCGCGTTGAAGACGACGATGACGGCCCCGCGGCCCGGAAACCGGGCGAGCGCGAGGGCCGCGCCGAGCGGCAGGCCGACAAGGCAGGCGACGAGGACGGCGGTCAGCGTGACGCGCAGGCTCAGCCCGATGATCTGCATCAGGGCGGGATCGCCGGCGGCAATCAGGCTGAAGGCAGTCTCGAACGGGGCGTCCATTGCATTCCCTGTAGTGAGGACTGGAAGTTGCGCAAAGATCAGGGTAAAGGCAATAGCGGAGATTACGCAGGAATTCGCATTCCGATGCAGCAACTTCATGCCGACACTCGCCTCGGCCCCGCGCCGTCTTCGCCCATGATGACGACCGGTGAGGTCGCGGACTACCTGCGGGTGAAGGAGCGCACGATCTACGAGATGGTGGCGCGGCAGACGATTCCCTTCAGCCGGGCCACCGGCAAGCTCCTGTTCCCGCGCCGGCTCGTCGATGCCTGGCTCGAGGCGCAGACCGAAATTCCCGCCGCCGGCATCGCCCCCGCGCCGCCGATCTACGCGGGCTCGAACGACCCGCTGCTCGAATGGGCGCTGCGACAGTCGGGCAGCGGGCTCGCGGTACTCGCGCGCGGCTCGGCGCAGGGGCTCGACGACCTCGCGGCGGGGCGCGCCGTGCTCGCCGGGCTGCACCTTCTCGACCCCGGGAACGGCGGCTGGAACATCTCTGCCGCACGGGCGCACCTGCCGGGCTCGGGCTACGTCCTCATCCACTGGGCGCGGCGGACGCAGGGCCTGATCACGGCAGCGGGCAACCCGCTCGCAATCACCGGCCTCCGCGATGCGGCCGAAAAGGCCCTTCGCTTCGCCACGCGCGGCCCGGGCGCGGGGTCGCAGCGCCTGCTCGAGGTGCTGCTCGCCCGCGACGGCGTGGCGATGGCCGACCTCCGGACGGTCGAGCGCCCGGCCGAGACCCATGCCGACCTCGCCGCGCTGATCGAGACCGGCGAGGCCGACTGCGGTCTGGGCCTCGAGGCGGCGGCGGGGCATCTGGGGTTCCTGCCGCTCGTCACGGACGAGAGCTTCGACCTCGCCATGGCCCGGCGCGACTATTTCGAGCCGCCGGTGCAGGCGCTGCTGTCCTTCGCCCGGTCCGACGCGCTCGCCCGGCGCGCCGCGCATCTGGGCGGCTACGACCTTGCCGAACTGGGCCGGGTGCTGTGGAATGGCTGAGCCTCGGCGGGTCTTGACCGGCGGGCGCCCTGCCCGGGTATATGGCAGGGTCGCCGCCCCGAGCGGACCCTGCCGCGCGACCCGCACCCCGGCCATCCAGGAGAGCCTCGTGAAACTCAGCGCCCGCAACCAGATTTCCGGCACGATCACCGCCATCGAGAAGGGCGTCACGACGACGGTCGTGCGGCTCGACTGCAAGGGGACGACGATCACCGCCTCGATCACCAACGCGGCCGCCGAGGACCTCGGCCTTGCCGTCGGGCAAGAGGCGACCGCGATCATCAAGGCCTCCGACGTCATGATCGGGGTCTGAGCCCGTGGCCGACACCCACGCGCTTCGGCCGCATGAGGTGGCGATCGACGCGGACCTGCCCGCGGATGCGACGCTCGTCTTCATCGGCCATGTCGAGACACCCTGGACCCGGCGCGAGGACTGCCCGCGGCAGGGCGACCGCGAGGCCGGGCCCGAGTGCACGATCGTGGTCGCCGCGCCCTGGGGGCCCGCGCTCGACGGGGTCGAGCAGTTCCCGAGCCTCGACATCCTCTACTGGCTGCACCTGTCGCGCCGCGACCTGATCCGGCAGAACCCCACGCATGGCGACAGCGCGCGCGGCACCTTCAGCCTGCGCTCGCCGATCCGGCCGAACCCGATCGGGCTGTCCACCGTCCGCCTGATCCGGCGCGAGGGCGCGCGGCTGGTCGTGCGCGGTCTAGAATGCGTCACGGGAACGCCGCTGATCGACATCAAGCCCGACCGCTGCCGCTTCACGCCGAAGGGCTGAGGCGCTCGGGTCAGGCGTGCCCGCCGTCCACGCTCAGGATCTGGCCGGTGATCCATGCGGCGTCGTCGGAGCACAGGAAGACCGCTGCGGCGGCGATGTCCTCGGGGCGGCCGAGGCGGCGGGTGCTGATGCGGGAGAGGATCGCGGCCTGGCCCTCGGCGCCGTAGCTGTCCCACTGGGTGCGGCTTGCCGGGTTCGACAGGACGAAGCCGGGGGCCACGGAGTTCACCGTGATGCCCTCGGGGCCAAGCTCGGCGGCAAGTTGGCGGGTGAGGCCCACGAGCGCGTGCTTGGAGGCGGCATAGGCCTGGATGCCGGTGAGGCTGGCGCGCAGCCCGGCGCCCGAGCTGATCGTGACGATGCG
>DAINOF010000026.1:0-17089 GCA_036735505.1 Paracoccaceae bacterium
AGCCGGGCGCGCGCAAGGCAAAGGTCTTCCTCTCTCGGCGCCCATTCGTGCCCGCAGTCGAGCCCATGCAGGGTGACGTCCGCCTGCGCGGCCGCGAGCTGCCCGGCAACCTCCGAGGCATCGTCGGGGCGGCGGTGGTCGTCCCGGAGACCGGCGAGGATGAGGACGGGCAGGCCGGGCATCACGGGAAAGCCGAAGTCCGGCGCGAGGGGGGGCAGGACGCAGCAGGACGGCCCCTGCGAACCGGGGCGGCATGACCGCGAGAAGCGCCTGGGCAAAGACCGCCCCGCTCGACTATCCAAGGACGATGGCTCGTTCCGGCGGGCCGGGAAGCGGGCAGTCCGGATCGGCAAGTCACTGCCGGGCGAGATCGAGGACATGCTCGACGGGGATGCTCCGGTCCGGATCGCGCCGGAAGAAGGTGTAGCCTTCTCCGTCCCGAAATCTCCCGCGCGGCAGGATCAGGCGGGCCTCCGGCGCCGGGTGGGCAGCGAAGACGGCGAGGTCCGTCTCATCGCGCGACGAGCCGTGGAGGGCAAGCAGCGTCACAATTCGGTGACTCTGTGCCGGACGGCCGGAGCGGTCAAACGCCATATCGCGCCATTGATGCGCCGCATGCCCCCGGCCTTCAGCCCGGGCCCCCAAGCGGCACGACCGGCCCGCCCGCCGCCTCGGCATCGCCCGGATCGTGGGTGACGAGCAGCGCGGGGATTCCGCGTTCGGCCACGCGGGCGAAGGTGAAGCCGCGGATCTCGTCGCGCAGACCCGCATCGAGACGCGAGAACGGCTCGTCGAGAAGCAGCGCGCGGGGTTCGGCAAGAAGCGTGCGGAAGAGCGCGGCGCGGGCCTTCTGCCCGCCGGACAGCGTCGCGGGGTCGCGGTCGTGGAAGCCCGGCAGACCCGCCTGGACGAGCGCTTCCTCCACCGCCGCCCGCCGCGCGGCACGGCCCCGGATGCGGGGCGCGAGGCCGAAGGCGAGGTTGTCGCCGACGCTGAGGTGCGGAAAGAGAAGCGCGTCCTGGAACAGGATGCCGATGCCGCGCGCCTCGGGGCGCAGGTGCGTCACGTCCCGCCCGTCAAGGATGACGCGGCCGGTGGCGGCGAAGGGCGCCCTGAGGTGGCCGCCGATAGCGTCGAGGAGCGTGGACTTGCCGATGCCGGACGGCCCCATGACGGTCGCGACCGTGCCGGGGGGCACAGTCAGCGTGAGCGCCGGAAAGAGCGGCACGCCGCCCCGGGGCGCGACGGACAGCGCGATCAGGTCGAGGCTCATGGTCCGCCCCCGCGCAGGTCGCGCCGGTCCCGCCAGAGCCAGAGCGGCAGGAGGAAGGCCGCGGCATAGACCGCCCAGGGCAGCGCGGCCTGCAGGAGCCCGTAGAGGCCCGAGATGCGGCGGTCGGCGCCCGAGGACAGCGCAACGGCTTCGGTCGTGAGCGTGGCGACGCGGCCAGCCCCGATGAAGAGCGTGGGCAGGTACTGCGCGACAGAGACGGCGAAGCCGATCGCCGCGGCGGACAGGAGCGGGCCCGCGAGAAGCGGCAGCTTCACCTGAAGGAGGCGCCGGGCGGGTCCGGCGCCAAGCGCGGCGGCGGTGGCGGCAAGGCGCGGGTCGAGCCGCCGCCAGGGGCCGGTGAGGGCGATCATCACGTAGGGGAAGACGAAGAGCGTGTGCGCCCAGACGACGGCGGCCAGGGACCCGGTGAGCCCGCCGCGCAGGAAGGCGACGTTCAGCCCGTAGAGAAAGGCCACCTGCGGCACGAGGAGGGGCAGGTAGACCAGAAGCTCGGCCCAGGGCGCGCGGCCGCGGCCGCCGCGATCCTCGCCCTCGAGCCAGGCCACCGCGAGCAGCAGTGCCGCCGCCGTCGCCGCCGCGCCGATCCCGAGCGTGGTCAGGAGCGTTTCGCCCGCGCCGGGACCGTGCCGCGCCCAGGTCGCGGCCGACCAGCTTTCGGGCAGCGCGTAGGGGAAGCTCCAGCGCCAGGCGGCCGACCACAGGGCCAGCGCCGCAAGCGCGAGCGCCCCGAGCAGGAGGAGCGCCGCCGCGATCCCGGTCGCGGTCGCCAGGGCTGCACCGGCCAGGCCCCCCCGCCCGCCCCGGCGGAGCCACCACCGGCCGGCGCGGGTCAGGGCGCGCTCGGCCGAGATCCAGAGGGCGATGCCCGCGCCCGCGATCAGCCCGAGCAGCAGCGCCGCCGCGGCGGCGGGCAGAAGCATCGCCACGTCGGGGGCGAAGGCCCAGCGGGTGACGGCGACCGCCAGCGTCGGCGGGTTCGACGGCCCGAGGATCACGGCCATGTCGACGACCGACAGGCTGTAAGCGAGGACGGCGAAGACCGGCAGGCGGATCAGCGGATAGGCCTGCGGCAGGATCACCTTGACCCAGACCGCACCGCGTCCGTAGCCCATCGCCCGGCCGCCTGCGACCTGGCGCGCGACGGGCAGCTGGTTCAGCGCCACCAGCAGCACGAGGAGGAGGAAGGGCACCTCCTTGACCATGAGCCCCAGGATCAGCGCCGCGCCCCAGGGGTCGTGCAGGGTGGCGAGGTCGGGCGGCCTGTCCCAGCCCGTGGCCCAGGGCGACAGCGCCCGCGCGATCCAGCCCGAAGGTGCGACGACGAAGGCGAGCCCGATGGCGAGCGCGGCATGGGGCGCGGCGAGGACGGGCGCGAGAAGGCGGGCGGCGAGGCGGGGCCGGGCATGGATCGCGGCGGCCGCGCCGAGCGCCACCAGAAGCGACAGGACCGTGGCGCCGAACCCGGTGACGAGGGTGAGCCTGAGGCTCGTGCCGAGCCCCGGCAGGTCCATGAGCATCGCCCAGGGCGCGAGCGACAGGCGGTCCGCACCCACGGCCGGCAGAAGGCCGAAGGCGGCGCGGCCCGTCTCCCACAGCCCCAGCGCCACGGGCGCGACGATGCCCGCAAGAAGCGCGGCCAGCACGCCCGCCCGCAGCGTCCGGCCGTCGCGGCTCACTTAGTGTAGCGGCGCGCCCACTCGGCGACGATGCGCGTCATCCACGAAGGATGCGGCTCGGCGAGGGTGGGGCCGAGGTCCTCGAGCCCCGGCAGGGCGGGAGAGGACGGAAGACCCGCGAAGAGCGCGCGCTCCTCGGGCGAAAGCCGGGCGGGGTCGAGGACCGAGAACGAGCCCAGCACCTCGATGTTCTGCATCTCGGCCTGCGTCGCGGGGTCGAGAAGGAAGTTCGCCACCACCATCGCGCCGTCCCTGTTCGCGGCGTTGAAGGGGATCGCCACGAAGCTCACGTTGCCGATCGAGCCCGTCTCGGGGACGAGGACGCGCACCGATTCGGGCAGAAGGCCCTGCGCGATCGCGGCGGCGGGGGCGCCGGGGTCGAAGTACATGGCGAAGTCCACCTCGCCGTCGTTCAAGAGCTGCTGCTGCACGCTCTCGTTCTCGGGGAAGGTGCGGCCCTCCTGCCAGAGGTTCGGGCGAAGCGCATCGTACCAGGCCCAGAGCGGCGCGGTGACGGCGTCGTAGGTGGCGTCGGTCGCCGGCTCCTGCAGGACGCCCGCATCGGGGACGAGGTCCACGAGCGCCTGCTTGAGGAAGGTCGCGCCCATGAAGTTCGACGGCACCGGATGCGTCATCCGCCCCGGGTTTGCCGCCGCCCAACCGGCGAAGCCCGCCGTCGTGGCGGGCGGCGCGTCCACGCGCGCCATGTCGTAGGCGAAGACGAAGCGGGCGAGCCGCCAGGGCGACTCGAAGCCCTCGGTCGGCACGGTGAAGTCGGTCGTGGCGGCCGAGCCGGGCGACAGGTCGAGAAAGCGGGCGTTCGGCAGGTCGGCCACGAAGGGACCGTAGAGGAGGCCCTGTTCCTTCATGGCGAGGAAGTTCGGCCCGTTGATCCAGATGAGGTCGATGCCGCCGCCGTCGTCCCGGCCCGCGGCCTTTTCGGCCAGCACGCGCGCCACGGCCTCGCCGGTATCGGACAGCTTCACATGCTCGATGGCGACGCCGTAGAGTTCCTCGGTCCGCTCCCCCGCCCAGTCGATGAAGGCGTTCGTGCGCGGGTCGCCGCCCCAGGCGTTCCAGTAGACGGTCTGGCCCCGCGCGGCGTCGAGCGTCGCCTGCCAGTCGGCGGCGGCCGGCGCGGCAAGAAGGGCGGTGCAGAGGGCGGCGAGGATCGTGCGCATGGGAAAAGCCTGTGGGGTCATTCGGAAAAGGCCCGCCAGCCCGCGGTCCAGCGCGACAGCGTCGTGACGGCGCAGGCGGCGGCGAAGAGCGCGGCGAGAAGCGGGAAGGCCTGCGGGAACAGACAGATGGCCACGAAGAAGGCGATGGTCTCGAACCCCTCGGTCAGGCCGCCCAGATAGAAGATGCCCTTGGACGGATAGCGCGCGGGCGGCAGGCCCCGCCGCTCGGCGATCACCGAGAAGGCGAGGAAGGACGACCCCGTGCCGACGAAGGCCGCGATCAGGACGGCGGCGGGAAGCGCGTTGGCGGCGGGGTCAGACAGCGCGAAGCCGAGCGGCACGAGGGCGTAGAAGACGAAGTCGAGCGCGATGTCGAGGAAGGCGCCCCGGTCGGTCGGCCGCGTGAGCCGCGCGACCTCGCCGTCGAGCCCGTCGGCGAGGCGGTTCGTCAGGATGAGGGCGAGAGCCACCAGATGCCAGCCCACGGCAAGGGCCGGAACCGCGAGAAGCCCGATGACGAAGCCCGTCAGCGTGATCGTGTCCGCGCCGATGCCGCGGGCGTGGAGCAACCCCGCGAGCGGCGACAGCGCCCGGCGCTGCACGGGCAGGATCGCGGCGTCGATCACGGCGCCGGCCTTCCGTGGATCGGGCAGATGACGGTCATGCGTTCCGGTCCTCGAGCTTTCCGTCCCGCAGGGTTCGCCGATCCGGCGCGGCCGCGCAACATCCCGCGGAAAGGCTGCAATCTGCTTGACGGGAATGTGTTGGCCCCGTGTGTCGGCCGTGTGGTCACCCGGGGGCCGCGGCCCCGGCCTCGAGCCAGCAGAAGCCGAAGGGCGCGAGCGTCAGCTGCCCGCCGCCGATCCGCGCGCCCCGCGTCGGGCCCATCTCGCGCGCGCTGCCGCCGACCCCGACCGTTGCCGCCTCGCGCCCGAGGTTGAAGAGGCAGAGCGTACGGTTGTCGCCGTCGCCCCGCTCGAAGCCCAGAACCGGCTCGGGCAGGTCGAGGAAGGCGGCCGGGCTCTGCCGCAGCTCGGGCCGCGACCGCCGGAAGGCGAGCGTGCTGCGGTAGGCGGCGAGGATCGAATCCGGATCGCCCTCCTGCCGGTCGACCGCCCGGGCGGCCTGCGGCGGCTTGACCGGAAGCCAGGGCCGGCCGGTCGAGAACCCCGCGGCAGGCGCCCCGGCCTCCCAAACCATCGGCGTGCGGCAGCCGTCGCGCCCCTTCGGTTCGGGCCAGAACCTGATCCCCGGCGGGTCGGTCAGTTCCTCGTAGGTCAGCTCCGACTCGGTCTGGCCCAGCTCCTCGCCCTGGTAGAGGCAGATCGTGCCGGGCAGGCTCGCCAGAAGCGCGATGCAGAGGCGGGCGACCGCGTCCTCGTCTCCCGGCGCGGCCCAGCGCGAGACGTGGCGGACGACGTCGTGGTTGGAAAAGCTCCAGCAGGGCCAGCCGTCGGGCGCGTGGCGGAAGAAGGTCTCGACCTCGTGGCGGAAGTGCCGGGCGGTGAAGGTGCTGCCCAGCATGTCGAAGGAATAGGCCATGTGGAGCCGCCCGTCGCCCGCGGTGTACTCGGCCATGATCTCGAGCGCGCGGTCGCCGGCCTCGCCGACCTCGCCCACGAGGGTGCGCGCGTCGAAGCTGTCGGTCAGCCCGCGCATCCGCTCGACGAAGCGCAGGTTTTCCGGGCGGGTCCTCGAGTAGACATGGGTCTGCATGTCGAAGGGGTTGACGGGAAAGTCGCCGCCCCAGTCCGCCTTCCGGGGCGGGTTCGGGCGAAGCTCGGCGTCGTGGGTGTAGAAGTTCACCGTGTCGAGCCGGAAGCCGTCGACCCCGCGCTCGAGCCAGAACCGCATGGTGTCGAGAAGCGCGTCCTGCACCGCAGGCGTGTGGAAGTTGAGGTCGGGCTGCTCCTTGAGGAAATTGTGGAAATAGTACTGCCGCCGTCGCGGCTCCCACTCCCAGGCGCCGCCGCCGAAGACGGCCTGCCAGTTGTTCGGCGGCGTGCCGTCGGGCTGCGGGTCGGCCCAGACGTACCAGTCGGCGCGGGCGTTGTCGCGCGAGGCGCGGCTTTCGAGGAACCAGGGATGCCGGTCAGAGCTGTGCGACAGCACCTGGTCGATGATGACCTTGAGGCCGAGGCGGTGCGCCTTGGCGAGCAACTGGTCGAAGTCCTCGATCGAGCCGAACCGCGGGTCGACGCCGCAGTAGTCCGACACGTCGTAGCCCATGTCGTGCATCGGCGAGGGAAAGAACGGCGAGAGCCAGATCGCGTCGACGCCCAGCGCGGCGACGTGGTCGAGCCGCCGGGTGATGCCGGGCAGGTCGCCCAGGCCATCGCCGTCGTCGTCCTGAAAGGACCTCGGGTAGATCTGGTAGATCGTCGCCCCGCGCCACCAGTCGTCCATCGCGCGTCTCCTCCTTGCCGCCAACCCGGTGAACGGCGCAGGCGCCGATCCGGGTCCGGCGCGTCTTGCCGGTGCCCGGCGCGCGCCCTAACGTCGCGCCGGAACCTAGCCGGGGAGGACAGGACATGGCAACCGCGCAGGCCCGCACCGTGATGATCGAGCGGCAGGGCGGACCCGAGGAGATGAAGGTCGTCGAGCGCCCCGTGGGCGACCCCGGCCCGGGCGAGATCCGCATCCGCCACGCGGCCTGCGGGCTCAACTACATCGACGTCTACCAGCGCAGCGGCCTCTACAAGCTCGAGATGCCCCATGCGCTCGGGATGGAGGCCGCCGGCGTGGTCGAGGCGGTGGGCGCTGGCGTCACGCACCTGAAGGAGGGCGACCGCGCCGCCTATGCCGCGATGCCGCCCGGCGCCTATTCCGAGGCGCGGGTGATGCCCGCCGCGCAGGTCTGCCCGCTGCCGGACGGGATCTCGTTCGAGGAGGGGGCGGCCGCGATGCTGCAGGGCATGACGGTGGAATACCTCTTCCACCGCGTCGCCCCCATCGCGAAGGGGGAACGCGTGCTGTTCCATGCCGCGGCGGGGGGCGTCGGCCTCATCGCCTGCCAATGGGCCAGATCCGAGGGGATCGAGCTGATCGGAACCGCGGGCGGGCCCGAGAAATGCGCCCGCGCGGCCGAGGCGGGGGCGGCCCATGTCATCGACTACCGGGCCGAAGACTTCGTCGCCCGCGTGAAGGAGATCGCGGGCGGGGCGGGCGTGGGATATGTGATGGACGGCGTCGGGCGCGACACCTTCGCCGGCTCGCTCGACTGCCTTGCACCGCTCGGCTGGATGATCTCCTTCGGCAACGCCTCGGGTCCGGTCGAGCCGGTCAGCCTTCTGACGCTCGCGGCGAAGGGGTCGCTCAAGCTCACGCGGACGACGCTTTTCACCTTCACCGCCGATCCCGCCCGCTGCCAGGAGATGGCGCGGCACGTCTTCGACAAGATGCTGTCGGGGGCGATCCGGATGACGATCGGCCAGCGCTATCCGCTCGAGCGGATCGCCGAGGCGCACCGCGCGCTCGAGGCGCGCGAGACGACGGGGACGACGATCATCACGCTGTAACGGGTCAGACGCGCGCGCGCGTGGCGTGCCAAAGGGCCACGACCGCGCCCGCATGATCGGCCGGGATCAGGGCGAGGACGGCGCGCGCGGCCTCGGTCTGTCCGAGAAACAGCGCCTCGTCCCCGCCTGTCACGAGAAGGAAGCGCCCCGGTCGCGCCGCGGCCGGTCCGAGCCGCGCCATGAGCGCGGCAAGCGGTGCGGGCGACAGCGCCGAAAGACGCCGGACGGCGTCGGCGTCGGGCCCGGTCGCGGCGCTTGCCATGCCGTCGGCCACGGCCGCGCTCGCCAGCGCGAGCCGCGCGAGCCCCGGCTCGAAGCCGCGGGCGGGATCGGGCGCCGGGACAGGGGCGGGAGCGGGGGCGTCGTAGAGGTCGATCCCCGCGGCCTCGGCCAGCGCCGCGGCCGAGCGCCCGTGGCCCGAGGCGTCGAGCCCGCCCGCGAGCGGCCGGGCGGTGACCGTGAAGCCCCGGTGGCGGCGCGCGAAGTCGCCGAGCGCGCCCGCGACCGCCGCGAGCGCTTCGGCATCGTCGGGCGACAGCTGGCCGATCACCCCGTCGCGCGCGAGGTCGGCAGGCAGGCTCACGACCGTCTGCAGGCGCCGGTTCGCCACCTCGATCACGAGCGACCCGGTGTCGGCCGTAAAGGCGAGGGCACGGGGCAGGATCGTCTCGTCGATCTCGAGAAGGAGCGCGCGCAGCGGATCCCTGGACGCGTCCGGGCGGCCGTCGTCGCCGGCGGCGAGCCGGGCGAGCTTGTCCCTGAGCCGTCTGTCTTCGTTCACGCGACCGGTCCTTCAGCTTCGCGACAGATCCTTACTTCACCGCGCCGAGCGCCGCCAGTTCCCGCGCGGCGGCCGCGACGAAGGCCCCGAGGTCGATGTGCGGGGCGCAGCGGCAGATCAGCGCCTCGTCGGGGTCCTCGCTCGAGCGGACGACGACCAGAAGCCCGTCCTCGAGCGTGAGGACGGCGTGGCGAACCGGCGACCCGAGAAGGACCTGCGCAGCCTCCTGCGCCGCGGGGTCGAGAAGGTCGCGCGCGCGGATGACAAGGGCCTCGAGCTGCTCCTGCGGCAGGCGCGCGGTCGAGCTCGTGAACAGGACGAGGCCTGACGCGAGATCGGCGAAGGTGGCGATCGCGCAGTCCGGAAACTCCCGGCGCAAGGCATTGATCTGGTCGGCGATCCCCATCCGCGCTCCCGTCACGCCCGCGCGGACGGACGCGCGCGGCGTCCCAATGCCATGCCCGAGCCGACCGGGCGCGGCAAGCCTTTTTCGCCGGGTCGCGCTCAGCGGCGCGACGGCGCCGCCTGGCTGATCGGGCGGACGCGGCGGGGCAGGATCCGGCCCGTGGCCGCCCCCGCGTCGTGCCGCTGGGCGCCGAGCGGCGTCACGAGCCCGTCGCGCGCCAGCGTCTCCTGGGTCCGGGCCTGCCGCGGGTCAGAGCCGATCTCGCCTGCGAGCCGGTCGAGGATCTCGAGGAACTTCTCGCGGAAGTCGGCTGCGCCGCTGGACTGGAGGAGGTCCGGATCGTCGCCCGCCGCGAGCGCGCGGGTGAGCGAGATCGGCAGCCTGTCGGCAAACAGCCCCTCGGTCTCGCGCTCGACCCGGCGGAGGACGCGCGACCGGTCGCTGTCGGTCAGCAGCTTGTCGAAGCGGGTGATCAGCAGAAGGCTGCGGGCGAAGAGCTTGGGATCGAGCGATTCCCAGACCGAGGCCTCGGTCTGCCGCCAGGCCTGCGTCGCATGGGTGCACCAGATCACCGCGTCGGCGCGGCCGATCACCCGCTCCCAGACCTCGGAGGCCATGTTGGGGTCGGAGATGCCGGGCATGTCGATGATGTCGCAGGCTTCGAGGACCTCGGATTTCGCGAAGATGCGGATGACGCGGGTCTCGGCCGGGTCGATGTCGGACAGGCGCGCGATGTCGATGGGATGCGTCTCGCCGTCGATGTCCTCGCGGTAGGGCTGGCCCTCGCCCCAGGAGATCCAGACGGGGGGAAGCTGCGTCGCCGTCACCTTCATCGGCAGCGGGGCCGAGCCGATGAGGAGGTTCGACAGCGTGCTCTTGCCGGCGCTGAACTCTCCCATGAGCGCGATCCGGGGCTTGCGGCCGGGCAGGTCGAGCTCGTCCATCCTCGGAAGGCCGCGGAGCGCCGCGGGCGCGTGCCGGGCCTCGTGCTCCATGTGGTGGTCGGACACGCCGTCGGACCTCGCCGAAGGGTCCCAGGTGCCTTGCATCGCGTCGTCGTCGAGGTCGTCGAAGTCGTCGGCTTCTTCGTCGGCGGGTTCGTCATCGGCAGGGGCGGCGTCCGGCGCGACGCGGCCGGTCCAGTCGTCCGGGTCCCACTCCTCGGCGTCCCAGGCGGCCTCGGCGGCCAGCGTCTCGGCATCCATCTCGTGGGCGGCGATGGCCTCGTCCGCGGCCTCGTCCTCGTCCTCGGAATATGCCTCGTCCTCGTCCTCGATATACGCGTCGTCGGCGGCCTCGTCCGCGAGATACGCCTCGGCCTCGTCCTCGTCTACTTCGCCCAGGTAGTCCTCGTCCTCGAACGCGGCGTCCTCGTCGTCCTCTCGGTACGCGTCGTATGCGTCGTCCTCGCGGTAGTCCTCGTCCTCGTCCCCTGCGGCGGCATGGACGGGCGCTGCCTCGGGCGCCTCGTCCGGCACGTCGATCTCGGATGCATAGGCGAGGGCTGCGCGCAGGGCGGCCTCGAAGTCGCCGTCCTTGTCGGTCCGGCGCGCGGTCACCGGCACCGCCGGCGTCTCCTCGTCCTCGGCCGCGATGGCGCGGAGGACGGCGGCGGGATCGAAGGCGGGCGCCGCGCCGTCGTCGTCCTCGTCGTCGGTCCAGGAGATGACCTGCGCGGTGCGTCCGTCTCGGTCCATGGTGACGTCCTTTCTCGTGCGGGTCGGGTCAGGCAGCATAGGTCCGGAGGGTTTCCAGAGTGTCCTTCATCGTGCTGCGCCTGCGGTCGTGCGAGGACAGCACCAGCACGTCGCCGCGCGCCGCCGCCTCGCGGTTGTCGGCGAGGCCGAGAAGCGCGTCGCGCTGGTCGAGAAGGAAGGTCCTGAGGATCGCCCGCATCTCGGAACGCAGCGCCTCGGTCTGGGCCGACTTCAGGTCGCGCACGATCGGGTCGGTCTCGGCCTCGATCATCGCATAGAAGTCGGTCGCGTAGGCGGCATAGCCGCGCCGCCGGCGCCACCAGTTGCGCCACCAGTTGCCCTGGATGTCGAGCGCGATCGTCTGGCCGATGACGACCGGTGCGGGGACATGCGCCCCGGGCGGCGGCGCGATGGCGAAGTCGGCGCCTAGGCCGTCGAAGGACGCGCCGTAAAGCGCGGTGATCTGTTCGGCCGCCGAGGCGAAGATCCGCTTGGCCGTGCCCTGCGCCTTTGCGCCGAAGACCTGGTAGGCCGAGCGCAGGAGAAGCCGGAGCCCGGTCGGCTCGTAACGCCAGACTGCGCCCTCGCCATGCTTGTCGAGATGCTCGACGAGCGAGGCGGTCGCGCGCTCGAGGAAACTGCGGTGCGCGCGGTCGAGGCGCACGTGATAGGCCCCGACCTCGGCGTCGAAGCCCTCGTCGAAGGCCCTGAGGCTTGCGGTTGCGATGCGGTCGATCCTGCGCTCGAGTTCGTCGCGGGGCACTTTCGGCCGCGCGGCCGCACGGCCGCCCGCGCCTGCCCCGTCCTGGGCCGCCTCGACGCTTTGCGCGAGGTTCATCGCCTGGCGCGCGGCCCGCGCGAGCGTCTCGCGCCCCACACCCTCGGCGATCCTGTCGCCGATCGCGGCGTAAAGCGCGGGCACGCCCGACAGCCGCCAGAGGTCGGCGGCCAGGTCGTCCTCGTCCGGCCCGGCCTCGAGCTCGGCCTCGGCCCAGTTGAGAAGCGCGGCCCCGCTGTCGGCGTCGAGCGTGTCGACCTCGCCGGTCAGCGCCAGGTTCGCCCAGTGCGCGCTGCCGAAGACGATCTCGGCATCGGCCGGGCCCTCATGGCGCTTCAGCGTCTCGCGGATGCTGGCCATGATCTCGGGGACCTGGTTGGCCGGGTCCGACAGCTCGTCGATCCGGTTGACGAAGATGATCACCTCACGCGCCCGGATGTTCGAGATCAGGCGGATGAGCGCCATGTCGACCGAGGACAGCGCCTGGTGCGCCGACAGCACGACGACGCAGATCCGGCTGTCGCGGATCGCGCGGATCGTGATCTGCTCGCGCATCATGAAGGTGTCGTTGACGCCCGGCGTGTCGCGGATGCAGAGCTTCATCGGAAGCTCGGGGCGGTGGATCTGGAGGTCGGCCGACTTGGTGATGTCGGCAAAGCGCCCCTGCATCTCGGCCGCGCCGCCTTCTTCGCTCAGGTCGTCGCCAAGGCAGACGTAGCGTTCGATCAGCGCCTCGTCGAAGGACTGGTAGTCGTGCTGCTGGCCCAGGAGCATCTCGAACCGCTTGCCGAGTCGCGAGCGCGACTTCTCGCGCATCCGTTCGACCTGGCGGCGCACCTTCTCAAGCTCGTCCTTGTGGCCGGCGCGTTCGGCCAGTTCGCCGATGCGGCCTCCTTTCTCGAGAAGGCGGTCCCATTCGCTCGGGTCGAAGAAGCGGAAGCTTGCGCCGATTTGGTCGGCAGGAGCGGGGTCGGGCGACAGGTGCAGCGCGGTGACGACCGAGGTCCAGGGGTTGACGTCGGCCGGCAGCAGGTCGGGCCAGCCCACCATCGCGTTCACGAGCGTGGTCTTTCCGGCCTTGACCTGGCCGATCATGGTCACGGAAGGTTCGAGGGCGTCGAGCTGGCCGCGAAGCTTGGCGGCGAGCTTGGAGGCCGTGTCGTCCCCGATCTCGACGAGATTGTCGAGCGCGGCCTCGAGCTTGCGGCGCTCGGCCAGGAAGCCGTCGAGCGCGTTGAAGCCGAGCTGGAGGAGCGATGTCTGCACCGCCCCGCCTGCGCGCTCCCGTCCCGGTACACCCGTTTCAGCGTTCATCGTGACCCTGCACCGTTTCCTTCCCTACGTCCCGCCGCCGCCGACGTGGCGTGCCGGTCGCGAAGCGTGGCACGCCGCATGTTTCGATTTTGCGCCGGAAAGTGGTGATATTGAGGCGTCCTTCCGACGAAAGTTCGCGGATCGAAGACAGTACTCAGGCGGCGACGGCCAGCGACATGTCGCGCCGCAGCTGGAGCAACAGGGTCACGGCATCCGCCGCCGCGCCCTCGGTCCGTTCAAGTCCCAGAAGCACGAGCCGGTCCGCGACCTCGAGCGCCTCGTCGCGCAGGTCCTCGGGCCCCGGCTCGAGCATGTCGGCCACGGCCTGGACGGCCTGCGCGCAGCCTTCGAGAACGGCCTCGGCCTCGGCATCCTCGCGGACCTGGGCGCCAAGGCTTTCCCCGCAGCCGCGCAGGATGTCGATCGCCGCGACGAGCGTGCCGGTGGTGGCGGCCTCGGATGCGGGTTCGGGCATGGCGGCGGGCACAGGTGCCGGAGGCAGAGCGGCACCGGCGGCCGCGTCCTCGGGGACCGCGCCCTTCCCGAACCTGTTGAGGAACAGGAGCGCCGCGTCGAGATCCGCCCGGCGACCCTGGTCGACATGCGACAGCAGCGCCGCAATCAGCGCCTCGGACCCGCTGGCGGCAAGGGCGTCCTTGTCGACGCCGCCCGGCCGGCAAAGCGCGGCGAGCCCCTGCAGCGTCGCCACGGGGACGAGGCTGTGGAATTCCTCGGTCACGATCGTGTCGAGGTCCTCGATCAGCGCGTGCAGCGCGCCCGAGCGGATCAGCTCGTCGGCCTTCGTGACGGCGAGGAAGCCGTGATCCTTCAGCCGGTCGGGCACCGACGACCACAGCCAGCGCTCGGCCGCGTTGAACTCCTGCGAGCACCAGATGACGACGTCGGCCCGGGCGCCGGCCCAGAGCACGGCGGCGCGTTCCTCTTCCGCGGTGTCCCGTGCCGCGACCTCGATCAGCGTGAGCGTCGACAGGACCGGAAGCGGTGCCTCGACCCGCAGGAGCGCGTCGCCCGCCTGCCGTCCGAGCCGTCGCAGGTCGGCGAAGGGCAGGGGCGTTTCCCGGCCCGCCCCGTCCACGAGCGAGGCGCGGCGCGCGGCGCCGAACCGCACCTCGGTGTTGGGCAGGTCGATGCCGTCCGGCAAGAGCCGGTCGCCCGCGATGAGGTTCAGGAGCTGGGACTTGCCGCTGCCCTTCCGACCGAGGATCGCGATGCGGATCGGCGAGGCGAGCCGCTGGCGCAGCTGCTGCCCGGCCAGCGCGGCGCGCGCGGGCAGGCCCGGTTCGGCGAGCAGCGCGTCGATCTGCCGAAGGACGCTGTCGGCGGTCGCCCGGAACTGGATCATCGCGCGGTGCTCCGGAAAAGCGAGGCGCCCTTGAGCAGAAGGACGCTCCCGAACCGCGACGGCGCATGCGCGGCGTAGCGGGTCTCCTGCATCTCCTCGTCCTCCCGCTCCGCCGGGGCCTGCGGCCGCGCCGCCCTGCCGGCACCGCGGAGCGCGACCTTGACGACCGCGAACGAGGCGTTGTCCTGTTCGGGATCGCCGAAGGCCTCGAGACGGTCGAGAAGCGCGTTGGCGAGCCAGGCGCTCGGCTTGTCGGCATGAGCGAGCAGGACGGACTCGATCTCGTCCATGCCGAGATACTGAAGACCGTCGCTCGCGGCGATCACGATGTCGCCGTCCTGCAACGGGAGAGGTTCGGCCGGACAGTCGATGCGCGGGACCTCCTCGCCGCCGAGGACCGAGATCAGGCAGCTGCGGTCGGGATGGTTCCGGCCGACGTCCTCGGTCAGGAGGCCGGTCTTGATCATGAAGTCGATTTGCGGCGCCATCGAATGGTCTTCGTTGATCTGCCGAAGGATCCCGTTGCGGAACAGCAGCAGCGGCGAATCGCCGATCGAGATCCAGTGGAGCGAGGTGCCGACGAGGACCGGAGCCAGAAGCGTCGCCCCCATGCCCGAGGTCTCGGAGTTCGCCTCGATGTGGCCCCGGACGCATTCGTTCGCGGCAAGCGCGGCCTCGCGCAGGATGTCGGGGAGGTTCTGGCGGAAGCTCTCGACATCGCCGCTCTGCAGCTTCAGCTCGCTGAACACCTCGGTGACGACGATCTTGCTTGCCACGTCGCCGGCGGCGTGGCCGCCCATGCCGTCCGCCAGCACCACGAATCCGAGGTCGCTCCCGAGCGAGAAGTCGGTGACGAGGGCGTCCTCCTGGTAGGGGCGCTGACCTCGGCTTATGGCCGAGGCGACGTCGAAGGTGGCGTCACTCACGGCTGGCATGGGCGTCTCGCGTCTCCTCGTCGTCGGTCCAGTCGAAGTCGGCGCCGCAGAGGGCAAGGAAACGCAGCGTCGTCTCGCCGATCCGGATGACGTCGTTGTGGGCGAGTTCCTCGGTCGAGAGCACCGGCTTGCCGTTCAGCCGCACGATGTTCGCCTTGCCCCCGTGGCCGACGAAGAACTTCCGCTGCTCGCTGTCATAGGCCACGACGGCATGGTTCGTGCGCGAGATCGAGGTGTCGCCGAAGTCGAGCCGGACGGGCTGGTCTTCGCCGCGCCCGATCGCCGAGACGCCGTTGAAGAGCGTGAACGAGGCCCCGCGGCCGGGTCCGCCGACCACCACGATCCAGGCCACCGGAAAGCGCGAGACCGGGGCCGCGGGCGCGGCCTGGCCCGTCTCGAAGGGATCGGCGTTGGCCCCGCCGAGGCTGTCGAACCCGAGAAGGCGGGTCTTGACCCGGCCCGCGCGGCGCGCGCCCCCGCGGCCCATGGCCGGGTTCGGCACCTGGACGAGCGCCTGCGGCTCGGCCTCGGGCGCGGTCTGGTGCGGGCGGGGCGCAAAGCTGCGCAGGTCCACCGGCGGCTCGGCGCGCTGGCCCATGGCCGCGTCGTGATCATGCCCGGCCGAGGGCGGCAGGCCGGCGGAGCGGAGCGGTGGGGCGGCCTGCGGGGGCGGGGCGACATGGCGGGGGGGCTCGGTGGGCTGGTCGCGCCATGAGGACACGGGCGCCTCGGGCCCGCGCGGCGCCGTCGCCTCGGGGGCGCGCGGGGGCGGCGTCTCGGCAGGCAGGAACTCGCCCTCGAGCCCCGGCTCGTAGTCGTCGAGTTCGGGAACGTAGTCGTCGAGATCGAGCTGGGCGAAGCCACGCCGCTTGCGCCGGCTCGCGCCGAGCTCGGGATAGATCGCCACGAGGCCCGACCGGTCGTCGTCCCGCGCGGCCGCGTCCTCGCGCACGGCCAGTTCGCGGATCTCGTCGGCGAGGCTCATCATGGGCGGCTCCTCGTCCGTGCCCTTGCCGCCCCGCATACGCTTGAACAGATTCATAGCTGCGCCTTTCCTAGGTCATCCTGCCTGTCACGTTTCACGCCAAGAAGTCGCCAGACCGAGGATGGCCGGAGCGACAGGAGCGAGGTCGACCGGGGGGCGGGCGCGTCGTGGGCGCCGGGAAGAAGCACCCCGGCCTCCTTGCGCTCCGGTTCCGCGGCGACGGCCGTGCCGTTGGTCTCGGCCGCGCCGTCGCCGTCCGCCGCCTCGTCGCCGGCATCCTCCCCGGACATCTCCGACCCATCGGCCTCGCGCTCGCGTTCGCGCGCGTCCTCCTCGGTGAAGAACCCGTCCTCGGCCTGCCAGGAGAAGTAGGGCTTCTTCTCGCGTCTCTCCTCGTCGGCCGGGGCGAGCGCCGCCTGCCGGGCGCGTTCCTCCTCGAGCCGCCGGGCCTCGAGCACGGCGCGGTTCGTCTCCTCGACCAGCCGGGCGATCGAGGCTTCCATGTTGCGGTCGTTCTTCGCCTCGATCTGCGCCGACTTGCGGCGGGTCTCGGCATCGATCTCGTGCAGCCACTCGAAGGCCGACTGCGGCCGGTCCTTCGGGAACAGGCTGAGCGCGCGGTCGATCGAGGACAGGAATTCGGGCGCGAAGAGGTCCGACCGGCCGGCGAGCGCGATGTAGGGATCAGGCTCGTTCGCGGCGATGGCGGCGAGACGGGCGTGGCTGTTGGGCGGCGGGGCGCCGGTGAGGACGTGGTAGAAGGTGGCGCCGAGCGCGTAGAGGTCGCTCGACGGGCCCTGCTGGCTGCCCTCGATGTAGAATTCCTGCGGCGAGTAGCCGTCCTTCACCACGAGGAGCGAGGAGAGCGCGCGGGAGGCGCGCGTCGCCTTCTCGCGCGCCGCGCCGAAGTCGATCAGGACCGGGTTGCTGTCGGCGTCGAGCAGGATGTTGTCGGGCGAGATGTCGCGGTGGAGGATGTGCAGCTCGTGCACGAAGGTCACCGCCTCGAGAAGCTTCTTCAGAAGCGTGACGATAAGGGCCGGGCTGAGGCGACCGGGGTCGTTCTCGATGACCTCGTGCATGTCCTGGCCGTCGACGAAGTCGAGCGCCATGTAGGCGGTCTCGTTGTCCTCGAAGACCTGGTGGACGCCGACGATGTTG
>DAINOF010000027.1:0-16892 GCA_036735505.1 Paracoccaceae bacterium
CGGCCATCCGCCAGAGCGGCAGCCCCGCCCGGCGGCAGCGCAGGTCCCAGAGCGCGGTGTCGATGGTGGCGAGCGCGAGCGAGGTGATCGCGCCGACGGCGGTGGCGTGCGTCGCGAACAGGAGGTCGCGCCAGATCCCGCCGATCTCCTCGGCCTCGCGCCCCATGAGCCGCGGCAGAAGCGTCTCGCGCAGGAGGCTGATGACCGCGGGCCCGCCGGTACCGATCGTGTAGCTGTAGCCCACGCCTTCCGCGCCCTCGGCGTCGGTGAGGCGGAGGATCGGCGTCTCCTGGCTGACGAAGGCCTGGATCGCGTCGGTGCGTTCGACCTTCGGCCGAAGGTCCACCATCGTCAGTTCGGCCAGCACTATGCGCGGCATCTTTCGTCCCTTCCGCTTCTGGTCACAGGCCGAGCCGGTAGGCGTCCGTCGCGCAGCGCCAGAAGATGTCTTCCTGCCGGTCCGGCGGCAGATGCGCCACGAGCTGCCGTGCGGCGTCCATCACCCGGTCGTAGGGCGCCGCCAGCAGGCAGACCGGCCAGTCCGAGCCGAGCATCGTGCGCTCGGGGCCGAAACAGTCGAGCACGTGGCGGACGTAGGGTTCCAGATCCGCCACCGACCAGCCTGCCCAGTCCGCCTCGGTCACCATCCCCGACAGCTTGACGCGGCAGGTCGCCGAGGCGGCGGCAAGCTCGGCGATCCCGCCGGCCCAGGGCTCCCATCCGCCCTGCGCGATGCCGGGCTTGGCGATGTGGTCGAGCACCCAGGTGAGGTCGGGCTGGCGCCGCACCGCCGCGATGGCCGCCGGCAGTTCCCGCGGGCGCAGGAGCAGGTCGTAGGCCAGACCATGCGCCGCCACCGCGTCCAGACCGCGGGCGACATCGTCGCGCCTCAGCCAGTCCGGATCGGCCTCGTCATGGACCTGGTGCCGGATGCCCGACAGGAACCGCCCGCCCGGCCCCGCCTTCAGCGCCCCGATCGCGGCATCGACATCGGGTGCGGTCAGGTCCACCCAGCCGACGACCCCGAGGATGAAGTCGGTCTTCTCGGCCAGCGCGAGGAAGGCGCGCGTCTCGTCGAGGCTGCTTCGCGTCTGGACAAGGACCGTGCCGGTGACGCCGGCCGGTCCGATCAGGCGGCGGAGGTCGTCCGCGTCGAACCGGCGGCGAAGGACGGAAAGGTCGTCGGTCATCCAGGGATAGTCGGCTTCGGCCGGGTCCCAGACGTGGTGATGCGCGTCGATCAGGGGGCTCATGGGGCTGTCACCGGCTCGGCTTGGTGGATGTGGTGCATGATCGCCTCGCTGACGGCGGCGTAGTCGCGGCTGTTCGGGACCTCTCCGCGCAGCGCGAAGCCGTCCATCACGAGGATGCGGTCGGCGACCGTGACCATCTCGGGCAGGTCGCTGGTGATCAGCAAAACCGAAGTGCCCGCGTCCGACAGCTCGCGGATCAATTCGTGCATGTAGGCCTTGGTCTTGATGTCGACGCCGATCGTGGGCTCGTCGATGATGAGGATGCGCACCCCGGCGGCCAGCCACTTGCCCACGCTGACCTTCTGCTGGTTCCCGCCCGACAGGTTGCCGATGGTCTGGCGCAGCGAGGGGGTGCGGACCTCGAGCTTGCGGATCACCGGCTCGACCCGCGCGGTGACCGCCGCATCGGTGACAAGCCCCACCGCGTTGCGCAGCCGCTGCCAGACCGTCGTGCCGGCGTTGTCCAGCACGGAATGGATCAGGATCAGCCCCTCGCCCTTGCGGTCCTCGCTGACATAGCCGATCCCGTGGTCGTGAAGCGCGCTCGCGACCGACCCGATCCGCACGGTCCGCCCGTCGACCAGCACCTCGCCGCCGGTGATCCGGCGGGCGCCGATGATCGCCTTGGCAAGCTCGGTCCGGCCCGAGCCGACCAGACCGTAAAGCCCCAGGACCTCGCCCTTCCGCAGCGTCAGGCTGATCGTCCTGTGGCCGTCGGCCGTCGCGACGCCGCGCAGTTCCAGCGCCGCGGGACGGCCGGAATGGTCGCGCCGGGTCCAGGCCGGGATCTGCTCGCTGCGGCCGATCATCAGCCGGACGATGTCCTGCCGGCCCAGCCCGTCGAGCGTCCGGCTCTGGCAGGCGTTGCGCCCGTCGCGCAGGACGGTGACGCGGTCGCAGATCTCCTGCACTTCCTCGAGCTTGTGGCTGACGAAGACGAGGCTCGCGCCGTCGCCGCGCAGACGCCGCAGGATGGCAAACAGCGTGTCGGTCTCGTGCGGGGTCAGAGAGGCGGTGGGCTCGTCCAGCATCAGGATCCGCGTGTCGAGCGACAGCGCCTTGGCGATCTCGACAAGCTGCATCCGCGCGACGTTCAGCCGCTCGACCGGGGTTTCGGGATGCGCGTCGATCTCGAGCAGGTCGAGCCACTTGCGGGCGTCGCGGTAAAGCGCCGGATAGTCGATCCGCTGCAGGGGACGGGCGGAGAGACGTTCAAGGAAGATGTTCTCGGCGATCGAGAAGCGCGGGATCAGGTTCCGCTCCTGATGGACGACGCCGACGCCGCGCGCGATGGCCTCGCGGGTGGACTGCGGCGCGAAGGGGGCGCCGTCCAGCTCCATCGTTCCCGCGTCGGGGCGCTGCACCCCGGTGATGATCTTGATCAGCGTCGACTTGCCGGCGCCGTTCTCGCCCAGAAGGGCGTGGATCGATCCCGGCGACAGCGTCAGGTCCACCTTGTCAAGCGCGACGACCCCCGGAAAGGCCTTGGTGACGCCGAGTGCCCGGAACGCCGCCCCGCTCATCCCGCGGCCTCCGCCATGGCGCGGCGCTGGCCCCGGACCTCGCGCAGCCGGTTCACGCCGACCGCCCAGAGGATCAGGACGCCCAGCACCACCTGCACGAGGAAGGGGTCGATGTTGAAGAGAACCAGCACCTGCGTGATGATCGCGACGATCGCCACCCCGCAGCAGGTGCCCGCCACGCTTACCCGACCGCCGGTCAGGACCGCGCCGCCGATGATGGGGGCGGCGAAGCTCAGGATCAGCCAGTCGTCGCCGATGCTGGGCTGGCCGAGCTGCAGGCGCGCGACCAGCATCACCCCGGCCGTGGCGGCAAGAAGGCCCGACAGCGCATGCGCCACGATCACGACCGCCGGCACCGAGATGCCCGACAACTCGGCCGCATGGGTGTTGCCGCCCACCGCGAGGATCGACCGGCCGAGCGAGAGCCGGAACAGGAGATACCAGAGCCCGGCCGCGGCGAGCGCGAAGGGCAGGACGAGCCACGGGACGGGCCCGATCATCGTGGCGTTGCCGAGCCACTTCACCGTCTCGGGCACCTGGTAGAACGGCTGCGCCTCGGTGATCCCGAGGTTGATGCCCTTGAAGACCGACAGCGTCGCCAGCGTGATGATGAAGGCCGAGATGCCAGTGGCGGCGCAGAGCACGCCGTTCACGGCCCCCGCGGCCAGCCCGACGAGCAGCGCGAGGACGGCCGCGAGCGGCCAGGGCAGACCCCAGACCTCCATCATGCCCGCAAAGGAGATCGCCGCGAGACCGCCGATGGCGCCCACGGACAGGTTCATCTGGCCGATGGCGATGATGATCATCTGCGAGAAGGCGACGAGCGCGTTGATCGAGATCGCGAGCAGCAGGATCTGGATGTTGAAGGGCGTGAGGAACGAGGGCTCGAGCGCGCCCACAAGGACGATGGCCGCCACCGTGACGATGAAGGGGCCGAACCAGTCCTGCCGGAAGACCGCGCGCGTCATATGAGCTTGTTCCGCGTGAGATAGGCGCGCCGCGCGAGGTCGAGGAGAACGGCCAGGAGCAGCAGGAGCCCGAGGAAGGTCTGGATCCAGAAGGCGCCGATCTGCATCAGCAGAAGCCCCGCCGTCAGCATGGTGACGAGAAAGCCGCCGAGAAGCGTCCCGGCCACCGACACGCGGCCCCCGCTGAGAAGCGTGCCGCCGAGGACCGGCGCGAGGAAGGCCGGCAGGAGCCAGTCCTGCCCCAGCTGTCCCGCCATCGAGGGAATCGCCGCACCGGTCCGCGACACGAGCATGAAGCCCGCGATCCCGGCGAGCACGCCCGACAGGGCATGGCTCCAGACGATGGTGCGATCCACGCGGATGCCCGACAGTTCGGCCGCGGCCGGATTGGCGCCCGCGGCGAGGACCTGCCGTCCGAGCAGGGTGAAGGCATACATCGCCCAGAGGCCCACGCCGACGGCCAGCGTCACGATCAGCATGGGCGGCACGACGCCCCAGAGCCGCAGCGCGCCGAAGCCGGTGAAGGCCGGCGAGATCCCGCGATAGGACTGCGCCTGCGTCAGGAAGATCATCGCGCCGAAGACAATGCTCATCGTCGCAAGGGTGATGATGAAGCTGTGCAGCCCCGACCGGACGATGACGATGCCGTTGAGCGCGCCCAGAAGCGCGCCAAGCATGAGCCCGCCCATCACGGCCGGCGCCCAGTGCAGCCCGGCGACCTCCATCAGCCAGCCGCCGAACATCGCCGCCGAGACCCCGATGGCGCCCACGGCAAGCGTGAGGCCCCCGGTCACGATGACGACCATCATCGCAAAGCCGATCATGATGTTGACCGCGGCGGTCCGGCCCAGCGCGAAAAGGCTGAACTTCGACAGGAACATCGGCGAGACGGCCGAGAAGACGATGGCAAAGACCACGATCAGCACGACGAGACCGAACTCGTTGCTGAGGAGGAACCGCTTCAGGGGCCCCATCGGACGCGGAGCCGCCGCCGGCGCGGACGCGGCCAGCGCGCTGTCGTGGTCAGTGTCTGACATGGCTCGGAACCCGCTCGTGGGACCGGCGGCGGCGCCTCGGGTGCACCGCCGCCCGCCGCGCTCAGTTGCAGTCGAGGTAGGTGTCCTCGAAGCTCGCGAAGATGTCCTGCGTGATGGACTGCATCGCGGCGACGTAGTTGTCGACCGCATCGGCGCCGGCGAAGACCGTGCCGCTGTCGATGAACCGGTCGGTCAGGGCGATCGAGGCGAAGGGCGCATCCGCCTTGACCGTGCAGCCCGACCGCAGCTTGTCCGCCGCGAAGGAGCCGAGATAGCCCTGTCCGTAGGGGTTCTGCAGCATGGTCCCGTGGACATAGCCGTCGCGGATCGCGGTCAGCACCACCTCGTCATGGTCGATGCCCACCATCTTGATGCGCTTGTCGCCGATCCGGCGCAGCGCGTTCGCGGCCACGACGGCCGGAACCCAGGCCGTGGTGACGATGCCGTCGACCTCGCCGGCATGGGCCGCGAGATAGGCGTTGATCTTCTCTTCCGCCGGCTCGGGCGCGTCGATGTCGGCGATGACCTGCACGACCTCGGCACCGCCTTCGGCCGCCGCCCTGGCGACGGCGTCGATACGAAGCTGCGTGTTCGGATCGACGAGGAAGCCCGTGAAATGCGCGATCCGCGCGCCGGCGGGCAGCACCTTCAAGAGCTCCTGCGTGCCGATGTAGGCCGAGTTGCCGGTATCGGTCCCCATGCAGAACACCGCGTTCGACGGGTCCTGAAGGCAACCGGCCAGCGCGAGGACGGGCGCGCCCGTCGCGGCGAGCTCGTTGGCGATGGCCACCGTGCCCACCGGGTCGCCCGGGAAGACGAGGAAGGCGTTGTAGCCCTGCGTGACGAGGCTTTCGAGCATCTGGTTCTGCAGGCTCAGTTCCCAGCGCTGCGGCACCCGGTAGTCGGCCGAGCCGAGGCCGAAGTCGCGCGCGGCGTCGGCGCCGGCCTGTTCCCAGGCCGCGAAATACGGATGCGGTCCGCCCGGCACGAGCGCCACGCGGGTGCTCGCATCCGGCAGCGCCGCTGTTGCGCCGATGGCGATCATCAGTCCGGCAGTCAATCCGGCCGTCGTCGAAAGCCGTAGCATCCTCTTCATCGAATTCTCCTCCCTGAAGACTGCCGCGCCTTATGGGCTGCGCTTGCATGTCACTGGTATGGTAGTGTACCCGTGCCTGCGGAACAAGCGGAATGTGGATCCGCGGGAGGCACCATGTCGCAGCAGCGGACGGCCGTCCTGACAGGCGCCGCGGGGATCATCGGCCGCGCCACGGCCCGGCGGCTCATCGACGGCGGCGCGACGGTGCACGGGATCGACAACGACGCCGCGGCGCTCGCGGCCGCGGCAGCAGAGCTTGGCCCGGGCTTCGTCCCGGTCCTGGGCGACCTCGGCTCGGAAGCCGGGATTGCGGCCGCCTGCGACGCCGTGATCGGCGCGGCGGGGCCGGCCACGATCCTGGTGAACAACGTCGGCGTGCTCACGACCGCGAAGTTTCTCGATACCTCGCTCGCCGATCTCCGGCACGCCATGGCCCTGAATTTCGAAAGCGCGTTCCTGATGAGCCAGAGGCTCGTGCCCGGCATGATCGCGGCGAAACAGGGTCGCATCGTGAACGTCTCGTCCTTCGCGGGACGGTCGGGCGGGCTGCTGGCCGGCACCGCCTACAGCCTGTCCAAGTCGGCGATGATCGGCCTCACCTTCTCGCTCGCGCGCGAATTCGGGCCGAAGGGCGTGTCGACCAACGCCGTCGCGCCGGCCTTCGTGCGCTCGCCCATGATGGCGCGGAACTTTGCCGGGCCCGAGGACGAGGCGCGGCTTCTGGCGACCATCCCGCTGCGGCGCCTGTGCGATCCCGACGAAGTGGCGAGCGCGATCGCCTATCTCGTCTCGCCGGCGGCCGGCTTCATCAACGGCGAGGTGCTCGACATCAACGGCGGGGTCCAGTGCGACTGACCGCGCGCCTCAGTTCTCGAGGTCGAAGTACTCCGGATGCCGCTCGACCGCCTCGTCGATGAGATGATTCGCCCGGCGCAGGTGCCGCGTCATGGCGTCGAGCGCCGCGTCCTCGTCGCGGGCGCAGATCGCCTCGGCCACCGCGCGGTGCTGTTCGAGCACCATCCGCGTGTCGCGCTGCGAGCGCAGCGCATAGCGGAAGCGGTCCATGTGCAGCTTGACGCGCTGCACCTCGGGCCAGACGTCGGGAAGACCGCAGGACGTGGCGATGGCCTCGTGGAACGCCTCGTCCGACGCGTAGAAGGCATCCTCGTCGCCAAACTCCGAATGCACCTCCTGCAGCTTCAGCTCGTGCTGCAGCGCCCGGCACAGGGCGCTGTTGTCCTCGAGCGCGACCGTCCGCCGCACGAGCGCGAGCTCGAAGGCCTCGCGCATGAACTGCGACTTGCGGAAGGCCGAGGCGCGCATCGGCGCCACGACCGTCCCGCGCTGCGGCACGACGTCGAGAAACCCGATCGCCGCGAGCTTCTGGAAGGCCTCGCGCACCGGGGTCCGGCTCACGCCGAGGTCCTTCGCGAACTGCGCCTCGGACAGTTGCTGCCGCGGCTTGAGCTCGAGCTTGAGGATGCGCGCGAGGATCGTCGCATAGACCTGGTCCGACATCGACGGCCCCGTCCGGCGCGGCGCGCCGCGCGGTCTGGTCCTTGGATCCTGCATGGGGATCAGCATCTTCGGGTCCGGCCCACTTGCGGCTTCGGCTCGCATTCCGCAGTACTGCACACTAGTATGCAAGCGTTTTTTCCGGCACCATGCGCGAACGCGTCAGGGAGGATGCCGTGATCGACCTGCCGAAGATCGGATTGGGATGCGCCCCGCTCGGGGGGCTGCTGAGCGGCGTTTCCGCCGAGGATGCCGGCGGGCTGCTCGCCACGGCGCTGGGATCCGGGGTGCGGTTCTTCGACACCGCGCCGTTCTACGGCTTCGGCCTGTCCGAGCGCCGCGTCGGCGACGCGCTGCGGGGCCGGCCGGACGCGATCCTGTCGACGAAGGTGGGTCGTCTTCTGAGACCCGGCCTGCCCGCCGACCCGGCCGCCCTCGGCTGGCCCGAGCCGCTGCCGTTCCACCCGGTCTACGACTATGGCCACGACGGGGTGATGCGGTCCTTCGAGGACAGCCTCCAGCGCCTCGGGCGCGACCGGATCGACCTCCTCTTCCTCCACGACATCGGGTCCTTCACGCATGCCGATCCCGAGGAAGAGCGCCGGCACTTCCGGGACGCCATGACCGGAGGCTACCGCGCGCTCGACGCGTTGCGCCGCAGCGGGCAGGTGGGCGCCATCGGGATCGGCGTCAACGAGACCGACGTCCTGCTCCGCGCGCTCGACCATGGCGACTGGGACGTCTTCCTCCTTGCCGGGCGCTACACGCTGCTCGAGCAGGCGCCGCTCGACACGCTGTTCCCGCGCTGCGAAGCGACCGGCACGCGGGTCGTCATCGGCGGCCCCTACAACAGCGGGATCCTCGCCGGCGGCACGACCTGGAACTATCACGACGCGCCGCCCGAGGTCGCGCGGCGCGTCGGTGCAATCCGCGCGGTGTGCGAACGCCACGGCGTGCCCCTGCCCGCCGCGGCGCTGCAGTTCTGCCTTGCCCATCCCGTCGTCTCTTCGGTGATCCCGGGGGCGCGGCGCGCGCAGGATCTCCTGCAGGCGCTGGAATGGACCGGTCTCGCCGTCCCCGGCGATCTCTGGGAGGAGCTGAAGGCCGAGGGACTGCTTGCCGCGGCCGCGCCGACGCCGCCCGGTTAGCGTTTCGCCGGCCGGTTGTACCGGCGCGCCCCTTGCGGAAACGGCTGGCCGAGAGGGGCCGCACTTGCGAAACGCGCAGCAACAGCGGACTATGCCGCAATACCAAGGGCTGGCGCGGGACCCCATGCTCGATTTTGCTTCGATTGATCTCGATCGGCCAAGCGGGTTCCAGAGGCGGACCATGAACGCCGCTGTGCGGGGGATCTTCCGCGGCGAGAAGCCGCTCGACCGCTTTCTCGACGAAAACCTCGACCTGCGGTTGAACGAGGTGTCGAGCGACGGCACCTTCCCCGACAAGGTCTGGGAGATGATCCTCGAGCTTCAGGCGCGGGGGCGGCTGCGCGAATTCATCGAGCGTCTGGCGTCGAGCCCCGAATACCGCGACTCGCTATGGCTGCGCGACCTGCGCGACACCTGGCACCTGCAGCCCGGGACGGGCGCCGCGGGCGTCGGGGCGACGCCGCCGGCGCGTGCCCGCAACACAGGCGAGGAGGCCGAGGGGCTCGAGCGCGTGGTCGGCCGGCATGGGCAGCTGAGGCCGGGCGAATCCCTCAAGCGGCTCGCGGAACTGAGCCACGCGGTCTGCGCGCTGAAGGCGGGATCGGGCGGGGCGACGGGCTTTCTCGTCGCGCCCGATCTGGTGCTGACCGCGGCCTATGTCCTGCAGGGACTCCGGCCTTCCGACCTCACCGCCCGCTTCGATCCGGCGAGCGAGCTTGGCGCCACAGAAATTCCGGTGACCGGGGTGGTCCTGAGCGACCCCGACCCGATCCCGCCCGACGGGGCGGACAGCTTTTTCCAGGCGCTCGACTTCGCGGTCCTGCGGCTTGCCCGAAAGGCACCGGACAAGCGCGTGCCCTACAAGCTCGACCGGACGCGCCAGCGGCTGACGGTCGGCGAGGAGGTGCTGATGTTCCACCACCCCGGCCTCGGCGACCTCACGACGTCGCGCGGCCGCATCGTCGGCGGATCGCCCGAGACGAACCGGCTGCACCACGACTGCCCGACAGCGCCGGGCAGCGGCGGCGCGCCGATCTTCGACACGCAGCTTCGCCTCATCGGTCTGCACGAGGCCGGCACCGCGTCCCACAACATCGCCGTGCGCGCCGACCGCATCGCGGCGGCGCTGGCCGACGGAAGGGTTCTCTGACCCATGGGCGCGATCGACTACAACCGCATCAACGGACCGCAGCGCCGGGTGGTGCGCGAGACGCTACTCGAGGTCTTCGCGAACCCGGCCGCCCTTGACCGGTTCCTCGACGGGTCCCCGAACGACTACCCGATGGTCAGCCACTACCCGGGCAGCTACACCGACCAGGTCTTCGAACTGGTGCGCGATTTGCGCGCGCGCGGGCATCTCGGCCGGATGATCGGCGAGCTGCACGCGGCCTTCCCCGACTCGCCTCACCTCGCCGATCTCGACGCGCAGCTGCGCCTCGTCTCGGACAAGGCGGAGGTCTCGAGCCGAGCGGCCGAGCTTGGCGGGCTCGAGAAGATCACCCGGAGCGACCGGTTCAAGGATCTGCATCTCTGGGCCAAGGCGCTCGCCGCGCTGGGCGAGGCGACCTGCCGGCTGCGGCTGCAGGACGGCGCCGAGGTGACCTATGGCACGGGGGTCCTCGTCGCGCCCGGCCGGGTGCTCACCAACCACCACGTGGTCGAGGCCGCCATCGCCCGCCCGGCCCTCGTCGCCGCGCTCGACTGCGTCTTCGGCTATGCCGAGACCGAGGCCGGGCTGCGTCCCGGCGCGGCTGCGCGGGTCGGCCGGATCCTGCACAACCGACCCTATTCCGCGGCGGATCTCGCCCCCGGGGCAGGTCTGCCGCAGGCGTCCGAGCTCGACTACGCGCTTCTCGACCTCGCGGGGCCGCTGCCCGCGGCCATGCCCGTATCGCTTGGCGACCTGCCGCCGCGACCCAAGGACGGCGACATCGTCTTCATCCTGCAGCATCCGCGCGGCCAGCCGCTGAAGTTCTCGGTCGGCACCGTGGAGCCCTCGCCGACGCCGCTGCGCCTGCGCTATGACGCCAACACGCTCGGGGGGTCCTCGGGCGGGCTCGTGCTCACGAGCGACCTTAGGCCCGTCGCGCTGCATCACGCGGGCGACCCCGAGGCGGTCACGCGCGCCGAATTCAACCAGGGCATCCCGCTCGACCTGATCGCCGCCGACCTGCGCGCGGCGGGGTTAATCCCGTGAGCCTGCTCTCGCAAAATCTCAAGCCCGGCGCGCTCCTGTCGGGAGCGGAACGCAAGGTGCTGCGCGAGACGCTTCTGGCGGCCACGGACCGCGAGCGGCTGACCACCGCCCTCGGCGAGGCCGACCCCTCGCGCGATTTCGACCATCTCGTGCCCGACACGGACTTCGCCAGCCAGCTCGGCGCGTTGATCGGGCGGGCGGAGCAGGAAGGCTGGCTGACCCAGCTGATCGACATCTTCGCCGGGATGACGGACCGGGAGGATCTGCTGCACGTGGCGCGGCATCTCGGGGCCGAGGTCGAGCGGCGGAAATCGCGCAGATGGCCCTTGCCGCCGCCCCCGCGCCGCCTCTGGCCGCTGCTCGGCGCGGCGGCCCTCGCGGCCGCCGCGGCCGGATGGTGGTTCTGGCCCGGCGCGGTGCCCGGGCCAGGCTCCAACTTCAAGATCCGGATCGTCGAGGATGTCGACCCGCTTCCGAGCCAGCCCGTGGCAATCTGGAAGTGGCTGCCCGACGGATCGAAAGGCGCGCCCGTCGAGCGGGTGACGAACACCCTGGGCGAGGCGTTCTTCGTCGTCACCTACGGGACCTTCTACGGCGGCGAGGCGCGCGTTCGGTCCGCGTCGGGCGAGCGGCTCTGCGAGTTCCCCGGGTTCATGCCGACGGACTCGGCACGCGACTTCGTGCAGAACGTTCACCAGAACTTCTGCCACATCGGGACCGCGCCCGAACGCGTCGCCTTCAGGTCGGTCTCGCAGGACGCGTTCTTCAGGACGCGCGGGCTCTCTCCCGAGGCGCCCGCCGCGGTCGCGCCGATCGAATCCGAACCGGTCCTCGCCTTGCCGCCCCTGCCCTTCGACACGGACGACCGCGTCCGGTCCGCGCGGGCGGAAGACGGCCTGTCGGAGCGGGCGCCGCTTGGCCTGCCCGGGGCGCCCATCGTGCTTGACCGCCTGTCCTACACGCTCGGGTTCGATCCCGGACTGAGGCTCGCCCTTTGGGCAGCCTTCACGATCGATGCGGCGAAGGTGCAGGCGACCGACCCCTCGCCCGGCGTCTGGCGACCCGACCCCGACATTCCGGATCGCGCGCAGACGGGCCCGGACGCCTACATGCAGACCGTCTATGTCCGCGGGCGCCTCGTCCGGCGTCTGGATGGGCAGAAGGCGGGTCTCCCGGACGAGTCCGAGCGCCTGAACCGTGAGCTCTGGTACCACTCGGTCGCGATCCCGCAGCCCGGCGCTACGAACGAGATCACCTGGGCCGCGGTCGAGGAGGCGGGGTCGGAGCTTTCCCGGGACCTGGGTCCGATCCACACCGTCGCCGGCCCGGTCTTTCCCGACTTCGAGGCGCCGAACCTGCCGATCCTCGTCATCGGGCCGGACCAGACCCCGATCCCCGTGGCGATCTTCCGCGTCCATCTGCGCAGGACCGCCGCAGGGGCCTGGCGGTCGGTCGCGTTCCTCGTGCCGAACGACGGCTCGCAGGAGCGCGACCCGAGCGTCTTCCTGACCTCGGTCGCCGAGGTCGAGGCCGCGACCGGCCTCACCTTCTTCCCCGACCTTCGCGAGGACGTCGCCGCGAATGTCAAGGCGCAGGCCGACCTCGACCTGTTCCGGCAGGACTAGAGCCGCAGGCTGCCCGGTCCGTGGATCTCGATGACGCCCTCGCCGAAGACGGATTCGTTGGCGTCGTTCAGCGGGTCATGGTCCGGGAGCGCGCCGAAATCGAAGCCGGTCGCGGCCTCGATCGTGCGGATCGGGACCTGATAGACCATGAATTCGCCGAAGACGAAGGCGGCTTCGGTGATCCGGCGGATCATCTCGCCCTGCGACAGCATGTAGCCGGTTGCGCTGAGCGCCCCGGTGTCGTCGTTCACCATCACCGCGATCTTCCAGAAGCCTTCGGGGATGCGGATGTCCTCGGCCCCCGGCTGACGGCGCAGGCGCCTGTCGGTCTCGCCGAAGACGGGGCCGGTGAAGACGCTGGCGCGGAAGCCGCGGGTGCTGGCGTTGTCGAGGATGTAGTCCTCGAGATCCACCCAGTGCTTCTGGTTCAGCCGTTCGTGCTGCGGGGCGCAGTTCGTGTAGTGGAAGGTGTCGTCCTCGCCCTCCTGCGCCTCGGCCCTGCTGTCGCCCCAGCCGGGGTCCTGGCGCCGCACCATGTGCCCGCGGTCGAGGGGGTTGTTCCTGTAGAGCGCGTTGTCGGCCTGATGCGCCTCGGCCACGCGCCCGTCGGTGTTCCAGCGGTCACGGCGCTTGAGCCGGAACGCCTTCGTGCCGTCGATATTGACCGCCGTCAGCATCGGCAGCCGCCGCGAGCTGGACTGGATCACCGAGAAGTGCCGGTAGCGCAGCACGTCGTCCGCGGCGTCAAGGACCGGTGCCACGTCCTCTGCCCGGGCGCCGAGGCCGGGGAGGGGGACCTCGAGGTCGCCTTCGCCGAGGAAGGTGCTGACGTAGCCGTCGCGCCCGGCAAAGCGCGCGGGCGGCGTCGCCTCGGTCTCGACGATGGCCGCGCCCGCGACGACCGTCTTCAGCCCGCGCCGGGCGGCGTCGACCATCTCGGCGGTGACGGCGTAGTTCGACTGGCGGAAGACGCCGGCGAAATGGAGGCCCACGACCTTCCCGGTCCCGAGGTCCACGACCGCCGAGCCCGAGTTCCCGCCGAGCGAGGAGTAGTCGGTCAGAAGCTCGCCCCGCGCCACGTCCGTCTGCGTCACGAGCCCGGGCGAGAACCGCTTGACGTCGAACTCGGTGCCGAAGATGTCGGCCATGAGCCGCTCGTCGTTGCGCGGGTCCCAGGCGGGATAGCCGATGGCCGCGACCGGACGGCGATCGTCGATGCGCGCCGTGTCGAGGTCGAGCGGATCCATCCCCTCCGGCGGCACCACGCGCAGGAGCGCGATGTCCGGGCCGCGGGCGGGCGCGAGGTAGAGAACCTCGAGCACGTCGAGCCGCCGGCGCGGCAGCCGGTCCTCCTGTCGCTGGCGGTTCATGTCGACCCGCTGCTCGAGCGGCCGGCCGAAGGCGCCCGGCAGCATCTCGTGGCCGCCGAACCCGTCCGCCCGGGCGAAGACCTCGGCCACGTGGCGGTTGGTCACGACCACGTCGCGGTCGATCAGCCAGCCGGTTCCGGCGAAGTCGAGCGTCGTGTGGTTCAGGAGGTCGACGCGCCCGATGCTCCGGGCGACGTTCTCGAGCCTCTCCTTGTTCGCGCGGACCATGTCGTCGTAGTCGTAGGCGCCGTCCATCGCGATCACGTCGTTGTCGATGAAGCGGGCGGGGCGCAGGTCGGCGAGGATGATCGCCTCGAGCGCGAAACGCTGGTGGGCTGCCGCGCCGCTCAGCGCCGGATCGGGCGCTTCCCGGCGAAGGCTTTCCATCGCCTCGTCCGTCGCGCTGTCGGTGCCGGCGCTTTCGAGCGTGCCGGAGGGTAGCCGCGCGGCGGCCCGTTCGAGGGCCGCCTCGAAGCCCGCCGAAGTCTCGCGGACGGATTGGATCGGGCGCATCGGGTCCTCCTGCGACATCGGTCCGTGGCCAGGAGCCATCGTCGAATGATGCGAGCATACCGCGTCCGTGTCGCATCTCCATGACCGTTTCGCGGATCGGCATTCGGGGCTTGCCCCCACGGCAAGCGATGCGCGATGCTCGCCTCCAAGTCGAAGGGAGTGCCGGCCATGTCGCTCGATCTGCTCCGCGTCGCCCAGAGCCTTGCCGCCCGGTCGCCCGAACCGGGCCTGCCGGCCAACCGGCTGCGCCTGACGCTCGAATACGCCTCGGACCCGGACCTCGGCGCAGAACGCGGGCGGATCGCCGAGCTTCTGGAAGGCGAGGGCTTCGCGCTCGAGCCGCTCGACCCGCTGCTGCCCCGGTTCCTCGTCTTGCAGTTCCCCGGGATCGAGCGGCGGATGTCGCCCGAAAGCCTGTTTGCCGCCGCCGATGCGCTGGTCGACGCGCTGGGACTCGTCTCGGCCGTGCCCGACATCGGCGCGACCTTCATCATCGCCCCCGAGGATCCCGGCCGCGTCGAGGGCGTCGCGGACCTGTTCCTCGGCATCACCTGCTGGTCGAAGGAGAAGGCCCTTCCGCCGGAGTGGTCGGTGGACGCGATCCGCGCGCGCGCGGTCTGGGCGCGCGGCATCACCGGCGCGGGGATCTTCGTGGCGCAGCCCGACAGCGGCGTGGCCGATCACGGCGAGCTCAATGGCGCGCTGGACCTCGCCCAGGCGGCCAATACGCTCGACGGCTCGACCGACCCCACCGATCCCCTGAGCGCCGAGATGAAGAACCCCGGGCACGGCACCGCGACGGCGAGCGTCGTGGCCAGCCGCAGCGCCGGGCAGGTCCATGGCGCGGCACCCGGCGCCAAGGTGGTGCCGATCCGCTGCCTGAACAGCGTCGTCCTGGGGCTCGACCCCACGCCCGTCGCGCGCGCGATCCTTCACGCGGTGCGGATCCGCGCCGACGTGATCTCGATGTCGCTCGGCGGCGGGCTCTACTCGCCCGCGATGGCCGCGGCGCTCGAGACAGCCGCCAGGGCCGGGATCGTGATCGTCGCGGCGGCGGGCAACTGCGTGCAGCCGATCGTCGTCTACCCGGCGCGGGACCGGAACGTGGTGGCGATGGCGGGTTCCAACCTCGACAGCGCGCCCTGGAAGGGCACGAGCCGCGGCACCGCCGTGGACCTTGCGGCGCCGGCCGAGAACGTGCTGGTCGCACGCCGCAGTCCCGACGACGGCGGGGCGCATCGCGTGAAGCCCTCGCAGGGCACCTCCTTCGCGACGGCGCTGACCGCCGGTGTCGCGGCGCTCTGGCTCCAGCACCACGGCCGCGACCGGGTCCGGGCCGAGGCCGCGCGGCTCGGGATCACCGTCACCCACCTGTTCCGCACCGCGGCGCGGCACACGGCGCGGCGCCCGGACGGCTGGCCGCGCGGCATGGGCGCGGGAATCGTGGATGCCGAGGCGCTGATCGACCTCGACCTGTCGCGCCTCCGGTTGCCCGGCACCCCCGAGACGCCCGAGCCGCCCGCGGACGACGCGCTTGTCGCGGCGCTTGACGAGGCGTTCGACGCCATCGAGACCGGCATGGACGACTGGTCCCGCATCGGGCCCGAGACGGTGTTCCTCCTGCACGACGCCTGGCTGCGGGCCGAGCGCTCGGCCGGCGTGCCGGTCGAGACGCCCACCCGGCCCCGGCCCAGCGGCGGGACCGCCGCGCGCATGCCCGGGCGCATGCGGACGACACTTGAAGCATCGGTGTCCGAGGCGGTCGTCCAGCACCCCGTGATCACAGGCAAGGCCCCGCAAAGGAGTGACGCGCGGTTGATCGCGGCGGGCGCACCCGGAACAGCCGAATCGAGCGCCGCCCTGACCGAGGCGCAGGCGATCGAGCGGCTGAAGGGCGACCAGGCGGCCCGGGTGGTGCGGCGCGCCGAAGCCGTGTTCTCGGCCCTCGGCCCCGCGAGTGGCGATATCCGCAACGCCCGGGCCGAGGTGGTGCAGCGCGCGGACGCGGCGATCCGGGCCGTGATCGAGGGCAAGACCGGCGATCTCGACCTTTCGGACCGCGTCGCGCTCGAGGCGCTCGTCCAGCTGACCGACCGTCCCGCCTACCGCGTCACGGACGGCAGCATCGACCCCGACGACCCGCTGTTCGGCGAATGGGGCGGGTTCCTCGCGCTGATCGTCGACCTGCCGCGCTGGACGCGGGCCGTCGGGCGCATCGATCTCGGCGGCATCCATGCCGGAACCGGGTTCCACATGGGGGGCGGGCTGATCATGACGAACCGCCACGTCCTCGAGGCCTGCGCCGACGAGGTCCTCGGTCCCGGCGGCGCCGCGTGGCGGTTCGACCGCGGCGCCGTGACGATCGACTTCTCCGACGCGGGCGACGGCAGCCAGTCCCATGACGTGGCCTCGGTCGTGATGGCCGGACCGACGCCGATCCACGGGATGGAGAACCTCGCCAACCTCGACACTGCGATCCTGAGGCTGGCCACGCCGCCCGGGGATCTGCCCGGGGGCGTTTCCGGGGGCGTTCCCTTCGCGCGGTCGGTGGACGCCACGGCGGACATGGCCATCGTGGGCTACCCGGCCCGTCCGGGCACCTCGGCCTTCATCGACCCCGCGACCGGCCGCCCCAGCGTCGAGATCG
>DAINOF010000028.1:0-15468 GCA_036735505.1 Paracoccaceae bacterium
ACGATCCGGGCGGAATTCGCGGAATCGGTGGGCGAGAACTCGGTCCACGGCTCGGACGCGCCCGAGACGGCGGCGGTCGAGATCGCCTATTTCTTCGCCGGCATCGAGATCACGGGCTGACGCCCCGCGCGGGCACGCATTCCGCCGCTTGCCCAGCGGGCGCGCGTTCCGCGACGTGATCCGAAGGGCGCGCGTTCCGCGCGACACCTTTCCCTGACGGCCGCCCCCGGAGGGGCGGCCCTCTGCGCCTCCGATGCCTGACGTTGCCCTCAGGCGCGGGGGCGGCGGTCGACCACGCCCAGCGCGTCGAGCGCGGCCTCGAGTTCGGAGCGGGCAGGGTCCCAGGCCGCGGCCTTGAGCGCGTCGAACCGGCGCCGCAGCGCCGCCTTCTCGGCGCCGGTGCAGTCGTTCCACGGCCGCCCCTGCAGGCCCATCTCGATGACGTAGTAGGCGATGAAATGCGGCCGCTCGCCCGCTTCGAGGAGGCGGCGGTAGGCGGCGTCGGTGCCGAGCCTGCGAAGCTCGTCGGCCGTGCCGATCCCGGCGCGCCGGAGGGCCTCTGCCATCGAAGGGCCGATGTTGCGGATCGCGGTGAGCGGTTCGGACATGGCACGAGGATAGCGCGGGCAGGGTCCGGCGGAAAAGGGGTCAGATCGCCGCCCAGTCGCGGATCGGGAGGTCGCGCGGCCGGGCGTCGTCGGGCGGAGAGGCGGGCGGCCCCCGGTGCTGCCCCGGTGCCGCCCGCGGCTGTGTCTCGGGTTGGGGCTGCGGCGTGGCGGGCAGGTGGTCTGCAGGCATGGGGGCTCCTCGGCACCGGTGATCCGGCACAGGCTCGCGCGGCAGCATCAACAAAACGTGCACCGCGCCCGACGATGTCGGGGCCTGTCGTCGCACGGACGTCATGCGCAGCGGGTACAGCAGGGAGGCGTTTCAAGAGTGCATTTCCGGTACAGGGGGGTCGCGCGGTCGTGCGGCCCCCCATTCCGTATGGGCGGACGCTAGGCGTCGAGCTCGATCCAGACGGGGACGTGGTCAGACGGCTTGTCGCCGCCCCGCGTCTCGCGGTCGATGCGGCAGTCCCGAAGCAGGTCCGCGGCCTGCGGCGACAGGAGCATGTGGTCGATGCGGATGCCGTTGTCGCGGTCCCAGGCGCCGGCCTGGTAGTCCCAGAAGGTGTAGAGGCCCGGCGCCGCGCTGCGTGCGCGCAGCGCGTCGGTGAAGCCCAGATGGAGGAGCCGTCGGAAGGCGCGGCGGCTTTCCGGCATCGCGAGCGCGTCGGTCGCCCAGGCCTCGGGCCGGCGCGCGTCCTCGTCCTGCGGAATGACGTTGAAGTCCCCGGCGAGGACGACCGGATCCTCGCGGGCCATCAGCGTGCGGGCGTGGCGGTGCAGCCGCTCCATCCAGGCGAGCTTGTAGTCGTATTTCGGCCCCGGCGCCGGATTGCCGTTGGGCAGGTAGAGGCCGCAGAGGCGGACCGCGCGTCGGCCGACGACCGTCGCCTCGATCCAGCGGGCCTGCAAGTCGTCGGGATCGCCGGGCAGGCCGCGCGTCACGTCCTCGAGCGGGAACTTCGACAGGATCGCCACGCCGTTGAACCCCTTCTGCCCGTGCGTGGCGAGGTTGTAGCCGCGGTCCTCGAAGGGGTCCTTCGGGAAACCCGCGTCCTCGGACTTGATTTCCTGCAGGAGCGCGACGTCGGGGCTCGCGGCATCGAGCCAGGCGGTAAGCGCGTCGAGGCGCGCCTTGATCCCGTTGATGTTGAAGGTCGCGATCTTCACGACACGGGTCTCCTTGGCGCTCGCGGCAGGTTCGTCCCGACCGCTATCACGCGCGCGCCGCGCGCGCCACCGGGCGGACGGGGCGCCGGGTGCCGGTCGTGCGATCCTCAGGCGGCCGCGATCCCCCTGGTGCCGCTGCGCGCCGGCGCGGACCCGACGCGGAACCGCTCCATCAGCTCGGCCAGGGCACGAGCCTCGGCATCGAGCAGCTGGCTCGCCGCGGTCGTCTGCTCGACCATCGCAGCGTTCTGCTGCGTGGTGCGGTCGAGCTGCCCCATGGCGGCGTTGATCTCGGACAGGCTCGAGGACTGTTCCGACGCGGAGGCCGCAATGGCCGAGACGTGGCTCGCGATGTCGGTGACCGAGCGGATGATCCCGCGGAGCGCCGTCCCGGTCTCGCCCACGAGGGCCACGCCCGACTTCACCTGCTCGGTCGCCGAGCCGATCAGCGTCCCGATCTCGGAGGCGGCCTCGGTGCAGCGCTGCGCGAGCGCGCGCACCTCGGCCGCGACGACGGCGAAGCCGCGGCCGGCATCGCCTGCCCGCGCGGCCTCTACGCCGGCGTTCAGGGCGAGAAGGTTGGTCTGGAACGCGATGCCGTCGATCACCTGGACGATGCGCGCGATCTCTCTCGACGACGCGTCGAGCGCGCCCATCGCCGCGACCGCCCGGTCGACGACCTTGCCGCCGGCCTCGGCGTCCGAGCGCGCGGTGGCGGCGATTCCCGACGCCTCGCCCGCGCTTTGCGCGGCGGACTTGACGGAGACGCTGAGCTCCTCGATGGCCGCCGCGGTCTCTTCGAGCGACGCGGCCTGTTCCACGGTCCGCCGGGAGAGGTCGCCGGTGGCCGAGCGGATCCCGGCCGCTTCGCTGCGCATCGCGCCGGCGTTCTTCACGACCGTCGCGAGCGCGGCTTCCAGCGCCTCCATGGCGGCATTGAAGTCGTGGCGCAGGGCCTCATACTCGGCGGGAACGTCGACGGGGATGCGGGTCGTCACGTCGCCCGCAGCAAGCTTGCCAAGCCCGTCGGCCAGAAGGGCGACGATCCGGGACTGGTCGGCCTCCATTGCGCTTCTGCGGACCTCGGCCTCGGTCGCGGCGGCCTCGCGGCGCGTCACGTCCACGCCGACGAGCAGGAACCCGGCCGTGCGGCCGCGTTCATCGGGGATCGGGTTGAGGCTGCCTTCGATGAGGTGCTGGGTGCCGCCGTGGCGGACGCGGAACATCCCGAAGCTGGCCGTGCCGCCGGCGACAGCCTCCCACAGCGCCTCCGCCGGCCCGGACGCCGGAAGCGGAGCGAGAATCTTCTTGCCCGGCGCGCCCACGAGGGCGGAAGAGTCGACGCCGACGAGGCCGGCGAAGGTGGCGTTGGCGAACTTGATGGCGCCCTCGTGCGTCATCTCGACGCGGCATTGCGTGGCGTCGAGCGCATTGAGGACGACCTCGCTTCGCATCTGGAAGGTCTGGTCGCGCCATTCGATGACATAGCCGATATGCCGGCCCTCGCGGTCGTGCACGGCATCGAAGAGCAGGCCGAGAAAGGCGTCGCCCACGCGGATCTTCTCGCGGATCGGCAAGGGTTCGCCCGCCGCCAGACGGTCCTTCATTGGGCCGTTGGGGAAGGGGAAGAAGTCGAGCGACTTGCCAAGGAGGGTGGTGCCGTCGAACCCGGGGGCCGCGGCGCGAAGGTCCGCGGTCCGATTGGCAATCAGGCGCGACATCGCGGCGTTGGCGTAGACGATGGTGAGATCGGTGTCGGTCATCATCATCGGCGCGCCGGCGACCTCGAAGCCCGCGCCCTTGAAGGCGGTCTCGCGGGCGAGGCCCTCGGCCGCGGCAAGCGATGTGCGGAACGCCTCGAGCGTGCGGGCCATCGCCCCGATCTCGTCGCCGCGCCCGGTCGACGGGACGACGGTGTCGTAGCGGCGCCCGGCGATCGCCTGCATCGCCCCGCCGAGCATCCCGAGCGGTTTCGAGATACTGCGCGCCGTCAGCAAGGCGAGGACGATGGTCGCGCCGACGATCAGCGCGCCGTTCCGCAGGAAGCCGAGCGCGAGGTCAACGTGCGGCCGGGTGATCTCGTCCATGTCCTGCTGGACCACGACCGCCCAGGGCTGGCCGACGACCGACAGGGGAAACGCCGCCTCGAGGATCCGCACGCCGGCGCTCTCCTCGACCGCGACGACCGACCTCCCGGCGAGCGCGGCCGCGACGGCGGGCACGTCGGCCCGCGTCGCGAGGATGTCGTTCTCCTCGGTGAGGAGCGAATCGGTCCGCAGGAGACGGTCCGGCCCCACGAGATAGGCCCCGCCGGTCGCCCCAAGGCCCGAGACCGCCTGCGCCTTCGCGTTGATGGCATCCACGGGCATCTGAAACGCGAGGACCCCCAGCAGCGCGCCGCCCTCGTCGAAGACGGGGCGCGCGATGAAGGAGGCCGGCGCATCCGCGCTCGGGCCGTAGGGCGCGAAGTCGTCGAAGACCGGAAGGTCCGAGGCGCCCGCCGCCACGGCGCCGGCGAAGACGCGGGCGAGCCCGGTGTCGCGCCACTTGCCGGTGCGCATGTTCGTGGCGAAGTCGCGCTCCTTGAAGACGGAATAGACAAGGGTTCCGGCGGTGTCGAAGAGGAACACGTCGTAGTAGCCGTTCGCGTCCTGCAGACGGTCGAACTGCGGATGGTAGCGTTCGTGGATCGAATCGTAGGCGGTGCCGGTGGCGGCCGAGAGGAGCCGGTCCTTGGCGCCCGCGGGATGCGGGTTGTCGTCGATGTAGCCTTGCTGAAGCGCGCGTTCGGCATCCTCGAGCGCGGCGAAGGCCGCGGTGAACTCGACGAGGGCCGCACGGGTCGACGGGTGGTCGGCGACGAGCACGATGTCGCGTTCGATGCCGCGGAAGAGATCCTCGACCGCGCGCGCCTGCGCTTCCGCCACGGCGGCGAGGCGGTCGCGGGCGTCGGTGAGGGTCACCTCGCGCGCGGTGAGGAAGGACTGCACGCCCATCACCGCAATCGCGACCACGGTCAGGGCGACCATGATCGCCGGCAGCTTCACCCGAATCGAAATCCTGTTCATGAAGGCGCGCTCCGATACTATTCGGGCGCGTTCTGCCAGCTACCGGTAAAGCGTTCGTTGCCTCGCGGCCGGGAGGATCAGACCGAGAACGATGTCCCGCAGCCGCAGGAGGAAGTCGCGTTCGGGTTCTCGATGACGAAGCGCGCGCCGATCAGTTCCTCGGAGAAGTCGATCCTGGCGTTGGCGAGGAACGGCAGCGACACCGTGTCGACCACGACCTTCTGGCCATCGCCCTCGAGCACGAGGTCGTCGGCCGCCGGATCGTCGAGCCGGATGTCGTACTGGAAGCCCGAGCAGCCGCCGCCCTCGACGGCGATGCGCAGCGCCTTGGGTTCGTCCGCCGCCGCGTTGATCTCGGCGAGCCGGGCGAAGGCGCGGGGTGTGACGGTCGGCGGCAGGGTCAGGTCCATCGGTCGGGCTCCGGTCGGGTCCTCGGGTGCAACATAAGCGCGCGGCCCCCGCCGGACAAGCGCGGGACGAGCCTCGGGCAGGCGTCAGCGCCCGCGCCAGATCCAGCCGCCGCCCAGCACGCGGGTGCCGCCCGTCTCGTAGAACACGCAGGCCTGCCCGGGCGAGACGCCTTCCTCGGGCGCGAGGAGCTCGACCTCGGCCTCGGTCGCCGACAGCGGCCGCAGGATCGCCTCGCGCGGGGGGCGGGTCGAGCGGACGCGGACCGAGACATGGCGCTCGGCCGTGCCGTCGAAGGCCCCGTCGCCGAGCCAGTTGACCTCGCGCACGGGCACGCGCCGGGTCGAGAGCAGCTCCTTCGGGCCCACGACGACGCGGCGGGCGTCGACGTCGAGCCGCACGACGTAAAGGGGCTCGTCGAGGCCGCCGATGCCGAGGCCGCGGCGCTGGCCTATGGTGAAGTTGAGGACGCCCGGATGGGTGCCGAGCACGCGGCCGTCGGCATGGACGATCTCGCCCGGCTCGGCCGCGCCGGGGCGCAGTTTCTCGATGACGGCGGCGTAGTTGCCGTTCGGCACGAAGCAGATGTCCTGGCTGTCGGGCTTGTCGGCGACGGGCAGGCCATAGCGGGCGGCGAGCGCGCGGGTCTCGGCCTTGGACGCAAGCCCGCCCAGCGGGAAGCGCAGGTAGGCCAGCTGCTCGGGCGTGGTCGAGAACAGGAAGTAGGACTGGTCCCGCGCGGGGTCGGCCGCCATGTGCAGCTCGGGGCCCTGCGGCCCGAGGTCGCGGCGGATGTAGTGGCCCGTGGCCATGCAGTCGGCCTCGAGGTCGCGCGCGGTCTCGAGAAGGTCGCGGAACTTCACCCGCTCGTTGCAGCGGATGCAGGGGACGGGGGTCGCGCCCGCGAGGTAGCTGTCGGCGAAGTCGTCGATCACGGCCTCGCGGAAGGCGTTCTCGTAGTCGAGCACGTAGTGCGGAAAGCCCATCGTTTCCGCCACGCGGCGGGCGTCGTGGATGTCGCGGCCGGCGCAGCAGGCGCCCTTGCGCGCAAGCGCGGCGCCGTGGTCGTAGAGCTGGAGCGTGACGCCCACGACGTCGTAGCCTTCCTCGGCCAGCTGCGCCGCCACGACCGAACTGTCGACGCCGCCCGACATGGCGACGACGACCCGCGTCTGGGCAGGGGGCTTGGGCAGCCCGAGGGAATTGAGCGGCGCGCGGTCGAGCGGCATGGATGAGGTCCTGTCCGTGAACCCGCACGAATATAGGAAAATGCGGTATACCCGCAAGGTTGCGCTTCACGGAAGCTTAAGCGCCCTGCCGAAAAAATGCGCGCCCGTAAGGAAGGGGTGTGCCATGTATCTCAAGAAGCTCGACGGGCCGCGGGCCGTCACCCTGCCGGACGGCACGGTGATGACGCGGGCCGACCTGCCCGATCCGGGTGTCGTGCGCTGGGTGGCGAGCCGAAAGGCAGCCGTGGTGAAGGCGGTGCGCCACGGACTGGTCACGCGGAGCGAGGTCCTCGACCGCTACGCTCTGTCGACCGAGGAACTTGACGGCTGGATGGCGGCGGTGGAACGCCATGGCGAACCGGCGCTGAAGGCGACGGCGGTGCAGCGGTATAGACAACCCTGAGTTGTTCCTGCTATGTGCCTTTCGAGTAACGGGCGATTAACCTTTCTGCACCAAGGTCAGCCCGAGACATAATCCTGCGGAGCGAAATGATGCGCGTTCTCCTGGTCGAAGACGATCCGACGACGTCGCGAAGCATCGAACTGATGCTGACGCACGCCAACCTCAACGTCTATGCGACCGACCTCGGGGAAGAGGGCGTCGACCTCGCCAAGCTCTACGACTACGACCTGATCCTGCTCGATCTCAACCTGCCGGACATGCATGGCCATGACGTGCTGCGCCAGCTTCGGCTCGCCAAGGTCGAGACGCCGATCCTGATCCTGTCGGGCAGCGACGATACCGAAAGCAAGATCAAGGGCTTCGGCTTTGGCGCGGACGACTACCTCACCAAGCCCTTCCACCGGGAGGAACTGGTCGCCCGGATCCACGCGATCATCCGCCGCTCGAAGGGCCACGCGCAGTCGGTGATCCGGACCGGCAAGATCTCGGTCAACCTCGACGCCAAGACGGTCGAGTCCGAGGGCAAGCCGGTGCATCTGACCGGCAAGGAATACCAGATGCTCGAGCTTCTGAGCCTGCGCAAGGGCACGACCCTGACCAAGGAGATGTTCCTCAACCATCTCTACGGCGGCATGGACGAGCCCGAGCTCAAGATCATCGACGTCTTCATCTGCAAGTTGCGCAAGAAGCTCGCCACGGCGACCGAGGGCGACAACTACATCGAAACGGTCTGGGGCCGCGGCTACGTGCTGCGCGACCCCGAGCGGCAGGCAGGGCGCCTGGCCGCCAGCGCCTGACGGGTCCATCGAGCAGTCCCTGCTGGACCTCCCTCCGCGCCGCTCCTATCACGGAGAGAGCCATGCGCGGAGGGAGCCCATGGGGGAAAAGCGCCCCGCAGACGACAGGCCCGCAGGCCACGGGCCAGCAGAGGACAGGCCCGCGGGCCACGGGCCCGCAAACGACGGGCCCGCGGGCCAGGGGCCCGCAGAGGACAGGCCCGTCGAGCACCTGACGGAGGCCGAGGCGCGGGAGGAACTCGCCCGGCTGGCCGAGGCGATCGGCCGCGCGAACCAAGCCTATCATGCCGAGGATGCGCCCGCGATCAGCGACGCGGCGTATGACGCGCTTCGCCGCCGCAACGCCGCGATCGAGGCACGCTTTCCCGCGCTCAGGCGCCCGGATTCGCCCTCGGACGCGGTCGGAGCCGCCCCGGCCGAGGGCTTTGCCAAGGTCCGGCACGAGGTGCCGATGCTGTCGCTCGCCAATGCCTTCTCGGACGAGGACGTGCGCGACTTCGTGCGGTCTCTGCGCAAGTACCTCGGGCTCGGCGACGACGCGCCCCTCGCCGTCACCGCCGAGCCGAAGATCGACGGCCTGTCGCTTGCGCTGCGCTACGAGGGCGGGCGGCTCGTCCGGGCCGCCACCCGCGGCGACGGGGAGGAGGGCGAGAACGTCACCGCCAACGCCCGCACCATCGCCGACATCCCCGACCGGCTCGACGGCCCCGCGCCCGAGGTGATCGAGATCCGCGGCGAGGTCTACATGAGCCGCGAGGACTTCGCCCTGCTCAACGCCCGGCAGGAGGCGGCAGGCGCGCGGAGCTTCGCCAACCCGCGCAACGCCGCCGCGGGCTCGCTGCGCCAGCTCGACCCCGCCATCACCGCCGCGCGCCCACTCAGGTTCTTCGCCTATTCCTGGGGCGTCCACTCGGAACCCATCGCCGACACCCAGACCGGCGTGCTTTCGCGGTTCAGGGGCTGGGGCCTGCCCGTGAATCCGCTCACCGCGCCTTGCGACGACGCCGAGGCGATGCTGGCCCGCTACCGCGACATCGAGGCGCAGCGGGCGACGCTGCCCTACGACATCGACGGGGTGGTCTACAAGGTGAACGACCTGGGCCTCCAGCGCCGGCTCGGCTATCGCTCGACCACGCCCCGCTGGGCCATCGCGCACAAGTTCGCGGCCGAGCTCGCCTGGACCCGGCTTCAGGCGATCGACATCCAGGTGGGCCGCACCGGCGCGCTGTCGCCCGTCGCGCGCCTCGCCCCCGTCACCGTGGGCGGCGTCGTCGTGTCGAACGCGACGCTGCACAACGAGGACTACATCGCGGGCCGCGACGCCAAGGGCAACCCGATCCGCGAGGGGCGCGACATCCGCGTGGGCGACTGGGTGCAGGTCTACCGCGCGGGCGACGTGATCCCCAAGATCGCCGACGTCGACCTGTCGCGCCGCCCGGCCGACACGGTGCCGCACGTCTTCCCCACGATGTGTCCCGAGTGCGGTTCGGAGGCCATCCGCGAGCCCGGCGACGCGGTGCGCCGCTGCACCGGCGGGCTCGTCTGCCCCGCGCAGGCGGTCGAGCGGCTGAGGCACTTCGTCTCGCGCGCGGCCTTCGACATCGAGGGGCTGGGCGCGAAGATCATCGAGGAGTTCCACCGCGACGGCTGGATCCGCGAGCCGGCCGACATCTTCACGCTCGAGGACCGCTTCGGGCCCGGCAACCTCACGCAGCTGAAGAACCGGGACGGGTGGGGCGAACGGTCGGCGCAGAACCTCTTCGCCGCGATCCGCGAGCGGCGGCGGATCCCGCTGCGCCGGCTCATCTTCGCGCTCGGCATCCGGCATGTGGGCGAGGCGGCGGCGGGGCTTCTGGCCCAGGCCTACGGCAGCTGGGCGGCTTTCGAGGCGGCGATGACGGCGGCGCGCGTGGGCGAGGGCCCGGAATGGGAGGGTCTTCTTTCCATCGACGGCGTGGGCGCGGTCCTGGCCACCGCGCTCGTCACCGCCTTCCACCAGGAGGCCGAACGCGCCTCGATCGACCGCCTCGCGGCGCATCTCGAGGTCGAGCCCGCCGCCCCGCGCGTCACGACGGGAAGCCCGGTCGCCGGCAAGACCGTGGTCTTCACCGGCACGCTCGAGAAGATGACGCGCGCCGAGGCCAAGGCGCGGGCCGAGGCGCTGGGGGCGAAGGTCGCAGGCTCGGTCTCGGCCCGGACCGACCTTGTCGTGGCGGGCCCCGGCGCGGGATCGAAGGCCGCGAAGGCGGTCGAGCTTGGCATCGAGACCATCGACGAGGACGCCTGGCTCGCGCTTGTCGGCGACGCATGAGCGGGCGGCCCGAGGTTCTCTTCCCGCTCTTCGCCGGGCTCGAGGGGCTGCCGGGCGTCGGGCCGAAGACGGCTGCGGCGCTGGTCCAGGGCGGGATCGCCACGCCGCGCGACCTGCTCTTCACGCTGCCGCATTCGGGCGTCGACCGCACCCGCCGCGCCTCGGTCCGCGACGTCGCCGCGCCCGCGACCGCCACGGTCGAGGTGACGGTCGGGCGGCACCTGCCGGCCCGCGCCAAGGGCCGGCCCTACCGCGTCGAGGTGACCGACGCCGCCACGACCTTCCAGCTGGTCTTCTTCCACGCGCGCGAGGACTGGCTGGTGCGGCAGCTGCCCACCGGGCAGCGGCGCGTCGTGTCGGGCAAGGTCGAGATCTTCGACGGCGTCGCGCAGATGGTCCATCCCGACCATGTGCTGCCGGTCGAGGAGGCCGACGAGATCCCGGCCTTCGAGCCGGTCTATCCGCTGTCGGGCGGCCTGACCCAGAAGCAGATGGCGAAGGCGGCGACGGGGGCGGTCGAGCGCGCGCCGGAGCTGCCCGACTGGATCGACGCCGAGCTGCGGCGGCGCGAGGGCTGGCCCGGCTGGGCCGAGGCCGTGCGGGCGGCGCATGCGCCCGCGCGCGCGGCCGATCTCGTGCCCGACGCGCCGGCGCGTCGGCGGCTCGCCTATGACGAGGTCTTCGCGCATCAGCTGACCCTCGCGCTCGCCCGCGCGACCCGGCGGCGCGCGGCGGGCGTGCCCTCGCACGCGACGGGCGCGCTCCAGGCGAAGGTGCGCGCGGCGCTGCCCTATCGGCCGACCGGGGCGCAGGAGCGGGCGATCGCCGAGATCACCGCCGACATGGCGACGGCGCAGCGGATGAACCGGCTTCTGCAGGGCGACGTGGGCGCCGGCAAGACGCTGGTCGCGCTGATGGCGCTGCTGATCGCGGTCGAGGCGGGCGGGCAGGGCGTGATGATGGCGCCGACCGAGATCCTCGCGCGGCAGCATCTCGCGAACCTCGCGCCCTTGGCGGGGGCGGCGGGCGTCCGGGTCGAGATCCTGACGGGCCGCGACAAGGGGCCCGAGCGCGAGGCGAAGCTACTGGCGCTGGCGGAGGGCCGGATCGGGATCCTCGTCGGCACCCATGCGGTCTTCCAGCGGGGCGTCGACTTCCGCGACCTCCGTCTTGCCGTCGTCGACGAACAGCACCGCTTCGGCGTGGCCCAGCGGCTGGCGCTCGGGCAGAAGGGGCGGGCGGTCGACGTGCTGGTGATGACGGCGACGCCGATCCCACGGTCGCTGAGCCTCGCGCAGTATGGCGACATGGACGTGTCGCTTCTGGACGAAAAACCGCCCGGTCGGACGCCGGTCACCACCGCGCTCGTCGCGGCGGGGCGGATCGACGAGGTCGTGGCGCATCTGGGCCAGGCGCTGCGCGAGGGGCGGCAGGCCTACTGGGTCTGCCCGCTGGTGGACGAGAGCGAGGTGTCGGACCTCACCGCCGCCGAGGACCGGTTCCGCCGGTTGCGCGCGGTGCTCGGGGACGAGGCGGTGGGGCTTTTGCACGGGCAGATGCCGCCGCCCGAGAAGGACGCGGCGATGGCGGCCTTCGCCGGGGGGCGGACGCGGGTGCTCGTGGCCACGACGGTGATCGAGGTGGGCGTCGACGTGCCCAACGCCTCGATCATGGTGATCGAGCGGGCCGAGAGCTTTGGCCTCGCCCAGCTTCACCAGCTTCGGGGCCGGGTGGGGCGGGGGGCCGCGGCCTCGACCTGCCTTCTGATGTATCAGCCGCCGCTCGGCGAGGCGGCGCGGCGGCGCCTCGAGATCCTGCGGCAGACCGAGGACGGGTTCCGCATCGCCGAGGAGGACCTCGCGCTCCGCGGCGCGGGCGACCTGCTCGGAACCGCGCAATCAGGCCTGCCGCGGTTCCGGATCGCCGACCTCGAACGGCAGACCGGGCTCATGGCGCTCGCGCAGCGGGACGCGCGGGCGCTTCTCGAGGCCGATCCGGGGCTCGCGAGCCCCCGCGGGCAGGCGGCGCGGACGCTCCTGTGGCTCATGGAGCAGGACAAGGCGATTCGGCTGATCGCGGTGGGGTAGCCGTTCCGGTCGCGGATGTTCTTAAAAAGTTCTTTACACGACCCGGCGAATATGGGAACAAAGCGGCAACACGGATGAACGGAGCCGCCCATGCTCTCCCACCTGACCTCGGCCTTCTCGCGCAGCGCGACGCTTTCGGCGGATTTCGCCGGGGCCGCATCGCTTGTCGTTCTCGTCATGGCCGCGCTGCATCTGCCCGGCCTTCTCTGACTCTGCCTGCGGTCTGTTCCCGCCGGTCCTGCATCCTGACCTTAGCCGATGCACCGACCTGTCCCGTCATGGACCGGCCCTGTCCCGACAGACGCGCACCTGCCGCCGCCTTCCCCTGGAAGTGCGGCGGCTTTTTTGTCAGAAGGCGTAGGCGAGACGGAGGCCGCCCCAGTGGCGGCCCTTGACGGTGATCGGGGCGGAGAGGTCCTTCATCATCCGGAACTCTCCCCCGCCCATGTCGCGCCGGTAGACCTGGAGGACGAAGGGCGCGGTGCTGCGCCCGGCCTTGAGGCCGACCCGGTCGTTGAACATCCGTCGGTTGCGCGCGTGTGCGGCGTTCCAGACCGGGTCGCGGCCCTGCGGCTGCGAGAACTTGCGGTTGTGGGTCGGCAGATAGCCGTTCCGGTCGACGGCGGCGCAGAAGACGACCTTGGCATCGAAGGCGAGCGCCGCTTCCTGAACCGCGGGGAAAAGCGCGTCGGTCAGGTCGGCAAAGGGGGTCTCGACCTGTTGCGGGTCGGTGCCCGGAACCGGGCGGTAGGTCTCGGAAAAGAGGGCGTCCATGCGGATCCGCCCCTCGTCGACGGCCGCTTCGAGCAGCGCGGACAGCCGCGCGGCATCTTCCCGGACCCGGGCGATGAAGCGCGCGTCGCCGGTCGCGGCGCCCTCGCGGGCCGTGCCCTGCACGATCCGCTCGCTGCGGTCGACCATGGCCTCCACCCGCGTGCGCGCTTCCGCCACGGCGCTTGCCGTCGTCCTGATGCCGTCGGCGATGGCGCCGAAGGCCGGCTTGAACGCGGCGAGGGCCTTGTCGGCGCTCGTCGTCGCGTCGGCGATGCGGGCGGTCCCGGCCTGCGCGCTTTTCAGCCCGTCCGAGATGCGGGCGAGCGCGGTGTCGTTCGACGCGCCAGCCGACAGGAGGTCCTGCGCGCCGGCCCGCACGTCGACGGTTTCGCGCGACAGCCCCTCGCACCACTCCGTCAGTCCCGCGACGGACTGCGCGATGCCGTTCGCCGCCCGCTCGGTCTGGCGGGACAGGTCGTTCACGGCCTCGGCCACCACGGCGAAACCGCGCCCCGCGTCGCCGGCACGCGCCGCCTCGATCTTGGCGTTGATCGCGAGGATGTTCACCTGCGTGGCGATCGAGGTGATCTGCGCGACCGCGGTCCGCACACCCTTCAGCGTCGTCTCGACCTCATCGAGCCGCTGACCCACCGTGCCGACCCAGCCCGCGAGGCGCGTCGTCTCGGTGGTCGTCCGGCGGATGACCTCGAGCGACACGTCGGCATCGCCAAGGGCCGTGTCGGCCGAGCGGGAGACCTGCTCGACCGCGACGCGCACCGCGTCGACCGACCGCAGCAGCGCGGCCTCGGCGGCTTGCGCGGCGCCCAGTGCCGCCACCTGGGCCTGCGAGACGCCGTCGACCCGGTCGAGATGCCCCGCCACGTCGACGATCTCGTATCCGAGGCGGCTCGCATCCTCGGCGAGACCCTCGGAAAGGTCTTTCGAGCCATGATCAGGCAGCAGCCTTGCCGCAGTGATGTTCATGCGCGCCTCCGTCCGGCCTCGCCATACAGCAAGCCGGTGAAGCGACTGTTTACGCGCAGGTGACTTACGCGCAGGCGGCGGCGCGGGCCGCGGCGATCGCCTCGACGGCGGCCTCGAGCGCAAGGAGGATCGAGGCGTGGCGGTTGCGGAACTCGCGCGCCGGGGCGAGGACGGCAAGCTCCTCGAAGGGCGCCTCGGGCGCGGGTCCGTCCCCGCTCAGCATCGCCGCGAGCTGGTCGCTGGCGCGCACGACCTGCGCCTCGGTGCAGCCGAGGATCCCCCGCCCGACGACCGAGGCCGCCGCCTGGCCAAGCGCGCAGGCCCGCACCGTCTGGCTGTAGCCGCTGACCCGCCCCTCGGTCATCTCGACCGACACCGTCACCTGCGAACCGCAGAGGGGCGCGCGGCGGCGGGCCGTGGCATGGGGCGCGGCGAGCGGAGCCGTCAGCGGGATGTCGGCGGCGAGGTCGAGGATGCGGCCCGAGTAGAGCTTGATCAGATCGCTGTCGGCCATGGCTTTCCCTCGCGGCGTCGCTGGCATAGATAGGCGGTCCCTGCGGTCCGGGAAAGGGTGGATCATGGCCTTCGATCCGGCAAGCCTGTGCTACGACGCGGCGGGTCTCGTGCCCGCCATCGCCCAGGAGGCCGGGACGGGCGAGGTCTTGATGATGGCCTGGATGTCCGAGGCCTCGCTGCGCGCGACGCTCGAGACAGGGCGGGTCACCTACTGGAGCCGGTCGCGGCAGGCGCTCTGGCCGAAGGGCGCGACCTCGGGCCATGTGCAGGAGCTGGTCGAGATCCGCGTCGACTGCGACCGCGACTGCCTTCTGCTGCTCGTGCGGCAGACCGGGCCGGCCTGCCACACGAACCGGCGGACATGCTTCTACACCGCAGTGCGCGAGGGCGCGGAGGTCGAGCTGATGCGGCCGGTCGAGGGCTAGCTGCCGCGCGGTCAGCCCGAGGCGGCGCTGCCGGAAGACGGCGGCAGGTCCAGCAGGCGGCGGATGTCGGCGGGCGTCGCGCCCTCGGCGCGGTAGAGCGACAGCGCGCGGGCATCGTCGCGCTTGGCGAGCCGCCGGCCCTCGGTGTCGCGGATCAGGCGGTGATGGTGGTAGACGGGCGTCGGCAGGCCCAGAAGGCGCTGGAGCAGGACGTGGATCGCGGTGGCGGCGAAGAGGTCCTGTCCGCGGACGACATGGGTGACCCCCTGGCCCGCGTCGTCGAGCACCACCGCGAGGTGGTAGGAGGTGCCCATCCCGCGCCGGGCGAGGACGACGCAGCCGACCTCGGCCCTGAGCTGCGAAGGGTCGACCGGGATGCGGCCCGTCTCGCCGCCGGGTCCGGCGCCCGTTTCGGTGAAGGCGAGGGGGAGGGGGCCGGCGGCCGCCAGCGCGCGGTCCATGTCGAGCCGCAGGACCGCGTCTTCGGGCAGGGGGCCGGTGCGGGCGCGGCCCAGGCATGTGCCGGGATAGACGACGCCGTCCGGCCCCATCGGCGGGGCGCCTTCGTGCGGCGCGGCGGCCGCGGCGGCGATGTCGGCCCGGGTGCAGGTGCAGGGGAAGAGGAGGCCGCGCGCCCAGAGCGTTTCCAGCGCCGCGCGGTAGGCGGGCAGGCGGGCGGACTGGCGCA
>DAINOF010000028.1:15478-16759 GCA_036735505.1 Paracoccaceae bacterium
GGGCCAGGCGAGGCCGAGCCAGCGGAGGTCGTCCAGCACCTGCGCCTCCCATTCGGGCCGGCAGCGGGCGCGGTCGATGTCCTCGATGCGCAAGAGGAAGGTGCCGCGGGCCGCGCGCGCCATGTCGTGGGCGAGAAGCGCCGAGAAGGCGTGGCCGAGGTGCAGGGGCCCGGTGGGCGAGGGCGCGAAGCGCGTGACGAAGGGCGCGGGCAGGGCGGCCTCAGGCGGCCGCGGCCGTGGCCGCCGCGCCGAGCCAGGCCTGCCAGTCGGCCTTGGCGCGGTCGGTATAGGCCTTGTAGCGGTCGCGCCGGCCGCGGCGGCCGCCCTTGGCGTCGATGGGCGGGAAGAGGCCGAAGTTCACGTTCATCGGCTGGAAGGTCCGCGCGTCGGCGCCGCCGGTGATGTGGGCCACGAGCGCGCCCGTGGCGGTGGTGGCGGGGACGGAAGGAAGGGTCTGGCCGGTGATCTCGGCCGCGGCGAGACGCCCGGCGAGAAGCCCCATGGCAGCCGATTCGACATAGCCTTCCACGCCCGTGATCTGGCCCGCGAAGCGGATGTTCGGGCGCGAGCGCAGCCGCATCTGGGTGTCGAGCAGGGTGGGCGCATTGAGGAAGGTGTTGCGGTGGATGCCGCCGAGCCGCGCGAAGGCCGCGTTCTGAAGCCCGGGAATCATCCGCAGGACCTCGGTTTGCGCGCCATACTTCATCTTCGTCTGGAAGCCCACGATGTTGTAGAGCGTCCCGAGCGCGTTGTCGCGGCGCAGCTGCACGACAGCATAGGGCTTGACCTGAGGGTCGTGGGCGTTGGTGAGGCCCACCGGCTTCATCGGGCCGTGGCGCAGGGTTTCGCGCCCGCGTTCGGCCATCACTTCGATAGGTAGGCAACCGTCGAAGTATCCCGCCGTCTCGCCCGGCTTGAACTCGGTCTTGTCGGCCGCGAGGATCGCGTCGACGAAGGCCTCGTAGTCGGCGCGGGTCATCGGGCAGTTGATGTAGGCGGTGCGCTCTTCCTCGGTCTCGCCCTTGTCGTAGCGCGACTGCATCCAGGCCACGCTCATGTCGATGGTGTCGGCATGGACGATGGGCGCGATGGCGTCGAAGAAGGCGAGCGCGTCCTCGCCCGTCTCGGCCCGGATCGCCTGGGCGAGCGCGCCCGAGGTGAGGGGGCCCGTCGCGACGATCCAGTGGCCCTCCGTCGGCAGGGCGTCGATCTCGCCCGGCTCGATCCGGATGCGGGGATGGGCGTGGAGCCGCGCCGTCACCGCTTCGGCGAAGGCGTCAC
>DAINOF010000029.1:0-16662 GCA_036735505.1 Paracoccaceae bacterium
ACGCGCCAAGTCGACACGATTTCGGTTTCGGGCGGATCCGTGATCATGTCGCGTGCCATCTGCTGTGGTGTCCCGGGGTTCGATTTCCGGCGTCGGCATGATACGCATCCCGCCTGCACGAACAAGAGGCCGCCCATGCGACAGAACGCGATCGAGATCCGGGGACTGCGGAAGGTCTACGGGGGCCAGGGCAAGGCCCCGGCCAAGGAGGCGCTCAAGGATCTCGACCTTGACGTGCCGCAGGGCTCGATCTTCGGGCTTCTCGGCCCAAACGGCGCGGGGAAGTCGACGCTCATCAACATCCTCGCGGGGCTCGTGCGGAAGACGGCCGGCACGGTCCGGATCTGGGGCTTCGACCAGGACGTGAACCCGCGCCAGTCGCGCGCCGCGATCGGCGTGATGCCGCAGGAGCTGAACGTCGACGCATTCTTCAGCCCCCGCGCCGCGCTCGACGTGCAGGCGGGGCTTTACGGAGTGCCGAAGGCGCAGCGGCGGACGGAGGAGATCCTCGACCTCATCGGTCTGACGGACAAGGCCGACGCCTATGCCCGGACGCTGTCGGGCGGCATGCGGCGGCGGCTTCTGCTCGGCAAGGCACTCGTCCACCAGCCGCAGGTTCTGGTGCTGGATGAGCCGACCGCAGGAGTCGACATCGAGCTCAGGCAGATGCTGTGGCAGAACGTCCGGCAGCTGAACCGCGACGGCATGACGATCATCCTCACCACCCACTACCTCGAGGAGGCCGAGGAGATGTGCGACGAGATCGCCATCATCAACAACGGCGCCGTCGTGGCGCGCGATTCCAAGGCGGCGCTCGTCGGTCGGCTCGACGCCAAGACTCTGGTGATCGAGCCCGAGGTGACCCCCGAAACAGACCCTGTCCTGCCCGAAGGCGTCGTTTTTGTGCGCCGGCCGGACGGGGCGCTCGCCTTCTCTTACCGCCGATCGCGGACCTCTCCGGGCGACATCCTCGACGCCGTGCGGCGGGCCGGCATCCGCATCCGCGATGTGGCGACCGAGGAGGCCCATCTCGAGGACGTCTTCCTCGACCTCACGCGAAGCCCCCGCGACGCGGCCTGATCAGGCGGCGACAGGCGCGAGGAAGCGCCGGATCGCGGCGACTTCTGCTTCAGCGATTTCGTGGCCGCCGGGGTGCCAGGCAAGGGTGACCTCGGCCCCCTGCGCCTCGAACCACTTGGCAAGTCGCTCGGTCAGGGGCGCGGGGCAGATCGGGTCGCGCTGACCGGCGGTGATGAGCGCGCGCCGCCCGGCAAGCCCCGGCTGCGGCGCCGGGTCCCACGGGATCAGCGGGTGGAGGAGAACGAGGTCGTCAACGAGGTCCGGATACCGGAAGGCCACGGCTGCAAGGATGTTGGCCCCGTTGGAATAGCCGAGCCCCAGGGTCCGCGTCGCGCCGACCCGCACCCGTTCGGCACCGATGAAGGCCGCCATTCCTTCAGTCCGCCGGTCGAGGTCGGCCATGTCGTAGACGCCCTCGCCCGTCCGCCGGAAGTAGCGCGCCGCGCCCATTTCCGAGACGTCGCCGCGGGGCGAGACGACGCTCGCCCCCGGCAGGAGATCCTCGGCGAAGCCGTGGAACTGCGTCTCGGTCCCGCCGGTGCCGTGGAAGGTGAAGGCGAGCAGGGGCCCGCCTTCCGTCCGTTTCGCGACGTAGCCCATCTCAGCCCTCGATCGGCTCGAGATACTTCTCGAGCGCCGCGCGCAGATGCGCGTGCTGCGCCGGAAGCTTGAGCGCCTGGCCCAGATGCGCGGTGTCTTCGTCCCGGTCGAAGCCGGGCTCGTTCGTGGCGACCTCGAACAGGACGCCGCCCGGCGTGCGGAAGTAGATCGCCCAGAAGTAGTCGCGGTCGATCACCGGCGTGACCTGCCAGCCCGTATCCTTCAGCGCCTCACGCACTTCGAGCTGCCGCGCGCGGTTCTCCACCGCGAAGGCGATGTGGTGGACCGAGCCCGCGCCCTGCGCGGCCTGGCCCGCGCCGTGCAGCACCTCGACGTCGATGGCGTCGGCGCCGTTACCCTCGGGGATGACGAACCGGCGCACGGCGCCGTCGCGGCCCGCCTCTTCATAGCCCATGAACGTCAGCAGGTCCGCCGTCGCCCCGTCGTCGCGGAGCCGCATCGCCGCCGAGTGGAAGCCGCGGATCGCGATATCCTCGGTTACGCCGTTCCCCGTCCAGGGGGCGCGGGCATCCTCGCCCTCGACCAGCGCGAAGCCGTCGCCGTCCGGGCCGCGGAACAGGAGCCTGTTCTCGCCGAAGCGGGTGTCGCGCTTCACGCCCTCGACCTCGAAGGTCGCCAGGCGCTCGGCCCAGTCATCGAGCGCGCCCTTGGGCACGGTGAAGGCGGTGGTCCCCACCTCGCCCACGCCGGGGCGGCCCCGGGCCGCGTTCGGGAAGGGGAAGTAGGTCATCACGGTGCCCGGCGTGCCCAGCTCATCCGCGTAATAGAGGTGGTAGACGTCGGGCGCGTCGAAGTTCACCGTCTTCTTCACGCGGCGAAGACCCAGCACCTTCGTGAAGAAGGCGTTGTTCTCCCGCGCGCTCGAGGCGAGCGAGGTGACGTGGTGAAGGCCCTTGATCTGGTTCAGCATGGGAAGTCTCCCCGATGGCTTGCGTTGCACCGGATATATCAAGTGCAGGATTTCGAGTAATCCCACAGACGCGCGCCGTCTTTGCGCATCGGCGCACGTGAGTTTCTGGCCCAGGCCCGGCGGACAGGCGGTCCGCCCGTCGCGCCTTCCGTGAAACGCGCGTCCTCCCTGGCCGGTGCGACTGCACCCTGTGTCCCTTTCGACCCGGACCTTCTGTCGCCGCGGCGTCGCATTGCCTAACTATCGGGGCAGGATTGACCAAGAGGAGATGACTCATGGGACTTCGCATCAACGACGTGGTGCCTGACTTCACCGCAAGGACCAATCAGGGCGACATCCGTTTTCACGACTGGATCGGCGACAGCTGGGCGATCCTGTTCTCCCATCCGAAGGACTTCACGCCCGTCTGCACGACCGAGTTCGGCGCCGTGGCGCAACTGGCCGAGGAATGGAAGCGGCGCAACACCAAGGTGATCGGCGTGTCGGTCGACGGCGTGGACGAGCACGCGCGCTGGATCGGCGACATCGAGACGGTCGCGGGTGCCGAGGTGGGCTTCCCGATCATCGCCGACGAGGGGCTCGAGGTGTCCAAGGCCTTCGACATGCTTCCGGCCGAAGCCTATCTGCCCGAAGGCCGGACGCCCGCCGACAGCCAGACGGTGCGGGCCGTCTTCATCATCGGGCCGGACAAGAAGCTGAAGCTGTCGATGACCTATCCGATGACCGTGGGCCGCAACTTCGGCGAGATCCTGCGCGCGCTCGACGGGCTCCAGCTGACCGCGCGCGAGGAAGTGGCGACGCCCGCGAATTGGGAGGTTGGGCAGGACGTGATCGTTCGCACGTCGCTCAACGACGAGGCGGCCGAGGCGCGGTACGGGACGCTGGACCGGCAGCTTCCCTACCTGCGGACGGCGAAGATGCCGGCCTGAACGCAAAACGCCCCGGCCTTCCGGTCCGGGGCGTTCGTTCTTCCGGGGGCCTTGCGGATCACTCCGCGATGGCTTCAGCCTCTTCCTTCGTCAACTCCTTGCCGGTCGTCTGGTCGACGACCTTCATCGAGAGCCGCACCTTGCCGCGGTCGTCGAAGCCCAGAAGCTTGACCCAGACCTCCTGGCCTTCCTTCAGCGCGTCCGAGGGATGGTTCAGCCGCTTGCTGTCGATCTGGCTGACATGCACCAGACCGTCGCGCTTGCCGAAGAAGTTCACGAAGGCGCCGAAGTCCACGAGCTTCACGACCTTGCCCTTGTAGACCTTGCCTTCCTCGGGCTCGGCCACGATCGACCAGATCATGTCGTAGGCCTTCTGGATCGCCTCGCCATTCGAGGATGCGATCTTGATGACGCCGTCGTCGTTGATGTCGACCTTGGCGCCCGACAGCTCGACGATCTCGCGGATGACCTTGCCGCCCGACCCGATCACTTCGCGGATCTTGTCGGTGGGGATGGTCAGCGTCTCGATCCGCGGCGCGTGGACCGAGAAGTCGCCCGCTTCGGTCAGGGCCTTCGCCATCTCGTTCAGGATGTGTATCCGGCCATCCTTGGCCTGCGCCAGAGCCTGTTCCATGATCTCGGGCGTGATGCCCGCGACCTTGATGTCCATCTGGAGCGAGGTGATCCCCTCGGCCGTGCCGGCCACCTTGAAGTCCATGTCGCCCAGGTGATCCTCGTCGCCGAGGATGTCGGTCAGGACCGCCCAGCGGCCGTCCTCCTCGAGGATCAGGCCCATGGCGACGCCCGCGACCGGCGCCTTCAGCGGCACGCCCGCATCCATCATCGCCAGCGAGCCGCCGCAGACCGTGGCCATCGAGGACGACCCGTTCGATTCGGTGATCTCCGAGACGAGCCGGATCGTGTAGGGGAAGTCGGTCGGTGCGGGCAGGACCGCCTGCAGCGCGCGCCAGGCAAGCTTGCCGTGGCCGATCTCGCGCCGGCCCGGAGAGCCCACGCGGCCGACCTCGCCCACCGAATAGGGCGGGAAGTTGTAGTGCAGGAGGAAGTTCGACCGGAAATTCCCGTGCAGCGCGTCGATGATCTGCTCGTCCTCGCCCGTGCCGAGCGTGGTGACGATCAGGCCCTGCGTCTCGCCACGCGTGAAGAGCGCCGAGCCGTGGGTGCGGGGCAGCACGCCCACCTCGCACTCGATCGGCCGGACCGTCCTCGTGTCGCGGCCGTCGATCCGGGTGCCGTTCGAGACGACATCGCCGCGCAGGATCGCGCTTTCGAGCTTCTTGAAGGCGGATCCGAGGTTCGGGTCGGCCAGGTCGTCTTCGCCGAGCGCGGCCTTGACGGCGTCGCGCGCGGCCGAGATGGCGTTGACCCGCTCCTGCTTGTCGCGGATCGCGAAGGCGGCGCGCATCTGCGCCTCACCCGCGGCCTTCACCTTGGCGTAGAGCGCCGAATAGTCGGCGGGCTGGAAGTCGAAGGGCTCCTTCGCCGCGTCCTCGGCCAGCGCGATGATGAGGTCGATGACCGGCTGCATCGCGTCGTGGCCGAACTTGACCGCGCCCAGCATCTCGGCCTCGGTCAGCTCGTAGGCCTCGGATTCCACCATCATAACGGCATCCTGCGTGCCGGCGATGACGAGGTCGAGACGCTGCTCGGGGCTGTTGCGGAGGTTCTGCATGTCGTCCACGGACGGGTTCAGAACGTACTTGCCGTTCGAGAAGCCCACGCGCGCGGCGCCGATGGGCCCCATGAAGGGCACGCCCGAGATCGTCAGGGCGGCCGAGGCCGCGACCATGGCCACGATGTCGGGATCGTTGACGAGGTCATGGCTCAGGACGGTGCACATCACGAGCACCTCGTTCTTGAAGCCGTCGACGAACAGCGGCCGGACGGGGCGGTCGATGAGACGCGACGTCAGCGTCTCCTTCTCGGTCGGACGCGCCTCGCGCTTGAAGAAGCCGCCCGGGATCTTGCCCGCGGCGTAGTACTTCTCCTGGTAATGGACGGTGAGCGGGAAGAAGTCCTGGCCCGGCTTCGCCTCCTTGGCGAAGGTGACGTTGGCCATGACCGAAGTCTCGCCATAGGTGGCGATGACCGAGCCGTCGGCCTGGCGCGCGACCTTTCCCGTTTCCAGCGTGAGCGTCTCGTCGCCCCACTGGATCGATTTCTTCGAAATTTTGAACATCTTTCATCCTTCGATGGCGCGGGACCCTCCCGGCGCCGTTGCGTAGGGGCCCCATTGCCCCTGGCCTCGTCTTTTCCTGTCGTCCGCCCCGTGAGGCCCGGAGGTGCGGACATCGGATCGTCATGCAAGAACGCGCCCCGGAGGGCGCGTCCTGGTCGTGTCAGCGGCGAAGCCCGAGGCGCTCGATGAGGCTCTGGTAGCGCGCCTCGTCCTTGGCCTTCACGTAGTCGAGGAGCTTGCGGCGTTGGGCCACGAGCTTCAGGAGACCGCGGCGCGAATGGTTGTCCTTCGCGTGCGTCTTGAAGTGCTCGGTCAGCGTCGAGATCCGCGACGACAGGACCGCCACCTGGACTTCCGGCGACCCTGTGTCGCCGTCCTTGGTGGCATAGTCCTTGATGAGACGGGTCTTCTCTTCGGCAGTAATCGACATCGGGGTCTCCTTTCGGGGAAATGGACATGGCGCAGGCCGGGATGTCGTCCAGCGAGGCCCTTGGAGAGGTCCGCCTGCGGCGAGCATTCGCCGTGCGGATGCGGGCGTATAGGAGATTTGCGGCCGGAAGGAAAGCGGTTTTGCCCGGGCCCCCTCCTGCGATCAGTCGGACGGTGCCGCGAAGAAGGGCAGGAAGGTGTCGATCACCGCGCCGGGGTTCTCTTCCATCGCGAAATGGCCAGAGACGCAGGTCGCGGACTCGACCCGGGTAGCCCAGCGCCGCCAGATGGCGGCGGGGTCCCCGGTCTGCGCCGGAAAGCCGTCCTCGCCGCAGAGAAACATCAGAGGCGCGGCGATCTTCCGCCCCGCGGCGCGGTCGGCCTCGTCGAGGGCGCGGTCGGTCGTCGCCCCGGCCCGATAGTCGGCGCACATCGCGGCGATCCGCGCAGGCTCGCGCGCCTGGGCACGGTAGGAGGCCAGCGCCTCGGGCGCGAAGACGTCGAGCGACTTCGCGCGGGTCCAGGTGCGCAGCGCCGTCTCGACATAGCCCACGGGATCGGCCGAGATCAGCGTTTCGGGCAGCGGCGCGGGCTGGGCGAGGAAGGTCCAGTGATAGGCCTTCATCGCAAGGTCGGCGTCCCAGGCGCGCCAGAACTCGGCCGTCGGGATGACCTCGATGATGCCGAGCCGGGCGACGCGGTCCGGATGGTCGAGCGCGAGCCGATAGGCCACCCGCGCGCCCCGGTCGTGGCCGAGCACCGAAAACCGCCCGATCCCCAGCCGGTCGGCCAGCGCGACGATGTCCTGCGCCATCGTCCGCTTGGAATAGACCCTGTGACCGGCGTCGTCCGGCGGCGCGTCGCTGTCGCCGTAGCCGCGGAGGTCCGGCACGAGCACCCGATGGGTCCGGGCGAAGGCGGGGGCCACCGGGGCCCAGCACATGTGCGTCTGCGGGAAGCCGTGCAGCAGCACGAGCGGCGGCCCCTCGCCGCCTTCGTGGACCGACAGCGCGACCTCGGGCAGCGCGATCTTCGTTCGGGTGAAGCCCGGGATCCCGGATTGCATGGCTGTCCTCCGCCCGTTGTCCGCACCCAGCCTAGGGATGACAGGACCCGCCGCACAAGCGTCGCCTCAATTCCAGGGCATCGGCCGCACCTCGTAGCCGATGTAGAGCGGATGCTTCGGGTGGCCCTGCTGCGTCAGCCCGAGATGGTGCAGCGGCCGCCCCGTGCCGCGCATCAGCCGTTCGACCTCTGGCCCCCGGCCCAGATGCGCGCCATGCGTGCCCCAGGCGCAGACGATGTCATCGGCCCAGAGGCAGCTTTCGGCGATGGCCGTGTCGTTCGCCGGACCGACCGGATCGGGCGCGCGGCGCATGTCCCTTGGGTCTGTCGCGCGCCAGGCGAAGATGTTGCAGACGCGGAAGGCGCCGTAGCCCAGCGCCCGCGACCGCCGTTCGCAGCGTTCCACGGTGGGGTCGTTCTGCACCTCGGTCGCCGTCGAGGGGTTCAGCATCACGAAAAGCCCCCGACGCCCGCCGCCGTCCCAGACCCGCGTCAAAAGGTAGCGGTAGCGCTCGCAGTCGGAATAGACGGCAAGGCTGGCCGCGTCGCCCTTCTGGTGCGCCCGCTCGATCACCGCGGGCGTCAGACCCCGGCGGCGACGATGGCTTCGGCGAGGATCGGCACGGTCCGGTCGTTCAGCCCCGCGATGTTCAGCCGCGAATCGCCGATCATGTAGATGCCCTTCTCGGTCCGCATCCGCTCGACCTGCGCAGGTGTCGCGCCGAGGCGCGAGAACATGCCCCGGTGCGCGGCGAGGAAGTCGAAGCGGTCCGAGTTCGTCCGCTGCCGAAGCTCGTCCGCCAGATGCTTGCGAAGCCGCAGCATGCCGGTCCGGACCTCTTCCAGTTCGGCCATCCAGTCGGCCTTCAGCGCCGTGTCGCCGAGGATCATGGTGACGAGCCGCGCGCCGTGGTCGGGCGGGAAGGAGTAGTTCTGGCGGTTCAGGAAGGCGAGGTTGCCCTGCGCGAGCTTCGCGGTGGCCGCATCGCCAGACACGACGATCAGCGCGCCCGTCCGCTCACGATAGATGCCGAAGTTCTTCGAGCAGCTCGCGGCGATGACAACCTCGGGCAGGCGGCTGGCCAGAAGCCTCGTGCCGGCCGCGTCCTCCTCGAGCCCGTCGCCGAAGCCCTGGTAGGCGATGTCGATCATCGGCAGCGCGCCGGAAGCCAGCATCAGGTCCGCCACCGCGCCCCATTCGTCCAGCGTCAGGTTCGCGCCCGTGGGGTTGTGGCAGCAGCCGTGCAGCAGCACGAGGTCGCCGGCCTTCGCATGTCTGAGGTCGTGCATCATGCCCGCGAAGTCCACGCCGCGCGCGTGGGCGTCGAAGTAGCGGTAGGTCCGCACAGGGATGCCTAGGTAGTTCAGGATCGAGACGTGGTTCGGCCATGTCGGGTCCGACACCCAGACGGTGCCCTCGGGCGATACCATCCGGAACAGCTCGAACGCCTGCCGCACCGCGCCGGTGCCGCCCGGCGTCGCGGCCGAGGCCAGCCGGTCGGCCGCCACGGCATCGCCGAGGATCAGCGTCCGCATCGCCATGTTGAACGCGGGGTCGCCCGCGAGCGCCACATAGGTCTTGGTCGTCTCGGTCTCCCACAGCCGCTTCTCGGCCGCCTTGACTGCGCGCATCACCGGCGTGTGGCCGTCCGCGTCCTTATAGACGCCCACGCCGAGGTCGATCTTGTCGCTCCGCGGGTCTTCGCGGAACATCTGCGCCAGCATCAGGATCTTGTCGGCCGGCTGGTCCTTCAGGTTCGTCAGCATCATGCGTCTCCCGTGGCGACCTTGAGGTCGCCGTACATGCCCCACTCGGCCCAGGACCCATCGTAAAGCGACCAGTGGGCCTTTCCCATCCGTTCGAGGGCAAGCGCGAGGATCGCGGCCGTCACGCCCGACCCGCAGGTGGCGATCGCGGGCTTGCCGAGGTCCACGCCCGCTGCCTCGAACACCGCCCGCATCTCCTCGGTCGTCTTCATCGTGCCGTCGTCGTTCAGAAGCGTCCGGTAATGGACGTTCTTGGACCCCGGAATGTGACCCGAACGCAAGCCTGCGCGGGGTTCCGGTTCCTCGCCCCGGAACCGCGCGGGCGAGCGTGCGTCGATGATCTCGTGATCGCCGAGCTTGGCCGCCGCCGCCACCTGCGTCACGTCGCGGACGAGCATGTTCTGCCGGCTCGCGGTCATGTGGCGCTCACGCAGGATGGGCGGCATGTCCTCGAGAGGACGACCTTCCGCCTTCCACTTCGGCAGTCCGCCGTCCAGAACGGCGACGTCGGTCTTCCCCATCAGCCGGAAGGTCCACCAGACGCGCGGGGCCGAGAACATCCCCATGCCGTCGTAGACCACCACCTGATGCCCGTCGCCCACGCCCATCGCGCGCATCCGGCTCATGAACTTCTCGACGGGCGGCGCCATGTGCGGCAGCGACGATCGCTGGTCGCTGATCTCGTCGATGTCGAAGAAGCGCGCGCCGGGGATATGGGCCGCGGCATATTCGGCCTTCGCGTCGCGGCCCTGGTCGGGCAGGTACCAGCTCGCGTCGATCACCCGCAGGTCGGGATCGTCGAGATGCGCCGCGAGCCATTCCGTCGAGACTGTCGTCCTGTGGTCTGCCACCATCCCGCTCCGCGCTCGCGCCCCCGCTCTCCACTAGGCCGTCGCACGCCACGAGGCAAGCCGGTGGCTCACTGCCACGCGGGCATCCGCATGAGGCGCTCAGCGACCGTGCCAGCGAGGGCTTCGTGCTCCGCGATCGACCCGTTCAGGATCAGCACCGCCGCGCCGCCGTCGATCCTGCGGATCACGAAGGAAAAGACGCCGGGCATGGACCCGTAATGCGTAAGGTAGACCGTGCCGTCGCGCGGCCAGACGCGCCAGCCGAGACCGTAGTAGTTCGTCTCCCACTCGCCGGGCGGCGGCGACAGCGTCCGGTCGTCGACCGGGGAGAGCGCGAAGGCGAGGTAGCTCGCCGCGTCGGTGACGAGGCCGCCGAAGGGGCCGGCCAAGCCGGGCTGCATCACGGCCCAGTCGGCCGCCGCCGTCTCGATCGGGTCGGGCACCACCGTCGCGGTGGCGGCATCGACCGAGAAGGCCGGGCCATGGGCCGCCTCGACCGCGGCGGCGAAACCGCCCGAGGCCGCGAAGACCTGACCGAGCCAGCAATAGCCGACGTTGGAGTAGATGTACTCCTGCCCCGCCGGCAGCGCGGGCGCGACGTCCGGCAGGACGGCGACGTCGCGGCAGCTGGCGGGCGGGTCCCCTCCTGCGCGTGCGGAAAGTTCCGCTAGAGAAAGCCAGTAGGGATCGCCGTCCGTTCGCCGGTCCCAGCCGCCGAGATGGGCCAGCGCCTGTTCCACCGTCACCCCCGCCGGGGCGGCCGCGTCGATGTCGGCGAGCGGCGTGTCGAGCGCGATCTGCCCCGCATCGACCCTGTCGAGGACCATGGCCGCCGTCAGGGGCTTCGTCAGGCTCGCCACCGGCAGCCTGTCCGATACAGTCATGGCCCGGCCGGTGCCGCGGTCGGCGAGGCCCGCGGCGGCGAGCTCCGCCGCGCCCCCCGGAACGCCCCAGGCCGCGACCCCGCCCGCGACGCCGGTCTGCTCGACGAGCGTGCGCAAGAGGTCCCCGGGCGTCTCGTCCCCGCGCCCGAGCGACATCCAGCCGAGTGCGGCGGCCAGGATCAGGACGGCGAGCGCGACCGCCCTCGGCCAGCCCGCCCGCACCTCAGCCGTGCTCCTTGAGAAGCCGCGCCTTCTGGCGGTCCCAGTCGCGCTTGGCCTCGGTCTGGCGCTTGTCGGCGAGCTTCTTGCCCTTGGCCACGCCGATCTTCACCTTCGCCATCCCGCGATGGTTGAAGTACATGACAAGGGGCACAAGCGTCATGCCTTTCCGCTGCGTCTCGTTCCACAGGTCCGACAGCTGCTTGCGCGACACCAGAAGCTTGCGCCGCCGCCGTTCCTCGTGCCCCCAGGTCCGCGCGGGCTCGTAGCGGGCGATGTAGCCGTTGACGAGCCAGAGCTCGCCCTCCTTCACCTCGGCATAGCTTTCGGCGATGTTCGCCTGCCCGGTGCGCAGCGACTTCACCTCGGACCCCATGAGCATGATCCCGCATTCGAGGTCGCCCTCGATCGCGTATTCGTAGCGCGCGCGGCGGTTCTCGGCCACGACCTTGTAGTTCTTGTTCTCGTCGGATTTCGCCATGGAGGCGATCTAGGACCTCGCCCGGCCCGAGTCCAGAAGCGCTGCTCCAGATGCGCGGCGGCAGTTGCGCCGGCCCGCGTCCCGCGCTTGAGTGGCAGCCGGAGGCGCCGCCCATGCTCGTCCAGCTCGCCATCGGCACCGTGCTCATGATGCTGACCATCGTCGTGTCGGCGCTGACATTCTGGGCGCTCGAGGTGCTGCTCGTCCGCTCCGTGCGCTGGATCGCCCGGCCGCCGCACCGGCCCAAGCTCATCGCGGTGCTCTGCGTGGCGGTGTTCTGGTCGTTCTCGACGGTGATCGTTGGCGTCTGGATCTGGGCGCTCGCCTTCTACGGGCTCGGGATCTTCGTCACGCTCGAGGCCTCGGTCTACTTCTCGCTCGTGGCCTTCACGACGCTCGGCTTCGGCGACGTCCTTCTGCCGGACGACTGGCGGCTCCTGTCGGGCATGTCAGCGGCGAACGGGCTTCTGATCTTCGGCCTGATGACCGCGATGCTGGTCGAGGTCCTGCGTTTTGCCCGCCTCGAACAGGAAAGCGAGGAGGACGAGGCGCAGCCGCCGGCCCATCCCGATCACCTGGCCGAACAGCTTCGCCGCCGGCGCCGGTCGCACGGGTTCTTTTCGGAGACGCGCCGCTAGTTGATCACGCCCGCGTGCCGCATCGCGTCGCGGATGGCCGCCTTCGTGCCGTCGGTCAGGCCCACGAGCGGAAGCCGCACCTCTTCGGAACAGCGGCCGACAAGCGACAGGCCGTACTTCGCCCCTGCGAGTCCGGGCTCGAGGAAGATCGCCTCGTGCAGGGGCATCAGCCTGTCCTGGTAGTCGAGCGCGCGGGCATAGTCGCCCTGAAGCGTCGCCGCCTGGAACTCGGCGCAGAGCCGGGGGGCCACGTTCGCCGTCACGCTGATGCAGCCCACCCCGCCATGCGCGTTGAAGCCCAGCGCCGAGGCGTCCTCGCCCGACAGCTGGACGAAATCCGTCCCGCAGGTCGCGCGCTGCTTCGACACGCGCGTGATGTCGCCGGTGGCGTCCTTCACGCCCACGATGCGCGGGAGCTTCGCAAGCTCGCCCATCGTGGCGGGCGACATGTCGACGACCGAGCGCGGGGGAATGTTGTAGATGATGATGGGAAGCGTGCAGCAGTCGTGCAGCGCCCGGTAATGCGCGATCAGGCCCGCCTGCGTCGGCTTGTTGTAGTAGGGCGTGACCACCAGCGCGGCGTCCGCGCCCACCCGTTCGGCATGCCGGATGAGGCGGATGCCCTCGGCGGTGTTGTTCGACCCCGCGCCAGCGATGACCGGCACGCGGCCGCCCGCGGCCTTGACCACGATCTCGACGACCGTCTCGTGTTCCTCGTGGCTGAGCGTCGGGCTTTCCCCGGTCGTTCCCACAGGCACGATCCCCGCGCTGCCCTCGGCGATGTGCCACTCCACGAGGTTCTTCAGCGCCTCGGTGTCCACCGCGCCGTTCCTGAAGGGCGTCACGAGCGCCGGGAACGATCCCTTGAACATCTGCGTCTCCTCCAACTGCGGCGGGCGCCATGGTCGCGGCGCGTCGGCGGGTTTGTAGCCGCGTGCCGCAGCCTTGCCAAGTTTGTGTGTTGCGCTTCGCGGGGCGCCAAGTAGGGTTCCCGCCCATGCGTCACCGTCGCTTCGTCCTCCCGATTCTCGTGGCTCTTCTCGCATTCTGGTCCGCTGTCGCCCCCGCGGCCGCCCAGAGCGCCGAGGCGCGCGCGCTTGCGGCCGCGATGGACGCGGTTCGGGCACGCGACTGGGAGAGGGCGCAGGCCGAGGCCCACCGGGCGGGCGACGTCGGGCGCGACGTGGTCGAATGGCACCGGCTGCGCGCAGGCGACGGCGATTTCAACGCGGCGGTCGCCTTTCTCGCGCGCAATCCCGACTGGCCGGGGCTCGACCTCCTGCGGCGCCGGACCGAGCCGTCGGTTCCGCTCGGCCGCCGGCCCGAGGAGGTCTCTGCGTTCTTCCGGAACGATCCGCCGCAGACCGGGACAGGATCCCTCGCGTTGGCCGCGGCACTCGAAACGCTCGGGCGCAGAGCCGAGGCCGAGGCGCAGATCGTCCTCGCCTGGCGGACACAGCCGATGACGCCGGGTGACGAAGCGCTGATACTCGAGGGGTATGGCGCGCTCGTGCGGCCCCATCACGAAGCGCGGATCGACATGCTTTTGTGGGAGAACGAGGCGGCGGCGGCTGAGCGGATGCTGCCGCGTGTCTCGGACGGATGGCAGAAGCTCGCGCGCGCCCGCCTGACGCTCCGCGCCGAAGCGCCGGGCGTCGACACGCTGATCGCCGCCGTGCCCGCCGCGCTGGCGAACGACCCGGGCCTCGCCTTCGAGCGCTTTCGCTGGCGCGCCCGGAAGGGCCGGAACGCCGACGCGATCGACCTCGCCCTCTCCCGCGCGCCTGACGCGCTTGGCCGGCCCGGCCTCTGGGCCGACTGGCGGGTGTCGCTCGCCCGTTGGGAACTGCGCGAGGGGTCGGCGCGGCAGGCCTACCGGGTCGCCGCCGAGCACGGGCTGAACGAGGGGTCGGACTATGCCGAGCTCGAATGGCTGGCGGGCTATGTGGCTCTGACGCGGCTCGACGACCCGGCCACCGCCCGGCGCCATTTCCAGCGCTTCCGCGTCGCGGTCTCGACGCCGATCAGCATGGGCCGCGCGGGCTACTGGGAAGGCCGGGCCGAGGAGGCGCTGGGCAATTTCGAGGCCGCGCGGCAGGCCTATGCCTTCGCCGGCGAGCACCAGACCTCGTTCTACGGCCTTCTCGCCGCCGAGAAGGCAGAGATTCCGATGGACCCTGCGCTGACCGGGCGGACCGAGTATCCCGATTGGCAGACCGCCCCGATCGCGTCGTCCTCGGTGTTCCGCGCCGGCGCTCTCCTCCTCGAGGCCGGTGAGACGCCGATCGCGGCCCGGTTCCTTGCCCATCTGGCCGAGACGCAGGACGAGACGGGCGCGGGCCAGCTCATCGACTTCGCCCTGTCGCGGGACGATCCTTACGTCGCGCTGACGATCGCGAAGCGGGCTGCGGACTATGGCATCGTGGTGCCGCGCGGCTACTATCCGGTGGTGGATCTCGGCGTGACGGACCCGCGCGTGCCCATGGAACTCGCGCTCGCCATCGCGCGCCGCGAAAGCGAGTTCATCCCGACGGCCACGAGTCCCGTCGGCGCGCGCGGGCTCATGCAGGTGATGCCGGGCACGGCGCAGGAGGTCGCGGGCCGGCTCGCGCTCGACTTCGACAGCAGCCGCCTTCTGACCGACCCGATCTACAACGCCACCATCGGCAAGGGCTACCTCGCCCAGCTGATCGAGAGCTTCGGGTCGAACTTCGTGCTGGTCTCGGCCGCCTACAACGCCGGTCCGTCCCGCCCGATACGCTGGATGGCCGAGCGCGGCGATCCCAGGTCGGGCGATCTCGACGTGGTCCTCTGGATCGAGGAGATCCCCTTCGCCGAGACCCGCAACTACGTGATGCGGGTGATGGAGAGCCTGCCCGTGTATCGCGCCCGACTGACGGGAGAGGTCCAGCCCCTGCGTCTGAGCGACGAGCTTGCCGCACGCTAGCGCTGCGACCGGACCCGTTCGCGCCAGAGCGTGAAGAGCCCCGCAGCGACGACCACGACCGCGCCGATGGCGACGTTGGCCTCGATGGTCTCGCCCAGCAGCGCGACGCCCAGCACCGCGATCCACAGGAGCTGCAGGAAGGCGAAGGGCTGCACCGCGCTCGCCTCGGCGACGTCGTAGGCGCGGATGAGGAGCCAGTGGCCCGTCACGCCCATGACGGACAGACAGGCCATCAGTGCCCAGTCGGGCGCCGACATCGGCTCCCAGAACCAGATGCCGACTGCGGTCATCCAGGCCGCGCCAACCGTTCCGGACCAGAAGAAGGACGTGGCCGGCCCGTCATGCCGGGCGACCGCCCGCGTCAGAAGGCCGTAGAGCGCGAACATGAACGACGCGAGAAGCGGGACCAGCGCGAGGGGCGAGAAAACGCCGGCCCCGGGCGCAAGGATGACGAGAACTCCGACAAAGCCGATCGCGATCGCCGTCCAGCGCCGCCAGCCCACCCTTTCGCCCAGCACGGGACCCGACAGCGCGGCGATGAGCAGCGGATAGGTGGTGAAGACGGCGTGGCTTTCCACAAGGCCGATCAGCGTGAAGGAGAGCACCATCACGCAGACCTCGGCCGGAAGGAGCACGCCGCGGATCACCTGCAGCCCCGGTCGCTTCGTGGCGGCCGCGGCGCGAAGGCCGCCCGCCTGCCGCGCGGCGAGCGCCACGACGAAGGCGGCGAAGAACCAGAAGCGGATCATCACCACCATCATCACATTGTAGGTCTCGGCCAGGTGGCGCGAGATCACGTCCTGTGCCGCGAAGACCAGCGTCGTCGCGACCATGTAGAGGATGCCGAGCCTGAGGTTCTGTTCGGTCAAGGACACTGCGCCACTGTCATGTGCCGCTTGCGCCCATAGCCCGGCCGCCGCTCGACCGCAAAGCCCACCGCGGCGAGGGCGCGGCGCACCGCGCCGGCCGCGGAATAGGTGGCCGCCGTGCCGCTCGGCGCCGTGTGCCGCGCGACCTCGGCCAGAAGGGCGGGCTCCCAAAGCTCGGGATTGCGCGCGGGCGCGAAGCCGTCGAGGAACCAGGCGTCGGCCTGGCCGGGCCAGGTCCGCAGGGTCTCGCGCGCGTCGCCGAAGACGAAGGACGCCTCGATGTGCGCCGCGCAGAGCGGCCCGCCGCTCGGCCATGTGTCGAGCAGAAGCGCCGCCTCTTCCGCGAGGTCCGGGAAGGCCGCGAGCGCGCGGCGCATGTCGGCGGTCGTCATCGGGTAGGCCTCGAAGCCGGTGTAACGGACCGGCCCGCGTCCCGTCGCGCGGGCGAGCGCCATCAGGGCGAGAAGGTTTAGGCCGGTGCCGATGCCGAGCTCGGCCACCTGCAGCCCCGGCCGCAGCCGCGCGGGTAGGTCGTTGCCGCCCAGGAACACATGCCGGGTCTCGGCCAGGCCGTCGTCCAGCGAATAGTAGGGGTCGGCGAACCGGGTGGAGACCGGCACGCCGTCCCGCCATTCGAGCTCTGCCTGCTGGCCGGTCACGCTGCGATGTCCTAGGTTCCGACCCGCGACCTATGGGCAAGGACCGCGGGAATGGCAACGGTCGATCTGACGGTGCGGGGCGCGGGCATCTTCGGCCTGTCGATCGCCTGGGA
>DAINOF010000030.1:0-14077 GCA_036735505.1 Paracoccaceae bacterium
TTGTCAACGGCCGCTATGTCAGCGACTCGACCGTTCGCGCGGCGATTCGGCAGGGATCGGAGCCGCCACGGTAGCCGTCGAGAAGCGCGAGGGTCGGCACGACCGTGCGCGGCGCGCAGGCGGCGGCCAGCGCCAGGCAAGTGACCAGTGCCGCCGGTCTGTAGGCTGCGTTCATCGGCCCTCCCCCCCGCGCCCATCAGCTGGGCGGGCACCTGCCCGGCCAGAGTAGCAAGCCCGCCCCGGGGATATCCACACCGAATTCGGACCCGCCGCGCGTCGACACCCTTTCCTCGCGCGACACCACAACATATGGTGGGAGGAACCGAAGGACTGCGCTGTCCTTCGCAGGTCAGGGGCAGGGACATGGCGCATATCATCGTGGTCGGCAACGAGAAGGGCGGCTCGGGCAAGTCCACGACCTCGATGCATCTTGCCACCGCGCTCGCGCGCCTCGGGCACCGGGTCGGCACACTCGACCTCGACCTGCGGCAGAAGAGCCTCGGGCGCTACATCGAGAACCGCCGCCATTTCGTCGAGAAGTCCGGCATTGCCCTGCCGACGCCGGCCTATGCCGAATTGCCCGAGATCGACCGGGAAGAACTCGCGCCGGGCGAAAACGTCTTCGACCGCCGCCTGTCCGCCGCCGTGGCGGGGATGGAGGGCGACTTCGACTTCATCCTGATCGACTGCCCCGGATCGCACACCCGCCTGAGCCAGGTGGCGCATTCGCTGGCCGACACGCTGGTTTCGCCCCTGAACGACAGTTTCGTCGACTTCGACCTGCTGGCGCATTTCGACCCCGACACGAACCGGATCCTCGGACCGTCGATTTACTCCGAGATGGTCTGGAACGCGCGACAGCTGCGGGCACAGGCGGGGCTGAAGCCGATCGACTGGATCGTGGTGCGCAACCGCGTGCCCACCCAGCAGATGCACAACAAGGAGAAGATGGCCGGCGCGCTGGCGGAACTGGCTCGGCGCATCGGGTTCCGCGTCGTCCAGGGCTTTTCCGAGCGGGTGATCTTCCGCGAGCTGTTCCCGCGCGGGCTCACGCTGCTTGACCTGCGCGACATCGGTGTGAAGGGGCAGATGAACATCTCGAATGTCGCCGCGCGGCAGGAACTGCGCGACCTCGTGAAGGCGCTGCGCCTGCCCGGCGTCACCGTGAACTTCTGATCTCGCAAAGACCCGTGCGGAGCGCGCGGGCGAGGCCGAGGAGGCCGGCCGTCCCCGCCCGGACCAGCGCCCGGGCTGCGGACGAGGTGGAGGCGCCTTCGGCGGGAATGTCGTCCTCCTCCGGCGGCAGGGGGGCGAAGCGGCCCGAGGCGACAGGCGTCCGGGCTTGCCCGGATGCGCGCCGGGCCGCGGGCGCGGGCCGCCGCGCCTCGAGGACGAGGCCGGCGGCAAGGAATCCCAGCGCCGCGGAGAGGAACAGCGCCCAGCCGAGCGGCGGGCGGGCGGGCGGCCGGAGCGCCGCCGCGCGTCCGCCGGGGAAGGGGCTGACGACGGTCACGCGCGCCGCGAGCGCGCGCCCCTCGGCGGCGAGCGCGCCTGCGAGCATCAGCCGGAACGGCCCGGCGTCGGCCTCGACCCCGTTGAGCTCGACCCAGCCGGACGGGTCGCTTCGGACGAGCGTTGCGGCATCGGGCAGCCCCGCGCCCGTGTCGGGCAGGAAGAGGACGCCCTGCGCCTCGCGCGCCGCCGCGTCACCGACCGGGAACAGCGGGACGAGCAGCGCGCGCGTCTCGGAGCCGGGAAGGGTGAAGACGAAGGCGGCCTCGAGATCGACGTGGGCGCGCAGGACGACCTCGCCCGCCGGGCCGCGGTGCACCATCGACCGGTAGTCCTCGACCGCGACCGCCGGCGGCGGGCCCTGCCGCAGGGCGAGCTTGCGTTCGGCCGCGTCGTGTACCGCCGCATAGGCCAGCACGACGCCTACCGCGGCGCAGAGCCCCGCGATCACGAGGAGATGGCGCGGCGCGAGGAACCGCGAAAGAACGAATCGAAACGCAGGCATTCTGGTCACCGCTGCAGGGCAGAGCGTGTGGTCGGCCAGCAGGAGGGCGACATCAAGGCACCCCGGCGGCGAAACCGGTGCGCGTCCCGGCAGCGGAGGTCTCAGCGGGGCGTGGCCTCGACCTCGCGCCAGGCGCCGGGTGCCAGACCCTCGAGCGTCCAGTCGCCCACGGCCCAGCGCACGAGCCGCAGCGTGGGATGGCCCACCGCCGCCGTCATCCGCCGCACCTGCCGGTTGCGCCCCTCGCGGATAATGAGGCGAAGCCACGCGTCGGGCACCGTCTTGCGGAACCGCACCGGCGGGTCGCGCGGCCAGAGCGCCGGCGGCGGAACAAGGGACGCCTCGGCTGGCCGGGTCATGCCGTCCTTGAGGTGAACGCCCCCGCGAAGCCGCGCGAGCGCCTCTTCCGACGGCACCCCCTCGACCTGCACGAGGTAGGTCTTGGCGAGCTTGAAGCGCGGGTCGGCGATGCGCGTCTGCAGCCGCCCGTCGTCGGTCAAGAGCAGCAGCCCCTCGCTGTCGCGGTCGAGCCGTCCCGCCGGGTAGACCCCGGGCGCGCCAATGAACCGCGCCAGCGTGTCGCCGTCGCCGGTGAACTGCGACAGGACGCCGAAGGGCTTGTTGAAGAGAAGAAGGCGCGCGCTCATCCGGTCCCGCCGAACTAATCGTCGAACCAGCCGCGGACGAGCCGCTTCTCGGCCTCGAGCCCCACGAAGATGGCCACGCCGAGGGCGAGGACGATGCCGCCTTCGGCGGCGGTCAGCGGCCGGGTGCCGAAGACGGCGTTCATCGGAGGCAGCCAGGTGAAGGCGGCCTGCGCCGCCGCGACCGCAAGGAGCGCGAGGTAGATGGCCGTCGTGCCCCGCACTCCGGCAAGCGACAGCGACCCGACGTGCAGGTAGCGGACGTTGAAGGCGTAGAAGATCGACATCACGACGATCGCGTTCACCACCATGGTCTGCGCGGCCCCGAGCCCGCGGCCCCGATCGAGCATCCAGAAGAAGACCGCGAGCGCAAGCGCGCCGAAGAGGAGCGAGACGACGACGATCCGCCACAGGATGAACGGCGTGAGAAGCCCCGCGTCGGCGCGCCGCGGCGGGCGGCGCATGACGCCGGGCTCGGCCGGCTCGAAGGCCAGCGCGAGGCCGAAGGTGGCGGCCAGCACGAGGTTGACCCAGAGGATCTGGACCGGGCTCATCGGCATGGCGAAGCCCGCGAGGATGGCGACGATGACGGCCATCGCCTCGCCGCCGTTCACCGGCAGCGTCCAGCCCACGACCTTGCGGATGTTGTCGTGCACCGTCCGCCCCTCGTTCACCGCGGCGACGATCGAGGCGAAGTTGTCGTCCATGAGCACCATCTGCGCGGCTTCCTTGGCGGCCTCGGTGCCCTTCAGGCCCATGGCGATGCCCACGTCGGCCTGCTTGAGCGAGGGCGCGTCGTTCACCCCGTCGCCGGTCATCGCCACCACCCGCCCCTCGGACTGGAGCGCGCGCACGATACGCAACTTGTGCTCTGGGCTCGTGCGGGCGAAGACCTGCGTCGCGGCGACGGCGCGGGGCAGGTCGGCGTCGGAGATCCGGTCGAGGTCGGCGCCCCGAAGCACGACCGGATCGTCGGCGAGGCCGAGCTGGGCGGCGATGGCATGGGCCGTGGCGGCGTGGTCGCCGGTGATCATCCGCACCTCGATGCCCGCCGAGCGGCAGTCGGCGATGGCGCGCACCGCCTCGTCGCGCGGGGGGTCGATGAAGCCCACGATCCCGAGCAGACAGGCGCCGTTCCCGAGCGCGTCCGGGTCGAGCCGCGCCGTGTCGGGCGGGAGCGCCGTCTGCGCGAAGGCGAGCACCCGTTCGCCCTGCGAGGCGGCCTCGGCCACGCGGCCGACCCAGAAGCCGTGGTCGAGCGGTTCGGGGCCGCCCGGGCCGCGCTGCTCGGCGCACATGGCGAGCACCGCCTCGGGCGCGCCCTTGAGGACGGCCGTTCGGCCGCCGTCGGGCGTGTCGTGCAGCGTCGCCATGTAGCGGTGCGCGGCGTCGAAGGGGATCTCGTCGCGGCGGCACCACGCGGCGCGCGTCGCCTGCGGGTCGAGCCCCGCCTTGTGGGCGAGCGTGACGAGCGCGCCTTCCATCGGGTCGCCCTCGACCCGCCACGCGCCCGCATCGCTTGCGAGCCGCGCGTCGCCGCACAGAAGCCCTGCCCGGACCAGCGCCCGGGCCGCCTCGCCGCCGTCCGCGCCTCTGTCCTCATCCCGAAGGATGCGGTGCGGCCCCGGATCGTAGCCCGAGCCGTCGACGAAGACCGCATGGCCGGCGGTGACAAGGCGGCGGGCAGTCATCTCGTTGCGGGTGAGCGTGCCGGTCTTGTCCGAGCAGATCACCGAGGTCGCGCCGAGCGTCTCGACCGCCGGCAGCTTGCGGATGACCGCGTTGCGCCCGGCCATGCGCTGCACGCCGATGGCGAGCGTGATCGTGATGACCGCCGGCAGGCCCTCGGGGATGACCGCGACGGCGAGCGCGACGACGGCCATGAGCGCCTCGCTCCAGGCGAAGTCGCGGACCCAGACGGCGAAGGCGAAGAGCAGGGCCGAGCCCGCGAAGGCGACGCGCGTGAAGCGGCGGGCGAAGGCGTTGATCTGGCGCAGGAGCGGCGTGCTCAGGGTCTCGACCCCGCCCAGAAGCGCGCTGATGCGGCCGATCTCGGTCTGCGTGCCGGTCGCCACGACGACGCCGGTGCCCTGCCCCGTGGTCACGAGCGTCCCCGACCAGGCCATCGAGAATCGGTCGCCGAGCGGCGCGTCGGCGGCCACGGGCGCGGCGTCCTTGGTCGCCGCCACCGACTCGCCCGTCAGGATCGCCTCGTCGATTCCGAGGTTCCGCGCCCTGAGAAGCCGCAGGTCGGCCGGCACCCGGTCCCCAGCCTCGAGCAGGACGACATCGCCAGGCACGACCAGGGCCACGGGGACCGTGGCGCGCACCCCGTCCCGCAGGACGGCGGCCTGCGGCGCGACCATGTCGCGCAGCGCGGCCAGCGCGCTTTCGGCCCGGCCTTCCTGCAGGAAGCCGACGACGGCGTTCACCACCACCACGGCGACGATCACGCCCGTGTCGACCAAATGGCCGAGCGCGGCGGCGGCGGCGGCGGCGGCGAGCAGGAAGTAGATCAGCGCGTTGTCGAACTGCGACAGGAAGCGCCAGAGCGGGTGGCGTCCGCGGCCTGACGGGATCGCGTTCGGCCCGAACCTTGCGAGCCGCTCCGCCGCCTCGCCGGCGTCGAGCCCCTGCGGCGCCGAGCCGAGGCCCGCGAGAACATCGTGGGCCTCGCGGGCATGCGGCGCGGAATCTGTCGTCTCGACCGGATCCTCCCTGACGTCCGACAGCGACATCGGCCTTCCCCCTGGCAGCCCGTGGCAGGACCGGCACCGCGGCCGCCGCGCGACAGTTTAAGCCAACGTCGGGGGGCGAGGCCACCCGCTGCCGCCGGGGGCGCGCGCATTGCCGCATCCCCCGTCGGGGCGGTGGGAGGCCGAGGATGCGACGAATTCTTCGCAGAGCCGTCATGCAGGAGTTCCGAAACGGTGGTTTCGTCGCGCGGCGTCTGTCCGGTGTCGGCCAGCGAAGCAGAGTGTCGAGGGGAACCAGGGGATGACGAGCATCGCGAGCGTCGGCGTGATCGGCGCGGGCACGATGGGCAACGGGATCGCGCAGGTCTTCGCGGTCGCCGGTTACCCCGTCGTCCTGCAGGACCTGAGCGAGGCGGCGCTCGACCGGGCGCGGGCCACGATGGAGGCGAGCCTCGCCCGGCAGGTGAAGAAGGCGGTGCTGACGCAGGCCGAGGCCGAGGCGGCACTGGGCCGCGTCACGGTCGCGACCATGCTCGAGCCGATGGCGGACCGCGATCTGGTGATCGAGGCCATCGTCGAGCGGCTCGACGTCAAGACCGGAGTCATCGGCAGGCTCGACGCGATCTGCCGCGAGGACGCGATCCTCGCCTCGAACACCTCCTCGATCTCGCTCACCCAGCTTGCCGCCGCCTCGACGCATCCGGGCCGGGTGGTGGGCATGCATTTCTTCAACCCGGTCCCGGTGATGCAGCTCGTCGAGATCATCCGCGCGCTCCAGACCACCGACGCGGTCGCCGCCGCGGTGACCGAGGCGACGCAGGCCATCGGCAAGACGCCGCGGGTGTCCAAGGACAGCTACGGCTTCATCGTGAACCGCCTTCTCGCGCCGCTGATCAACGAGGCGATCAACTGCGTCTACGAGGGGCTGGCGGCCCCCGAGGACATCGACAGCATGATGAAGCTCGGCGCGAACCACCCGATGGGGCCGCTCGCGCTGGGCGACCTGATCGGGCTCGACGTGGTGCTGAACATCATGGAGACGCTCTATTCGGGCTTCGACGACCCGAAGTACCGCCCGAGCCCGCTTCTCAAGCAGATGGTGCACGCGGGCTATCTCGGCCGGAAGACCGGCCGGGGCTTTGCCGAGTACATGGCGGGCTGAGGGGCGCGGGAGGACCTCCCGCGCCGCGTCGCGTCAGTACTTCGAGGGCACGTAGAGCTCGGGCGGAAGGACATCGCGCTCGTAATCGGCGTTGTAGATCCGGTCGGGCAGCGTGATCTCCTCGTGCGGGACGGGCTCGTAGGGCATCAGCGACAGGAAGTGGTCGATGCAGTTGAGCCGCGCGCGCTTCTTGTCGTTGCCCTGCACGATGTACCACGGGCTTTCCGGGATGTTCGTGCGGTGGAACATCTCTTCCTTGGCCTTGGTGTACTGCTCCCACCGCACGCGGCTCTGCAGGTCCATGGGCGAGAGCTTCCACTGCTTCATCGGGTCGTAGATCCGCATGAGGAAGCGCAGCTGCTGCTCCTCGTCCGTGATCGAGAACCAGTACTTGACCACCCTTATGCCCGAGCGCACCAGCATCCGCTCGAATTCTGGCACGTCGTTGAAGAACTGCTCGACCTGGTCGGACGTGGCGAAGCCCATGACGCGCTCGACGCCCGCGCGGTTGTACCAGGATCGGTCGAAGAGCACGATCTCGCCGCCCGCGGGCAGGTGCGGCACGTAGCGCTGGAAGTACCACTGGGTCTTCTCGCGGTCGTTCGGAGCGGGAAGCGCGACGACGCGGGCGACGCGGGGGTTGAGGCGCTGGGTGATGCGCTTGATCACGCCGCCCTTGCCGGCGCTGTCGCGGCCCTCGAAGATCACCACGACCCGCTCCTTGTGGTACTGCACCCAGTCCTGGAGCTTGATGAGCTCGGACTGCAGGCGCAGGAGCTCGGTGAAGTAGGTGCGGCGGTCGATCGTGTCGGGATGCGCCTCCTTGTAGAGCCGCCGGATCTCGGCCGTGAGCGCCGGCTCGGACAGTTCGAGCTCGTAATCCTCGTCGAGCGTGTCGGCGAGTTCCGCCTGAAGCCAGTCGGCCGCGATGTCCTTTTCGAGAGGTGTGTCCATTGTCCCTGATCTCCTTCAGTCCCGGCGCGACCGTGCCGAAAGAACGCGACAGCTTCGTGTCGGCCCCTTCGGTCCCGGACACCATCGCCGCAGCGGCCGCGCCGGCTGTCCGACGGCCCGCGATCCCTTCCGCCAACGCCTCTGCTCAATTTTTAGGCGCCTTAACGCAAACGTCAGGAAGTCGTTGCATTTCTGTCGACGAAAGGGTCCTTACTCACAGACTTGTCCACGATTTCTGTGCAGAACTCGGCCCGCCCCCTTCAGCCCGGCTTCGAAAAAAACACGCTTGAGGCGAGTTCCGGTCCTTGACCCGCGTGTTCCGGGGAACGATAGATGACGTCATGACATCGCAACGGGGCGGGATCGGATGGGCAGGGATGGGGACGTCAAGGTCAAGCTGAAGAAGGACGAGAAGAAGAACACGTCGCTTCGGCTGAACGGCAAGACTCTGAAGGCGCTCAAGGTGCGGGCGATCGAGGAGGAGACGAGCGTCCAGAAGATCATCGAGCGGCTGATCGAGGACTACCTGAAGACACCGATCAAGAAGCAGGAGTCATGAAGGCACACGCACAGGCGACCACGATCATCCTCGGCACGCCCCGCGAGCCGACGGATCTCGCGCCGCACCTCGAGAGCTTCGTCGGCGTCGAGGACCTGCACGGCGGTGAGCGCCCCTTCCGGCTTCTCGACAGCATCGACGGGTCGATCCGGCGCTCGGGCCGCGCGCTCATCGAGGCGGGCGGCCGGCTTCTTCTCGTCGGCGGGTCGGACGGCCCGCTCAGCCAGGACGTGGCGGGTCACCCGAGGCTCGTGGCCGACCTGCCCGAGGGGGCGCTCAAGGCCGCGCTCGGCACGGTCTCGCCGCTTCGGTGCCTGTTGCCGCGGGCCGAGGGCACGGCGTGCTGCCGCGACCTCAGCCTTCTTGACGACGAGCGCAAGACCGTCGCGCGGCTCAGCTTCGTCACGCTGCGCGGGCACGGGCCGGGGGGGGCCACCATCGCCACGGTGCAGGGCCTGCGCGGCTACGACGCCGCCTTCCAGACGATCGCCTCGGGGGTGGCCAATCTCGACGGGCTGCCCGCGGCGGCCTCGGACCTCTACCGTCTCCTCGGCGCCGAGGACGCGCCGGCCGAGGCGGGCCCGCGCGCCGCGGTGCCGCCCGGCACCCCCGCCTTCGAGATGACGAACCGGATGGTGCGCGACTGGCTCGGGGGCGCACGGCAAAGCGAGGCGGGGATCGCGGCAGACTGGGACACCGAGTTCCTGCACGACTACCGCGTCGCCTTCCGCAAGGTCCGCTCGGTCGTCTCGCTGTTCCGGGGGGTCTATTCCGAGGCCGAGCGGCAGGGCCTCGGCGACGCGACCCGCGCGCTCATGGCGCGGACCGGGGCGCTGCGGGATCTCGACGTCCAGCTTCTCGACCGCGACCAGTACGCCGGCATCCTTCCCGAGGGGCTGCACGAGGGGCTCGAGCTGCTCTTCGACCGCCTTGCGCGCAAGCGCGCGCAGGAGCAGCGGCGTCTCGCGCAGTGGCTGCGCAGCCCCGGCTACGGGGCGGAGATGGCGGCGCTTACCCGTCGCTTCGACGACCCGGGGCAGGCCGAGGCCGGCCCGGACGGCGCGCGCCCGGTGAACGGGGTCCTGCGCGACCTCATCCGGCGGCGCTGGCGCACCACCCGGGCCGCGGCGCGGCGCATCGGGCCGGCCAGTCCGGACGCCGAGGTCCACGACCTGCGCATCCGCTGCAAGAAGCTGCGCTACCTCCTCGAGTTCGCCACCCCCGTGTTCGGCGAGGCCGAGCTGAAGCCCCTCATCCGCCCCCTGAAGGCGCTTCAGGACGAGCTCGGGCGGTTCAACGACCATGCCGTCCAGTCGGCCTCGCTCCAGAAGCTCCTGCCGCCGGGCGCGCCCCGGCGGAAGACGGACCTTGCCATCGCGGCGAGCATCGGCGCGCTGACGGCGATCCTGCACCAGCGCCAGGCAGCCCAGCGGCTGCGGGTTGGAGAGAGCCTCGCCGGCTTCACGGAAGGGGCCGTGCGCCGCCGCTACGCGCGCTGGATCGGCGCCGAGGGGGTCTGAGGATGCAGGTCGTCGCGTGCTACAGCAACAAGGGCGGCGTGGGAAAGACGGCCACCGCCGTCAACCTCGCCGTCCTCGCGGCCCGGTCGGGGCGCCGGACGCTTCTGTGCGACCTCGACCCGCAGGGCGCCTCGAGCTTCTACTTCCGCATCAAGCCGTCGACGAAGCTCACGCGCGAGCGGTTCTTCACCGAAGCCGACCGGCTGATCGACGCCATCCGGGAAAGCGACTTCGAGAACCTCGACATCCTGCCGTCGAACCTGACGTTCAGGCATTTCGACGTCCTGCTGCACGGGCTCAAGAACAGCCGCTCGCGGCTCCGCAAGGCGCTGAAGCCCGCGCAGGGCGACTACGACCTCGTCCTGCTCGACTGCCCGCCGAACCTGTCGATCCTGTCGGAAAACGTGTTCCGGGCCGCGGACCGCGTTGTCGTGCCGGTGATCCCGACGACGCTGTCGGAACGCACGCTCGCGCAGCTCTTCGATTTCTTCGACGAGCACGACCTCAGCCGGAGGAAGCTCCTGCCGTTCTTCTCGATGGTGGAGAGGCGCAAGAGCCTCCACGGCGAAACGATGGCGCGGCTTGTCGCGCAGGACGGGACGCGCTTCCTGCAGGCGGCGGTCCCGTTCTCGACCGATGTCGAGCGGATGGGCGTCGATCGGCTTCCCGCTGCCGTCGCGCGCCCCGCCTCGGCCGCGGCCCGCGCCTATGCGTCGCTGTGGGAGGAACTCGCCCTGCGCCTCGCCTGAGGCGCGCTCATTGGCCCGTCCGGCCGGCAAACCTGTCTCGCGGAGCTTCCAGTGGGAGTCGAGCGGGGGAGTCGGAACAGAAAGCCGTACTCGCCGTGAATCAGGCCTAGCCGTAACCGATTGCAAAAAGCACTGTGGTACCCGAGGTCGGACTCGAACCGACAAGCCTTTCGGCGGGGGATTTTGAATCCCCTGCGTCTACCATTCCGCCACTCGGGCCCGGCTCTTCCCTAGCGCGGCGCGCGGTCCCGGGCCAGAGGGAAAAGCGCAAGGCGCGCGCCGAGGCCCGTGCCGGATTCCGCCGCCAAGCGCGGCTTCCCGGAAAAAGCCGCCGATCCGCCTTGACGACGGCGCCTCGTGCCGGCGAATGCTCGCCGGCAGCAGCGAGGCAAGTTCATGCTCAGACGGCTCTATGACTGGACGATCTCGCTTGCCGCGAGCGGACACGCGATGTGGGCGCTCGCCGTCGTCGCCTTCATCGAATCCTCGGTCTTCCCGATCCCCCCGGACGTCCTGATGATCCCGATGATCATCGCGCGCCCGCAGATGGCGTTCCGGATCGCGGCGCTGGCCACAGTGTCCTCGGTCGCGGGCGGCCTCGCGGGCTACGCGATCGGCTGGGGCCTCTTCGAAAGCCTCGGGCGTCCGGTCCTCGAGTTCTACGGCAAGGACGCCTACTTCGGCGACTTCGCCGAGAACTACAACGCCTGGGGCGCCTGGGCCGTTCTGATCGCCGGCGTGACGCCCTTCCCCTACAAGGTCATCACCATCCTCTCGGGGACGACGGGCCTCAACATCTGGGTCTTCCTCCTGGCCAGCGTCGTCGCGCGCGGCCTGCGGTTCTTCATCGTGGCGGCGCTCCTGTGGAAGTTCGGCGCACCCATTCGTGACTTCATCGAGCGCCGGCTGGGCTTGATGTTCACGCTCTTCGTCGTGATCCTCGTCGGCGGCTTCTACGCGGTGCGCTTCCTGTGACCCTGCTCTCCCGACGCAACCTGATCCTCGCCGCGACGCTCGGCTCGGCGGCCATGCTCCTCGCGGCCTGGGGCTTCCAGTACCTGGGCGGGCTCGCGCCCTGCACGCTCTGCTACTGGCAGCGCTACCCCTACATGGCGGCCGTGCCCGCGGGCCTCCTCGCGCTCGCCCTGCCCGGCCCGCTCCTGCCCCTCCTCGGCGCGGCCACCGCGGCGGCGACCGGCGGCCTCGGCCTCTACCATAGCGGCGTCGAACGCGGCTGGTGGCCCGGCCCCGACACCTGCAGCGCGGGGCCGATCAGCGGCGTGTCGCCCGACCAGCTTCTCGACCAGATCATGGCGGCGCCGCTCGTCCGCTGCGACGCGGTCGCCTGGGAGCTCTTCGGCCTCTCCATGGCCACCTGGAACGCGGTCGCGGCGCTCGGCCTTCTCGTCCTCTGGCTCGGCGCGGCCCGGCTGTCCCGCAGCTGACCCGCCCGCTTCATCTTGGTCAAAGTACTCCGGGGGAGTCGCCGAAGGCGACGGGGGCAGAGCCCCCCGCCCCCTATTCCATCGCGCGCAGCCGCCGGATCAGGCTCGAGGTGTCCCAGCGCCCACCGCCCATCTTCTGGACGTCCTTGTAGAACTGGTCGATCAGCGCCGTCACCGGCAGGCTCGCGCCCGTCTCCTCCGCCGTGGCAAGACAGATGCCAAGGTCCTTGCGCATCCAGTCCACCGCGAAGCCGTGGTCGAAGCGATCGTCGAGCATGGTCTCGTGCCGGTTGGCCATCTGCCACGACCCCGCCGCGCCGCCCTTGATCACCTCGACCACCGCCCGGCCGTCGAGCCCCGCCTTCTCGGCGAAATGCAGCCCCTCCGACAGCCCCTGCAGGAGCCCCGCGATGCAGATCTGGTTGACCATCTTGGCAAGCTGCCCGCTCCCGGTCCCGCCCAGCCGCCGGCAGAGCTTGGCATAGGCCGCGATCACCGGCTCGGCCCGGGCATAGGCCTCGGCGTCCCCGCCGCACATCACGACGAGCTGACCGGTCTGCGCCCCCGCCTGCCCGCCCGACACAGGCGCGTCGACGAAACTCAGCCCGCGCCCGCCCGCCGCCTCGGCCATCTCGCGCGTGACCGCGGCCGAGACGGTGGTGTGGTCGACGAAGACCGACCCCGGCGCCATCCCGCCGAAGGCGCCGTCGGGTCCGGTGCAGACGCCGCGCAGGTCGTCGTCGTTGCCGACGCAGGCCATGACGAATTCGGCCCCCCCGGCCGCCTCCCGCGGCGTGGGCGCGCGCACGCCGCCATGCGCGGCGACCCAGGCCTCGGCCTTGGCCGGCGTGCGGTTGTAGACCGTGACCTCGTGGCCCTTCGCGGCGAGATGCCCCGCCATCGGGTAGCCCATCACGCCCAGACCCAGAAACGCGACCTTCGCCATGGCTTTCCTCCCCTGCCGGATTGTCCTAAATCCGCGCCCTAAGTAACCGGTGCACCGCCACCGTCAACACGGACAGCAATGGGCACGATCTTCCACTGGCTCCTGAGACTGTTCGTCGGCGCGGTCGTGCTCGGCGCGGCGCTTCTCGTGCTCGTCTACTGGTTCTTCGCGCGGTCGATCCCCGACTATTCGGCCACCTGGGAAAGCGCAGGGATCTCGGACCGGGTCGAGATCGTGCGCAACAACGCCAACGTGCCACACATCTCGGGGTCGAGCGACGCCGACGTGTTCTTCGGCCTGGGCTTCGCCCATGCCCAGGACCGGCTCTGGCAGATGACCATGCTGCGCCGGACCGCGCAGGGGCGGCTGTCGGAGATCTTCGGCGAACGCACCCTGCGCATCGACGAGCTCCTGCGGCGGCTCGACCTCTACAGCCTCGCGGTGACCTCGGTGGCGGCGCAAGACGAACCCACCATCGCCGCGCTCGAGGCCTATGCCCGCGGCGTGAACGCCTGGCTCGAGATCGTGAACTCCGAGGCGCTCGGCCGCGGCGCGCCCGAATTCTGGCTGTTCCGGCCCGAACTCGCCCCCTGGACCCCGGCCGACAGCATCGCCATCGGCAAGCTCATGGCGCTGCGCCTGTCCGACCAGCTGCAGAACGAGGTGCTGCGCGCGCGGGTCTCGCTGATGCTGCCGCCCGACCGCGTCCGCGACATCCTTCCCGACGCGCCGGGCGCGGCCGTGATCGACCTTCCCGAATATGCGGCGCTTTTCCCCGACCTGCCGCGCCTGGCCTCGTCGCCTTCCCCCCGCGACCCGCTCGACCCCGCCCCCGCGCGGGGCTTCGGCGGCGCCTCGAACGCCTGGGCCGCCGCGCCCTCCCGCTCCGCCGCCGGCGGCACCCTGATGGCGAGCGACCCGCATCTCGCCTTCTCGGCCCCCTCGATCTGGTACCTCGCCGCGCTCGACCTCTCGACGGGCGGCGTGATCGGCGCCACGATCCCCGGCGCGCCCGCCGTCCTCGCCGGGCGCAGCGACCGGCTCGGCTGGGCGCCGACCGCGTCCTATCTCGACGACCAGGACCTCTACATCGAGCGCCTGAACCCCGACGACCCCGGCGAGGTCCTGACGCCCGAGGGCTGGAAGCCGCTCCGCTCGCGCCCCTCGATCATCCGCGTGAAGGACGCCGAGCCCGTCACGATCACGCTCCAGTGGTCCGACAACGGCCCGATCTTGCCCGGCCATCACTTCGACCTCGCGGGGATCACGCCGCCTGGCCACGTCGTCTCGCTCGGCTGGACGGCGCTCGCCCCCGACGACACCTCGGCCTCCGCCGTCCTCGCGCTGATGCGCGCGGGCAGCGTCGACGAGGCCATCGCGGCGGG
>DAINOF010000030.1:14087-16606 GCA_036735505.1 Paracoccaceae bacterium
GGGCGAAGGCTTCGTCGCGCCGAGCCAGAACTGGACGCTCGCCGACCGCGAGAGGGTCGCGATGCAGATGGTGGGCGCCATGCCGCGCCGGTCGGCCCGCCACCAGAGCGAAGGCCGGTTGCCGACGCCCGGCTGGCTGCCCGAGAACCGCTGGCAGGGGCTCATGGGCCCTGCCGCCAACCCGGGCGTCGTCGATCCGCCGGGGGGCATCCTCGGCAACACCAACAACCGGATCACCGACCAGCCCTTCCCCTTCCACGTCAGCCACCACTGGGGCGACACGCAGCGCATCCAGCGCTGGCGCCGGCTGATGCAGGCGCGCGAGGTCCACACCCGCGAGAGCTTCATCGAGGCGCAGCTCGACACCGTCTCCTACTCCGCCCGCTCGCTCCTGCCGCTGATCGGCGCGAACCTCTGGTACGCCGGCGACCCCGCGCCCGAAGGCACGCCCGAGCGGCTGCGCGAACGCGCGCTCCAGCTTCTCGCCGAGTGGAACGGCGAGATGAGCGAACACCTGCCCGAGCCGCTCCTCTACGCCGCGTGGGTCCGCGCCCTGCAGGACCGTCTGATCCGCGACGAGCTCGGCCCCCTCGCGCGGTCCTTCACGCAGGTCGAGCCCGTCTTCCTCGAGCGCGTCTTCCGCGACGTCGACGGCGCCGGCGCCTGGTGCGACGTGATCCAGACCGACGAGGTCGAGACCTGCGAGGACACCGCGCGCCGGGCGCTCGACGACGCGCTTCTCTGGATCACCGAGCGCCACGGCACCAATCTCGAGGCGCTGCGCTGGGGCGACCTGCACCAGGCCACCCACGATCACGACGTGCTGGGCACGATCCCCGGCCTCGGCCTCGTCGTGAACATCCGCCAGTCGACGAGCGGGGGCGACCAGACGCTGATGCGGGGCCAGCTCAAGGGCACCGACCCCGACCCCTTCCTCAACACCCATGGCGCGGGCTACCGCGGCGTCTACGACTTCGCCGACCCCGACAGTTCGGTCTTCATCACCGCGACGGGCCAGTCCGGCCACCCGCTCTCGCGCCACTACGACGACCTGGGCGAGCTCTGGCGGCGCGGCGAATACATCCCGATGTCGCTCGACCCCGGCCTTGCCCGCGCCGCGGCGGTGGGCGTGACGGTGATCACGCCGGCGGGCGAATGACCGATCCTGCCGGCACCGGGGATCGCGACCCGGTCCGCACCGCGCGCCTCCTCCTCCGCCGCGCCCGCCCCGACGACCTCGACGACCTGCACGCGATCCTGTCGGGCCCCCGCGCCATGCGCTACTGGTCGCGCCCCGAACACGAGACGCTCGAGGAGACGCGCGCCTTCCTCGGCTTCCTCTGCGGCTGCCCGGAGAACGGCAGCGACGACTGGGTGATCGTGCGCGAGGGCCGCATCCTCGGCAAGGCCGGCGCCTGGGCCCCGCCCGAGGTGGGCTTCATCCTCCATCCCGACCACTGGGGCCGGGGCTATGCCTTCGAGGCGATGTCGGCGCTTTTGCCCCTCCTCTTCGTCCGCCATGCCGTGCCGGCGCTCACCGCCGATGTCGACCCCCGCAACGCAGCCGGCCTCGCCCTTCTCGCCCGGCTCGGCTTCCGCGAGACGGGCCGCGCCGCACGCACGTTCCTGTGGCGCGACGAATGGTGCGACAGCGTCTACCTCGCGCTCCCGCGGCCTCAGGCGCACCGGCCCGGACCCTGACCACGCGCCCCGGTCTCCATCTGTCCGGAAGTACCCTCGGGGGGGCTCGGCCGACGGCCGAGCGGGGGGCAGACAGCCCCCCTCCCCCGTCACAGCTCGCGGAACCGCTTCTCCTGCCGGGGCGTCCAGCGCACGGTGAGGTGGAAGCCGTCCTCGCCCTGCACCTCGGACAGGACCACGCCCTCCGCATGGAGCCAGGCGCGCCTGCGGCCCTCGCCAAAACCGAGAACGAACTGCCGCTCGGTCTTCTCCTCCTCCAGTGCCCCCGACACCCGGTCGAGAAGCGCCGCCACCCCCTCCCCCGTCAGCGCCGAGATCGCCATCACATGGTCCTTGCGCGCGGCTTCGGTCTCGACCGCCGCCCGTGCCTCGCCCTCGAGAAGGTCGGTCTTGTTCCAGACCTCGAGACGCGGCACCTCCTTGCCGAGTCCGAGCTCGGCCAGGATCGCCTCGACATCGGCCGCCTGCTCGGTGGTCTCGGCATGCGAGATGTCGCGCACATGAAGCACGACATCCGCCGCCAGCACCTCTTCGAGCGTCGCGCGGAATGCCGCGACAAGCTGCGTCGGCAGGTCCGAGATGAAGCCCACCGTGTCCGACAGGATCACGCGGCGTCCGGACGGCAGGTCCACCGCCCGCATCGTGGGGTCGAGCGTGGCGAAGAGCATGTCCTTCGCGACCACCTCGGCCCCCGTCAGCCGGTTGAACAGCGTCGACTTGCCGGCGTTCGTGTAGCCCACGAGCGCGACCACGGGAAACGGCACCTTCTCGCGCGCGGCCCGGTGCAGTTCGCGGGTCTTCACGACCTTGCCGAGCTG
>DAINOF010000031.1:0-16185 GCA_036735505.1 Paracoccaceae bacterium
GGCGCCCTGCGCCCAGAGCATGTCGCCCCAGGCGTGGACCTCGATCGGCGGAGGGCGGCGGCCGGTGTTGAGCACGAGGCTCTCCATCTCGGCGAGGCTGTCGGCGGCATAGAGGTAGTCGTAGCGCATCCGCTCTCCCGACAGGATGATGAGCGCGGGGTCGAAGAGGTTCACCACGTTGGCGAGCCCCACGGCAAGATAGCGCCCCGCGCGCCGGAAGATCGAGCGCGCGGCGGGGTTTCCGGCCTTGGCGTGGTCGTAGAGGCTTTCGAGGAGGACCTGCACCGGCTGGCCGTCCTTGTGGATCCAGTTGAGCGCGGTCGAGGCCTCGCGGGCCAGCGCATAATCGGCCACATAGGCCTCGAGGCACCCGCGCTGGCCGCAGCGGCAGAGCGCGCCGTCGAGCTGGACCTTGGTGTGGCCGAGCTCCATCCCCACCCCCTGCCCGCCCCGGTAGAGCCTGTGGTTCACGACGAGGCCCATGCCGAGCCCGTGCTCGATGGTGACGACGGCGAAGTCCGCGATCTCGCGGCCGGCGCCGAACCACAGCTCGGCGAGCGCCACGAGGTTGGCGTCGTTGTCGATGGCGACGGGCAGCCCCAGCCGTTCCGAGGCCACCCGGGCAAGGTCGAAGCTGCCGACGTTCAGGACCGAGGACCAGAAGACATGGCCGCTCGCGCTGTCGACGAAGCCCGGCACGCCGATGCCCACGGCCGAGATCGCGGACCTGGGCACGCCGGCCGCAGCGGTCACGCGGTCGAGCAGCGTCTCGGAGGCGGCGAGAAGCGTGGCGGGATCGCTCGCCACCGGCTGGCGCGGGATGGCCTCGCTGGCCAGAAGGTTGCCCGCGAAGTCAAGGACGACCGCGGTGTGTTCGCGGTCCGACAACTTCATGCCGACGACGAGATGCGCCTGCCGGCGGACGCCCAGCGCGACGGGCGGGCGGCCGCGGCCGGTCTCGGCGGCGTCGCGGGGGACGGTGACCTCCTCAAGGAGCCCGAGCTCGATCAGTTCGGAGGTGATGGTCGTGACCGAGGCGGGACTGACGCCCAGTTCCTTGGCCACCTGGACGCGCGGCATGAGGCCCGCGGCGCGGACGCGCTCGAACACCTGCTGCCGGAGCGGGCGGAGCGATTCGGACAGCGGCAGGATCAGCGGCCCGCAGCCGCGGCGCCGATCGTCCGGGCCGGTCCCGGCCCCGTCTCCCGCCTGATTTTCTTTTTCCAGCAAAGAAAAGACTCCGGTAAGTGAGTCAACCTCGCGTATCAGGCACACGTTGGAGCCCCTGAGCGCCTGCCTTCTCATCACTCCAAGTATCGGCTGCCATTATTATTTTGACAACCGAATTTATTGCGGGGATGCTGCCGTCGGTTCGGCGAATCTGCCGGTCCGGCCCGCGGAGGGGCCGTGTTTCTTTGGGAGGACTACCAATGAAGAGAAGAACGCTTCTCGCCGCGGCGCTTGCCGCGACCAGCCTCACGTCCGTCGCCTGGGCGCAGGACGGCCTGACCGTCGGCGTAAGCTGGTCGAACTTCCAGGAAGAGCGCTGGAAGACCGACGAGGCCGCGATCAAGGCCGCGCTCGAGGCTGCCGGCGCCGAATACGTCTCGGCCGATGCGCAGTCGTCCTCGGCCAAGCAGCTGTCGGATGTCGAATCGCTCATCGCGCAGGGCGTCGATGCGCTCATCATCCTCGCGCAGGACGCCTCGGCCATCGGCCCGGCCGTGCAGGCCGCCGCCGACGAGGGCATCCCGGTCGTGGCCTACGACCGCCTGATCGAGGACCCGCGCGCCTTCTACCTGACCTTCGACAACGTCGAGGTCGGCCGGATGCAGGCCCGCGCCGTGTTCGACGCGATGCCCGAGGGCAACTACGTAATGATCAAGGGCTCGGCCCAGGACCCGAACGCGGACTTCCTCCGCGGCGGCCAGCAGGAAGTGATCCAGGCGGCCATCGACGCGGGCAAGATCACCATCGTGGGCGAGGCCTATACCGATGGCTGGCTCCCGGCCAACGCGCAGCGGAACATGGAGCAGATCCTGACCGCCGCCGACAACAAGGTCGATGCGGTCATCGCCTCGAACGACGGCACCGCGGGCGGCGTCGTCGCGGCGCTGGAAGCCCAGGGCATGGCGGGCATCCCGGTCTCGGGCCAGGACGGCGACCACGCCGCGCTGAACCGCGTGGCCAAGGGCACCCAGACCGTCTCGGTCTGGAAGGACGCGCGCGAGCTCGGCCGCGCCGCGGGCGAGATCGCCGTGGCGCTGGCGGGCGGCACCGCGATGGAAGAGGTCCCGAACCGGGTCGAGTTCACGACGCCCGGCGGCAACGTGATGAATTCGGTCTTCCTCGCGCCGATGCCGATCACGCAGGACAACCTGTCGGCCGTGGTCGATGCGGGCTGGATCCCGCTCGAGACGCTCTGCCAGGGCGTTTCGGGCGGCCCGGCGCCCTGCAACTGACCTGACGGGCGGGCGGGCCTTCCGGTCCGCCGCCCGCCCCGAGCCGGTGGATGCGCCCCGAACCAGCGGGCGCATCCCGCCGCCATACCATCACCATCACCCGCGAGGACCGCCGATGACCGACACGGCACAGCCTTCCGCCACCCCGGCCCGGAAAAGAGGTCTGTTCGAGTCGCTCGAGCTCGACACCCGCCTTCTCGGCATGATCGGGGCCTTCGTCGTCCTTTGCCTCGTGTTCAACTTCGTGACCGAGGGGCGGTTCCTGACGCCACGGAACATCTTCAACCTGACGATCCAGACGGTCTCGGTCGCGATCATGGCGACGGGGATGGTCTTCATCATCGTCACCCGGCACATCGACCTGTCGGTCGGCGCGCTGCTGGCCACCTGCTCGGCGGTGATGGCCATGACGCAGACGGTGATCCTGCCGCAGTGGATGGGCCTCGGGCTCGGCCACTGGGCGATCGCGCCGGGCGCGATCCTCACGGGGCTGGTCGTGGGCACGGCGATCGGGGCCTTCCAGGGCTGGCTCGTTGGATTTCTCGCCATCCCCGCCTTCATCGTGACGCTTGGCGGGCTTCTCGTCTGGCGCAACGTCGCCTGGTACCTGACGAACGGGCAGACGATCGGCCCGCTCGACGAGACGTTCCAGCTGTTCGGCGGCACGAACGGGACGCTGGGCGAGACCGCCAGCTGGATCGTGGGCGGCGTGGCGGTCGTGGCCTCGCTTCTTGCGCTGGCGGCGGCGCGCCGCAACAAGGTGAGCCACGAGTTCCCGGTCAAGCCGCTCTGGGCCGAGATCGCGCTTGGCGCGATCGTCGCGGCCGCGATCCTCGGCCTCGTCTACGTGCTGAACGCCTACGAGATCCCGACCGCCCGGCTCGCGCGCATGTTCGAGGCGCGGGGCGAGGTTCTGCCGGAGGGCTATACAGAAGGCTTCGGGATGCCGATCTCGGTCCTCCTGCTCATCATCGTGGCGGTCGCCATGACGGTCACCGCGCTCAAGACCCGCTTCGGCCGCTATGTCTTCGCCATCGGCGGCAACCCGGATGCGGCGGAACTGTCGGGGATCAACACCCGGATGCTGACGGTCAAGGTCTTCGCGCTGATGGGGTTCCTCTGCGCGCTCTCGGCCGTCGTCGCCTCGTCGCGGCTCACCTTCCACTCGAACGACATCGGCACGCTGGACGAATTGCGCGTGATCGCGGCGGCGGTGATCGGCGGCACCGCGCTGTCGGGCGGGATCGGGACGATCTACGGGGCGATCCTGGGCGCGCTCATCATGCAGTCGCTGCAGTCGGGGATGGCGATGGTGGGCGTGGACGCGCCGTTCCAGAACATCGTCGTGGGCATCGTGCTCGTCGCCGCCGTCCTCATCGACATCATCTACCGCAAGCGGCTGGGAGTGAAGTGATGGACCAGGGCACCCCACTCGTCGAACTGCGCGACATGCAGAAGTCCTTCGGCGGCATCAAGGCCGTCGACCATGTCACGATCGACCTCTACCCGGGCGAGGTCGTGGGCGTTCTCGGCCACAACGGCGCGGGCAAGTCGGTGCTGATGAAGATGCTCTCGGGCGCGATCCAGCGCGACGGCGGCAAGATCCTGATCAGCGGCCAGGAGGCCGTCATCAACAACCCCCGCGACGCGCGGCGCTACAACATCGAGACGATCTACCAGACGCTCGCGCTGGCCGACAACCTCGACGCGGCCTCGAACCTCTTTCTCGGGCGGGAACTGACGACGCCGCTCGGCTTCGTCGACGACGCGACGATGGAGGCCGAGACGCGCAAGATCATGGGGCGGCTCAACCCGAACTTCCGCCGCTTCTCGACGCCCGTCTCGGGGCTGTCGGGCGGGCAGCGCCAGTCGGTCGCCATCGCGCGGGCGGTCTATTTCAACGCGCGAATCCTGATCATGGACGAGCCCACCGCCGCGCTCGGCCCGGCCGAGACGCAGATGGTGGCTGAACTGATCGGCGAGCTGAAGAAGCAGGGGCTCGGGATCTTCCTGATCGACCACGACGTGCACCAGGTGAAGCAGCTTTGCGACCGGGCGAGCGTGATGAAGAACGGCCAGCTCGTCGGCACCGTGAACGTGCCCGAGGTCACGACCGACGACATCCTCGCCATGATCATCGCGGGCAAGAAGCCCGAGCACCTGGCGGCCTGATGTATCTGGGGCTCGATCTGGGAACATCCGGCCTCAAGGGGCTGCTGATCGACGAGACGCAACGGGTCGTGGCCGAAGCCTCGGCCCCCCTGACGGTCAGCCGCCCGCAGGACGGCTGGTCGGAACAGAACCCGGCCGACTGGATCGCGGCGGCCGAGGCGGTGATGGACGCGCTCGCCGCCGGTCCCGGGCTCGGCGCGGTCCGGGGGATCGGGCTGTCGGGGCAGATGCACGGGGCCACGCTTCTGGACGCCTCGGACGACGTGCTGCGCCCCTGCATCCTGTGGAACGACACGCGCGCCCATGCCGAGGCGGCCGCGATGGACGCCGATCCGGACTGGCGGCGGATCACCGGCAACATCGTCTTCCCGGGCTTCACCGCGCCCAAGATCGGCTGGGTCAGGCGCCATGAACCGGCGACCTGGGACCGGATCGCCAGGGTGCTCCTGCCCAAGGACTACCTGCGGCTCTGGCTGACCGGCGAGCATGTGGCCGAGATGTCGGACGCCGCAGGGACGAGCTGGCTCGACACCGGCGCGCGCGACTGGTCGGACACGCTTCTGGCCCGGATGGACCTGTCGCGCAACGTGATGCCGCGCCTCGTCGAGGGGTCCGAGGTCTCAGGCACGATCCGGGCCGAGATCGCGCGGCGCTGGGGAGTGCCTGCGGGAACGGTCGTCGCGGGCGGCGCGGGCGACAACGCGGCCTCGGCCATCGGCATGGGCGTGGCGCAGGCGGGGCAGGCCTTCGTGTCGCTCGGCACCTCGGGCGTGCTTTTCGCCGCGAACGACGGCTACAGGCCGGATCCGGCGACCGCGGTGCACACCTTCTGCCACGCGCTGCCCGGCACCTGGCACCAGATGGGCGTGATCCTCGCCGCGACCGACGCGCTGAACTGGTTCGCGGGCATCGCCGGGGCGGATGCGGCGCAGCTGACGGCGGACCTCGGCGCGCTTCAGGCCCCGGGCCGCACCCTGTTCCTGCCCTATCTCGGCGGCGAGCGGACGCCGCTCAACAGTGCGACGGTACGCGGCGCCTTCCTCGGGCTCGAGCATGCGACGGACCGCGCCGCGGCGACGCGCGCGGTGCTGGAAGGCGTGGCCTTCGCGCTGCGCGACTGCCGCGACGCGCTCGCGGCCACCGGCACCCGCATCGACAGCCTCGTGGCGGTGGGCGGCGGGTCGCGGTCGGACTACTGGCTGCAGGTCATCGCGACCGCGCTCGACCATCCGCTGTCGATCCCCGAGGCCGGCGACTTCGGCGCGGCCTTCGGCGCGGCGCGGCTCGGCATGATGGCGGCGACGGGCGAGACCGGCATCGCGACGCCCCCCCGCATCACCCGCACCGTCGCGCCCGACCCCGCGCTGGCGGGCGCCTTCGACGACGGCCACGCCCGCTACCGCCGGGCCGCCACATCCATCCTGGAGCTGACATGACCGACTTCTTCGCAGGCATCCCGCAGGTCCGCTACGAGGGCCCCGCGAGCGACAACGACTTCGCCTTCCGCCACTACGACGCGGACGAGGTGGTGATGGGCAAGCGGATGGAGGACCACCTCCGCTTCGCGGTGGCCTACTGGCACAGCTTCGCCTGGCCGGGCGGCGACCCCTTCGGCGGGCAGACCTTCGAGCGGCCGTGGTTCGGCGACACGATGGCGCTGGCCAAGCTCAAGGCCGACGTGGCCTTCGAGATGTTTGACCTGCTCGGCGTGCCGTTCTTCTGCTTCCACGACGCGGATGTGCGGCCGGAAGGCGCCTCCTTCGCCGAGAGCAAGGCGCGGCTCGAGGAGATCACCGACTACTTCGCGCAGAAGATGGAGAGGTCGAAGACCCGGCTTCTCTGGGGCACGGCGAACCTCTTCACCCACCGCCGCTACATCGCCGGCGCGGCGACGAATCCCGACCCGGACGTCTTCGCCTATGCGGGCGCCACGGTGAAGTCCTGCATGGACGCCACCCACCGGCTCGGCGGGCAGAACTACGTCCTCTGGGGCGGGCGCGAGGGCTACGAGACGCTGCTCAACACCGACCTCTGGCGCGAGCGGCAGCAGGCGGGCCGGTTCCTGTCGATGGTCGTCGACTACAAGCACCGCATCGGGTTCACGGGCACGATCCTGATCGAGCCGAAGCCGCAGGAGCCGTCGAAGCACCAGTACGACTACGATGTCGCCACCGTCTACGGGTTCCTCAAGGACTTCGGGCTGGAAGGCGAGGTGAAGGTCAACATCGAACAGGGCCACGCGATCCTTGCCGGGCATTCCTTCGAGCACGAGATCGCGCTCGCCGCCTCGCTCGGGATCTTCGGGTCGATCGACATGAACCGGAACGACTACCAGTCGGGCTGGGACACCGACCAGTTCCCGAACAACCACGCGGAAAAGGCGCTCGCCTACTACGAGATCCTTCGCGCCGGCGGCTTCACCACCGGCGGCACCAACTTCGACGCCAAGATCCGCCGCCAGTCGCTCGACCCGGCCGACCTGATCCTCGCCCATGCGGGCGCCATGGACACCTGCGCGCGGGCCTTCAAGGCGGCGGCGGCGATGCTCGAGGACGGAACGCTCGAGCGGTTGCGCGCCGAGCGCTACGCGGGCTGGGACGCGGCCGGGGCGCAGGCCCTGCTGACCGGCCGGCTCGAGGACCTCGAGGCGCGGGTCGTCTCGGGCGATCTGCGGCCGAAACCCCGGTCGGGCAAGCAGGAGCGGCTCGAGAACCTCGTCAACCGCTTCGTCTGAGGCCGGGCACGGTCGCGGGGGCGGCCGCCTTGCCTTGCGGCGCGCTTCCGGCTATCGCCGTCGCATCCTGAGCCGCGGGGAGACCGTCTTGGCCAACCACCTGCACATCGGCGACCTGCCCGACGGGCTGTCCTTCGGGTCCTCGGTCGCCATCGATTGCGAGACGATGGGCCTCAACCCGCATCGCGACCGGCTCTGCGTGGTGCAGCTGTCGGCCGGCGACGGCGCGGCGCACATGGTGCAGGTGGCGCCGGGGCAGTCGCGTGCGCCGAACCTGGAACGGCTCCTCGCAGACGAGAAAGTGCTGAAGATCTTCCACTTCGGCCGCTTCGACATCGCCGCGCTGCGCCACGCCTTCGGCGTCCTCGCCGCGCCGGTCTACTGCACAAAGATCGCCTCGAGGCTCTGCCGCACCTATACCGACCGGCACGGGCTCAAGTATCTCATCGAAGAGATGCTGGGCGTCGACATCTCGAAGCAGCAGCAGATGAGCGACTGGGGCGCGGGGACGCTGACCGAGGCGCAGCTGTCCTATGCGGCGTCGGACGTGCTGCATCTCCACCGGCTCAAGGACGAGCTCGACCGCCGGCTCGCGCGCGAGGGCCGCACCGCGCTCGCCGAGGCGTGCTTCCGTTTCCTGCCGGCGCGGGCCGAGCTCGACCTCGCCGGCTGGCCGGACCTCGACATCTTCGCGCATTGACGGGGGGCCGCCCCTCCGGCCCGCGCGGGCGGCGGGACGGTCCCGGGACCGGGGGCGCAAGGGCGCGATGAGCCGGCACGACAGGAGAACCCGTACCGTCTTCTGGCTCAAGGTTTTTCTGCCTCTGGTTGCGCTCGGCCTCCTGTCCACGCTCTTCCTGCTGGCGCGTACCGCCGACCCCGATCTCGCGGTGCGCTATGCTGACGTCGACGTGGCGGAACTGTCGAAGGAAGAGCAGGTCGCAGGCCCGGCCTACAGCGGCGTGACGCGCGACGGCGCATCGCTGAGCGTCGTGGCGCGCTCGGTCCGGCCCGACGCCTCGGACCCGGCGCGGTTCGACGCGGTGATGGTGTCGGGCCTGATGACGCTCGTCTCGGGCACCAGCGCCGAACTTGCCGCGCCCGCGGCCGAGCTTGACCCGGCGCGCGACCTTCTCCGCTTCGAGGGCGGCGTGACGATCGTGACGTCGAACGCCTACACCCTTGAGACCGAGACCCTCGCCACCACGCTGGGAGAGACCGAGATCGTGGCCGAGACCGAGGTGCACGGCACCGGCCCGGGCCTCGTGCTCGATGCAGGATCGATGCGGATCACGCAGGACGCGGCCGGCGGATACATTGCGGTTTTCAACGGGGGCGTGCGGCTGCTATATACGCCCCCGGAACCCCGGGAGTAGTCGTGTACCTTTCCGTCGGCATCGCCGCCCTCGCCGTCCTCCTCGCGGCGGGCGCCGTTCACGCGCAGGCCAGCGTCGGGTTCGACGCCGGCGCGCGCGACCCGGACGCGCCGGTCGAGGTGACCTCCGACAGGCTCGACGTGAACCAGACCGACGGGACGGCTGTCTTCACCGGAAACGTCGTCGTCGTGCAGGGCGACCTGCAGCTGACGGCCGACCGGGTGCGGGTCGAGTACAGCGAGGGCGAGCCGCGCGTGATCGAGCGCATCTTCGCCTTCGACAACGTGGTGCTCGTCAGCCCGACCGAAACGGCCGAGGGCGCCGAGGCGGTCTATGAACTCGCCTCCGAGACCGTCGTGATGACCGGCGAGGTGGTGCTCACGCAGGAGTTGAACGTGGTATCGGGCGACGTCCTGACCATCGACCTCGCGACCGGGGAAGGCGTGGTCGAGGGGCGCGTGCGCACGCTGTTGCGGACCGGGGGCGAGTGATGGCCCCGCCCAGGCTCGCCCTGCACAGCGGCGCCTCGGGGCTTCGCGTGCGCAACCTGCGCAAGAGCTACCGCAAGCGGCCCGTGATCCGGAACGTGAGCCTCGATCTCGACCGGGGCGAGGCGGTGGCGCTGCTGGGTCCGAACGGATCGGGCAAGACGACCTGCTTCTACGCGATCGCGGGGCTCGTGACCGCCGAGGGCGGCGAGGTGATGCTCGACGGCCGCGACGTCACGACGCTGCCGATGTTCCGCCGCGCGCGGCTCGGGATCGGCTATCTTCCGCAGGAGGTCTCGATCTTCCGGGGGCTCAGCGTCGAGGACAACATCCTCGCGATCCTCGAGATCGCCGAGCCCGAGCGCATCAAGCGCCTCGACAGGCTCGAGGAACTTCTGTCCGACTTCTCGATCACCCACCTGCGCCGCGCGCCCGCGCTGTCCCTTTCGGGCGGCGAGCGGCGGCGGGTCGAGATCGCGCGCTGTCTTGCCGCCGATCCGAAGTACCTCCTGCTCGACGAGCCCTTCGCGGGCGTCGACCCCATCGCGGTGTCCGAGATCCGCACGCTCGTTGCCGATCTCAAGACCCGCGGGCTCGGGGTGCTGATCACCGACCACAACGTGCGCGAAACGCTCGAGATCGTGGATCGCGCCTACATCCTCCACGACGGGCAGGTGCTGATGAGCGGCAGCGCCGACGAGGTGATCCGCGACGAGAACGTGCGCCGCGTCTACCTCGGCCAGCATTTCCGCATCGGCTGAGACCGCGCGCGACGGCATTGACAGCGGGGCCCCGCAGGTCGCCATATGGTGGGAATGACGGCGCGCGTCCCCCTCCTGTCGGTTGCTCCCGAGGCTCGCGGGCCCGGCCAGCGCATCCTCGGGTTGTGTGAGGCCGGGGCTTTCGCCCCGACGCGCGCTGGACGGCCGGGCCCCGAGGGCCCGCCCCCCGTTTCCTGAAACAGAAGGGAGGTCCACTTGAGGTACCAGATCAGCGGCAGGCACATCGACATCGGCGAGGCGCTGCAGACCCACGTCCGGACAGAGCTGGGCGCCGTCATCGAGAAATACGCGGGCCGCGCGACCGACGCGACCGTGGTCTTCTCGCGCAACGCGCACGAGTTCGTATGCGAGGCCATCGTGCACCTCTCGACCGGGCTCACGAGCTCGGCCAAGGCGCACGCCACCGAGATCTACGCCGCCTTCGACCTCTGCGCGGGCAAGATGGAAAAGCAGCTGCGGCGCTACAAGCGGCGGCTGAAGGACCATCACCGCGACCGCCCGGAGCCGGTTGAAGTCCTCGGCGGCTCCTCCTATATCCTCGCGGCGTCCGCAGAATCGGAGGACGAGGAGCCGGCGGACCTTCAGCCCATCATCATCGCCGAGATGGAAACGCGGATTCCGTCGCTCACCGTCGGTGAGGCCGTGATGCAGATGGAACTGGCGGGGGCGCCGGTGCTGGTCTTCCGGAACGAAAAGAAGGGGTCCGGCGTCAACATCGTCTATCGCCGGGATGACGGAAACATCGGTTGGATCGATCCGGGCTGAGGCGCAAGCCGCGCCCGCGGACGGTCAGGCCCGGAATCGGATCTTCATGCAACTTGCCGACATACTTGCACCCGGGGGCGTTCGCGTCCTGGCCAGCCTGACAAGCAAGAAACGGCTGTTCCAGGAGTTGGCCGAGGTCGCGGCGTCGCTGACCTCGCTCCAGCCGGGCGACCTCTTCGACGCGCTGCAGGAGCGGGAAAGCCTCGGGCCCACGGGCGTGGGCAACGGCGTCGCGCTGCCGCATGCGCGCGTCGCCGGGGTCGAGCGCGTGACGGGCGTGTTCCTGCGCCTCGAGAAGCCGCTCGCCTTCGATGCGGTCGACCGCCAGCCGGTGGACCTCGTCTTCGCGCTGATCGCGCCCGATGACGCGGGCGTGGATCATCTCAAGGCGCTGGCGCTCGCCTCGCGCAAGCTGCGCAACCCCACGGTCTGCACCAAGCTGCGCGCCAACAGCGATCCCGCGACGCTTTATGCGGTGCTGATCGAGGGCGAGGCGACGCAGGCGGCGTGATCCCGGCTCAGCGCCACGGACCGTAGCCGAAGGCGTCGTAGTCGCGCGCGCAGGCCGCGCGGGCGGCCGCCTCGACCTCGGCATCGTGAATCGCCGACAGGGGCACCGGCCCGGGCTCGGCATCGGGCGGCACGGGGGTGCCGGTCTTCAGCCGGTCGAGGTCGGTAGCCAGCGTCTCGGCCCTGAGGACGGCATCGGGCACCACGACCTCGGCCGCGGCGCGCAGGAGCGCGGATTGCGATGCCCAGACGGCCGGCACCCGGACCGAGGTCTGGCCGGCGAGGTTGGCCCTGAGGAACCGCAGGAACCCGAGGAAGGCCGCCCGGTGGCGCGTCGCGTCCCAACCCGCGCCCGGTGTCTCTCCGGGAAGGTCGAGCCCGTGGCGGTCCTGCAGGACGCTCCGGATCTCGCCGAAGGCGTCAGGGCCGGGGGCGAGGATCCGCGTGCAGAAGGCGTCGTGCGCCCGGCGCAGGGGATGGGTGACGACCGTGACGCTACGGTGGCCCGGCGTCCCGCGCTGCCAGCGGCGGAGCGCCTTGCGCGACCAGCCGGTCTCGGCCGGCGCTCCGCCCGCGGCGTCCATCCAGGCGGCGACCCGCCCGGTCGGGCCCCCGGGCAGCGGCACGAACAGGAGCCGCAGCGCGTCCGAGGCGATCCAGGACGGGACGTTCGGGCCGCGCCGCGGCTCGAAGGCCGGAACGCGGTAGAGGTCGAAGGCATCCGCCCGGCCGAGCGCCGCCGCCATCTCGGCGAAGTTCTCGACCTTCTCCTCGAGAGGTTCGGGGTTCTGCACGCGCGCGCGCGGCCCCCGGCCCTTGGCCGCCCCCCCGGCGCCGAGCCAGCGCGCGAGGCCGTCGAGCACGGCGGACTCGCCCAGGTCGTCGTAGTGGATGTGGAACGCGGTCTGCCCGGTTTCCTGCAGCGCACGGCGGATCTCCCCGTAGAACGCCTGCTGGCGGCCGAGGTGATCGTCGAACTCGGCCGCGTCGAAGCGGATGCGGGCGCTGCGGGCGCCGCGGTGGTCGCCCATCCACCACTGCCCGGTCTCCTGCGCGATCTTGAGCGAGACGTAGCTTTCGGCCGGATTGCGCGCGAGGACGATCTTGGCACAGCGCGGCTCGGCAAGGCAGGCCGCGAGGACGCGGGGATCGTGGCCGGGGAAGAGACGGAAGCCGGGAAGGCCCTCGGTGGCCTCCCGCAGCCGCGCGATCATGGCGAGAGGATCGCGGTCGCGGTCGTCGCGCGACAGCCCGAACAGCGCCGCTTGGCCGGCGTGGCCCAGGAAATGCGGATTGAACACCTCGCCGTGGCAGGTGAGGCCCTGATAGGCGTTCAGGCTCTCCTCGAGCAGGTTCGAGCCGGTGCGCATGTCCGCGAGGATGACGAAGTGATCGAAGGCGCCGGGCATCGGGATCAGTGCAGGACGCGGCTTGCGCGGCGTGGCGCGGGCTCGGCGAGGCGTGCGATGTCACCCGCGACATGCGCGGGCATCCCCTCGTCGCGGAGCGCCCGGACAAGGCCCGCGAGATCGCCGAGATCGCGCAGCCGTGGCGGCGCGGCATCTGCGCCGAGATCGTCGAGAACGATGCGCAGCGCCTCCTCCGGCGCGTCGAGGAACTCGGCCAGCGTCCAGATGCGCACCCGCGCCTTGGTCTGCGCGGCGCCGAGCGCGTCGAGATGCGCGGCCTCGACGGTCTGGAGCGCGGCGGCGCGGCGGCGGAGGTCGCGGGGGGCGAAGTTCGCGCGCAGGAGGCGGACCATCCATGCGCCGCTGACGATCGAGACGCTGGCGTTCGGGTCGGAAGCGACGAAGCCCATGACCGCCTGATGGTCCTCGGGGCCGAACGAAAAGCACTGCCGTTCGCCGCGCGTGTTCCAGACGAGGTTGGTGAGGAAGGCGACGGGGTTGTAGTCGCGCAGCGTGGCGATGTCGGACAGGGCGCCGGCGAATTCGGTCTGGTCCTCGGCGAACTCGGCGCGGTCGGGGGCGTAGAGGTGGCCGTGGACGCGGAGGTTCGGCAGCTGTCCGAGCCAGCCCGTCCAGTCCTCGACGAGATCGGCGAAGCCTTCATAGACGAAGTAGGGCGCGGCGGACTTGCCGTTCTCCCACCCGCCTTTCGGGAAGCGGCTTTGCATGTAGAGGCCGGGCCGGCCCCGCGTCCGCCGTTCGAGCGCGCGGGCGAAGACGCGTTCGACGCGGGCCGGGTCGGGCACGACCGGCGCGGCCGCGAGGTCGGGCGACAGGAAATGGCGGTAGAGCGCGTCCGCGCGCGGCCAGACCTTGCGCGCCATGAAGCGGTCGGACCCGGCGAGGAGGTCGAGGTGGTCGTCGTAGAAGACATGCGGCCGCCCCTGCACGTCGAAGCGCGAAAGCGTGAGCGAGCGGCTCTCGATCTGCCGGGCATGGCGGCGGACGACGGTCTGGAAGTAGCTCTCGTCCGGGATCCAGACCCTGCTGAAATAACGCACGAGCCGCGGGTCGTCGGAGTCTGCGAAGATGCGCTCGAGCGTTTCACGCGTCAGGCACCACCACTGCGAGCCGAGATGCGGCGCGATGCCGTCGGGGATCGCGCGGCGCAGGCCGAGCCGGCGCTGCACCTTCACCCAGAGGTCGAAGAGCCCGCGCTGGCTTTTCCAGGCGAAGGGGAAGCTCAACGTGAAGCGTTCGCGGTCGAGCCCGCCCACGGTCCATGCGACATCCTCGGTCGTCACGCTTTCGATGAAGTCGGTGTCGGGCCGGGCGGCGAGGAAGGCGCGAAGCTCGGCTATCGGCCGCAGCGGCAGCGCGGTGCCGCAGGCGAGGAAGACATGGCCCGCATCCGGAAATTCCGCGAGGAGAAGACGGCAGGCGTCGCGCGTGGCCGCAACGATCGACCAGGTCCCCCAATGGCAGGCGCGGCGCGGCGCGAGGTGGACCGAGGCCAGGTCGGCGAGCTTCAGCCGGAACGCCTCGAAGGCCCGGCGCGGCACGCGCGCGTCCACGTGGATCACCACGGGCGCCCCGACCTGCGCCAGGTGCCGCGCGACCTCGGCCGCGCGGTCGAGCGGGTCGTGGACGAGAAGGACGAAGCCCAGGCTCATGCCCAGTTCCCCGTCGACATGAGGCCCAAGCGGTCGAGCTGACGCCAGCCCTCGTAGCGCTCCGACCAGGTGCACCAGAGGTCAGGCTGGCCCGCCATCCGGTCGAGGTAGGCGCGGTATTCATAGCTGTCGGCGAAATGCTGGCCGCGCGTCATCTCCTCGAGGGACTTCTCGGCGAAGGTGTCGAGGAACTTGGCGTGGAGCAGGCAGCCCGACAGTTTCTCGCCGCCCCATTCGTCGTAGACGCGGTTGAGCCCGCGGGGCAGCAGCGAATGGGTTGAACTGGCCCAGGCATAGCGCGCGTCCCACTTCACGAGCGGGATCTTGTTCAGCGCCGGCGCGCGGTAGGGGTCGTCGGCGAAGAAGACGCGTGCGCGCGGGCCGCCCTGGATCCAGAGGTTCAGGTATTCGGGATTGACCGAGATCGTGTAGTTGCCGGCGTCGAACCAGCTTGCGATCTCGAAGGGGTCCTGCCCCGGGCGGTAGGGCGTGCCGCCCATGCGCCCGCGCGGATACATGTCGAGCAGCATCGCCGGGAAGGCGCGGTGGCCCGAGCCCTCGAGCCAGTCGGTCAGCGCCTGCAGCGGGCGGGTGTCGCAGAACGGGTAGACGAGGAACTCGTCGGCATCGACGGTGAGCGTCCAGTGGCCGTGCCCGTGGCGGCGCTGGAGCCAGGTCATCCAGTCGGCGCCAAAGCGGGCCTCGGCATAGCTCGCCCCGGTAGTCCAGAGCGACACGTCTGGCTGGTCGGCGAGGTAGTCGCGCGTGCCGTCGTCCGACGCGTTCTCGACGATCAGGAACTGCGCGACGCCGAGGCGGCGGTAGTAGTCGAGGAACCAGGGAAGCCGCACGGATTCGTTGCGGAGCGTGGAGAAGAGGAGGATGTCGCCCCTCCGGATCGCCTTGGTGCGGTCGGCCACGGGTGTCAGGTCGAAGGCGCGCCGGAGCGCGCGCAGGCGCAGCCTCTTGCGACGGAGCCGCATGCGGTAGGAGTCGAAGAGGCTCATCGCAGGACCGGGGCCATGCACGCGGCGGGCGCGGATGACGCGTCAATCGGCATCTCTGTGCACCGTCTCTGCCCCCAAGGCTTCACCCGACAATAGAGTTACATTTCGATTGCCGTTCCGTAAACGGTCGCCACGAAGGGTCCGGGGCCGTCAGCCGTCGGACATGAGGCCGAGGTCGACGAGCTGGCGCCAGTCCCGGAAGCGCATCGATGCGGGCGTCCAGAAGACCGGGTCGGCCGCGACCCCGGCATAGTAGCGGGCGTGGAGCGGCGGGCGGGCGAAGTGTTCGCCGCGGCCGCGCTCCTCCTCGGCCCTTGCCGGCGCGTCGGCGAGGAGCTTGGTGTGCAGCAGGACGCCCGAGATGCGGCGCTGGCCCGGGTCGGGCCAGGCCCGGTTGAGCCGCGGCGGGAGTGCCATGTGCGTCGAGGCGACCCAGGCCCGGCGCCAGTGCCAGCGGACGAAGGGAAACTTGTTGAGGGTGGGCGCCCGGTCCGGCGCGTCGGCATAGAAGGTGCGGGCGCGCGGGCCGCCCTGGACCCAGGCGTTGCCCATCGGCCATTGCCGGCGCTCCCGGTAGGGCCCGGCGTCGAACCAGGGCGCCGCCGCCACGGGGTCCTCGCCCGGCGCCACGGCGGCGGAGGACAGCGGGCCTTGCGGATAGAGGTCGAGCGTAAGCGCGGGCAGCGCCCACTGGCCCGCCGCCTCGAGCCGCACAGCGAGGGCCGCGAGGCCGGTTTCGTCGCAGCCCGGATAGACGAGAAGCTCGTCCGCATCGGCCACGACGCACCAGCGCCCCGAGCCGTGCCG
>DAINOF010000031.1:16195-16507 GCA_036735505.1 Paracoccaceae bacterium
CCGGCTCGCGCGGTAGCTGCCGGCCGCGTGCCAGAGGGAGACGTCGGGTGCCGACCGCAGGAGGTCGGGGGTCGCGTCGGTGCTGGCGTTGTCGACGACCAGGAAGTGGCCGACGCCGAGCCGGCGGTAATGCCCGAGGAAATGCGGCAGCCGCAGCGCCTCGTTGCGGACGCAGGCGAAGAGGAGGACGTCGCCGGGGCGGATCGCGCGGGTGCGATCCGCCACTTGCGCGAGATCCCGGCGGGCGCGGAGGGCGCGCCAGACGAGCCGCCGACGCATCCAGCGCAACCGGTAGGCGGCCCAGGGACCGCG
>DAINOF010000032.1:0-16376 GCA_036735505.1 Paracoccaceae bacterium
TCGGCTTTTCGCTCGCCTATCTCGCGCTCGACGCGGGCGTAGGGGCGCTGATCCTGTTCGGCGGCGTGCAGCTTACGATGTTCGCCGCGGGCCTCGCAGGCGGCGAGCGCCCGAAGGCCCGGCGCTGGGCAGGCTCGGCGCTGGCGCTCGGGGGGCTCGCCTGGATGGTCTGGCCGAGCCACGGCCTGACCGTCGAACCCTGGGCCGCGCTGTCGATGGGCGCGGCAGCGCTCGGCTGGGCGGTCTATTCGCTGAACGGCCGCCGGACGACCGATCCGCTCGCGGCGACGGCCGTGAACTTTGCCGTGGCCGCGCCGATCTGCGCACTTGCGACCCTGACACTGGCCGATGCGACCGCGATGACCGCGCCCGGCGTCCTTCTCGCGGTCGTTTCGGGCGCCGTGACCTCGGGCCTCGGCTATGCGCTCTGGTACACGCTCCTGCCGCGGCTGACCGCGACGGCGGCCTCGCTCACCCAGCCCGCGGTTCCGGCGATCGTCCTTCTCGGGGGCGCGCTGCTGCTGGGCGAAGCGGTGGCCGGCGCGACCGCTCTCGCCGCCGCGCTCGTGCTCGGAGGCGTCCTTCTCGGTTCGCTTCCCGCGCGACAGCGGGGCGAGGCTCAGCGCACGATGGGCTCGAGCGGGTCGTAAAGGATCCCGCCGTCGTCCCAGGCGACGAGGGGCAGGCTGTCGGGCTTGAAGCGAAGGGCCGGCATCTCGGTTCGCGCGACCCAGCGCCGGCGGGTCACGATGCCTTCCGGGTCGGCCCAGCCGTCGCGGATCCCGGCGTCGCCGACGATGCGGCAGCGGAAATAGACGTCGATCTGGTGGAAGCCGCTGCGCGGATCGTGGAACTCGTTCACGAGGCAGGGCGCACCCACCACCACCGCCAGACCCGTTTCTTCCACCACCTCGCGCATCAGGTTGTCGGGCAGCGATTGCCCCGCTTCCACACCGCCGCCCGGCGCGCACCAGAGGTCGCTCTGGTCGCCGGGATAGGCGTTGACGAGAAGAAGGCGATCCGCGTGCAGGATGATCCCCCGGACGGCGACGCGGGGCGAGCCAGGGCGCATCATGCGGGGCCGATGATCCGGTTCACATGGCCCATCTTGCGGCCCGGCCGCGCCTCGGCCTTGCCGTAGAGGTGGAGCGCCGCGCCCGTGGCCGCGATCTCGGGCACGCGAAGGACGTCGTCGCCGATCAGGTTCTCCATCTCGACGTTCGAATGCCGCCTGCCATCGCCCAGCGGCCAGCCCGCCACGGCGCGGACATGCTGCTCGAACTGGCAGGTGACGCAGCCGGTCTGCGTCCAGTGGCCCGAATTGTGGACGCGAGGGGCGAACTCGTTCACGACGAGACCTTGCGCCGTGACGAAAAGCTCGACCCCCATCACGCCGACATAGTCGAGCGCGTTGAGCATGCGCGCCGCGATCAGGACGGCGTCCGACCGCTGCGCGGGCGTCAGGCGCGCAGGGACTCTCGTCGTCCTGAGGATGCCGTCCTCGTGGACGTTCTCGCCCGGGTCGAAGCAGGCGACCGACCCGCCCGTCCCGCGGGCGGCGATCACCGACACCTCGCGCGAAAAGGTGACGAAGCCCTCGAGGATCGCCGGCGCGCCCGCGAGCGAGGCGAGCGCCGCGGGGGCGTCCCCGGGCGCCATGATGCGCGCCTGTCCCTTGCCGTCGTAACCGAGCCGGCGGGTCTTGAGGATCGCCGGCGTGCCGATCCGGCCAAGGGCGGCGGCCAGCTCGGCTTCGGTCTCGACCGCCGCGAAAGGCGCGGTGGCGAGCCCGAGCCCCGCGAGGAACTGCTTCTCCGTCAGCCGGTCCTGGCTCACCGCCAGGGCACGGCGGCCGGGTCGGATCGGAACCTCGGCCTCGAGGAGGTCGAGCGCCTCGGCGGGGACGTTCTCGAACTCGTAGGTCATCACGTCGACCGAGCGGGCGAAGGCGCGCAGCGCGGCCGTATCGTCATAGGCGGCCCGGGTCGTGGCCCATGCGACGTGCGAGGCGGGGCAGTCCGCGCCCGGCTCATAGATGTGGCAGCGGAAACCGAGCCGCGCGGCCGCCATCGCCAGCATCCGGCCGAGCTGCCCGCCGCCGAGGATCCCGATCACCGCCCCGGGCGAAAGGGGCTCACTCATCCCGCGGTTCCTCGGGGATCGCGTCGGTCACCGCCTGGCGCCAGGCATCGAGCCGTGCCGCCAGCGCGGGGTCAGACAGGGCGAGGATCGCGGCCGCCATGAGACCTGCGTTGGCCGCGCCCGCCGCCCCGATCGCCATGGTGGCCACGGGAAAGCCGCGGGGCATCTGCACGATGGAATAGAGACTGTCCAGGCCCTTGAGCGCGCGCGTCTCGATCGGCACGCCGATCACCGGCAGCCGCGTCTTCGACGCCATCATGCCAGGCAGGTGCGCCGCCCCGCCCGCGCCTGCGACGATGACCTTGAGCCCGCGCTCGACCGCCGTGCGCCCATAGGTCCAGAGCCGGTCGGGCGTGCGGTGGGCCGAGACGATGCGGGCCTCGTAGGGAACGCCGAGGTCGTCGAGCACCGCCGCCGCCTCCTTCAGCGTCGGCCAGTCCGACTGGCTGCCCATGATGATGCCGACGACCGCGCCCATGGCCCGCCCCCCTTCCCGAAAGAGCGCGCACTATAGCCGCGCCGGCCCTTCACGCAATGATGTCGGGCGTGAGCCGGTCCTCGATCAGCGCGATGCGGTCCTTGAGCACGAGCTTCTGCTTCTTGAGCCGACGCAGGGTCAGCTGGTCGGCGGTGCCTTTTTCCTCGAGCGCATGGATCGCCGCGTCCAGATCGCGATGCTCCCGCTTCAGCGCCTCGAGCTTCACCCGCAGCACCTCCTCGGTCATCATCTCCATCTGCATGTTCAAGGATCCCTCCCGACTCGGCGCAGGCGAGCCGGCACAAGCTACTGCATTCGGCCCGCGTGGCAAAACAAACAGTGACTTGCGATCGCGGCCGGCAGCCCCATGTTTGCAAGGCAGTCGCCGTTCAGGGGCTGCTTCAGACGGTCGCTTTCCGAAGGACGTGTCGATGACAAAACTTGCCCTGGGGTCACACCCCTTTCTTCTCGGGTTCGAGCAGCTCGAACGGCTGGTGGAACGCACCGCCAAGTCCGACAGCACCGGATACCCGCCCTACAACATCGAACAGACGAGCGAGACGAGCTACCGCATCACGCTGGCCGTGGCGGGATTTGGAGAGAGCGATCTTTCGATCACGCTCGAGGACAAGCAGCTTGTCGTGCGCGGCCGCCAGACGGACGACACCGAGGGGCGCGTGTTCCTGCACCGCGGCATCGCCGCCCGGCAGTTCCAGCGCAGCTTCGTGCTGGCCGACGGCGTCGAGGTGACGGGGGCGGCGATGGAGAACGGGCTTCTCCACGTGGACCTCCGCCGGGCGGTGCCCGAGACGGTGGTCCGCACGATCGAGATCAGAAAGGGGTGACGCGATGAACATGAAATTCGACCTGGGAGACGAGAGCGCGGAACGGATCGTCTATGTCCGCCCCGTGGCCGTGGCCGAGCTGCCGGCCGAGGTGCAGGAGCAGGCGATGGGGATGGACGAGATCTATGCCGTCCACGACGCCGACGGGCAGCGGCTCGCGCTCGTGAAGGACCGGGCGCTGGCCTTCGTGCTGGCGCGGCAGAACGACCTCGCGCCGGTGAGCGTGCACTGAGGGCGGAGAGGGGGGCTGTCTGCCCCCCTCGCCCCCCGAGAGTTTTCGGACCAAGATGAATCAGAGGGTCGGGGTCCGCCGGCGGCGCCGACTTGACCGGGGCGGACGGCGGCGCTTTCGCCGGTGCGGCACGGCGGGAGCGGGCGGAGATGAAGAGCGACAGTGTCTGGGTCAGTACGGTAGATTTGGACAGCACCCTCGTGCAGATAATGTCCACTGACCGAACAGATCCTGTCTGGGCGGCGATCAAGGAGGCGCGGTGGCCCGCGGCGGAGGACCTGCCGATCAAGGCTTGGGCCAAGTCGCCATTGGAGACGTTCAAGGACTTGCCGCTTCTCTTCATGGGCGGAGGTGGCAACTCGTTCACCCACGAGATCGCCGCGCCACTTCTGCGCTTCGAGCTTGGGCGCACCTTCGTTTTGCCGATGCGCGTGTTCCTTGCCGACCGCCAGACCGAGGTTCACGTCGACCGGGGGTACCACACGATGCCGCGGTTCGAGGTGTTCAAGGCGCTGGCGGCGGAGGAGAGCCCGGCGCTTCGGCCCAGCCGCTACAGCAATCCGCCGACCAACTGGATGATGCCGCTTCCGCCCGGAGACATCGACGTGGCCGTCCACGCGCGCGCGCTCGACGGACCGGCGATCTGGCATGATCCGCAGCTCAGTCAAGGCGTCTTCTTCCGCGGCGATGTGGTGGCGGCCATGGAGGAGGCGGGCGTCGCGCGGCACTGGAGGCTGATCCGGTGCCGCGTGATCCGGTTGCACTGACGCGTCAGCCCCGGACGAGGCCCATCTGCTCGAGCTTCAGGAGCACCTGGTGGGCGCAGTGGTCGACCTCCACGTTCTCGGTGTCGAGCCGCAGTTCGGGGGTCTCGGGCACGTCATAGGGGTCCGAAATCCCGGTGAACTCCTTGATCTTGCCTTCGCGCGCGAGCTTGTAGAGGCCCTTGCGGTCGCGCTTTTCGCATTCCTCGAGGCTCGTGGAGACGTGAACCTCCACGAAGGCGCCGTAGGCCTCGATCATCTCGCGCACGGTGCGGCGCGTTGTGGCATAGGGCGCGATCGGGGCGCAGATGGCGATGCCGCCGTTCTTGGTGATCTCGGAGGCGACGAAGCCGATCCGCTGGATGTTGAGGTCGCGGTGCTCCTTCGAGAAGCCAAGCTCGGAGGAGAGGTGCTTGCGCACCACGTCGCCGTCGAGAAGCGTGACCGGGCGGCCGCCCATCTCCATCAGCTTGACCATGAGCGCGTTGGCGATGGTGGACTTTCCGCTCCCCGAGAAGCCCGTGAAGAAGACCGTGAAGCCCTGGCGGTGGCGGGCGGGCTTGGTGCGGCGCAGTTCATCCACCACGGCGGGGAAGGAGAACCAGTCGGGGATCTCGATGCCTTCCTGGAGCCGGCGGCGGAGTTCGGTGCCCGAGATATCGAGGACGGTGGAGCCTTCGGGGACCTCGTCCACCGGGTAGTACTGCGCCTTCTCCTGGACGTAGACCATCTGCTTGAAGTCGACCATCTCGATGCCGATCTCGGCCGCGTGGGTCTTGAACAGCTCCTGCGCGTCGTAGGGGCCGTAGAAGTCCTTGCCTTGGGAGTTCTTCCCCGGCCCCGCGTGGTCGCGGCCCACGATCATGTGGGTGCAGCCGTGGTTCTTGCGGATGATCCCGTGCCAGACCGCTTCCCTTGGCCCTGCCATGCGCATGGCGAGGTTGAGAAGGCTCATCGTCGTGGTCGCGGCCGGGTAGTGGTCGAGCACGGCCTCGTAGCAGCGCACGCGGGTGAAGTGGTCGATGTCGCCGGGCTTGGTCAGGCCGACGACGGGGTGGATCAGCAGGTTCGCCTGCGCCTCCTTGGCTGCGCGGAAGGTGAGTTCCTGATGCGCGCGGTGCAGCGGGTTGCGGGTCTGGAAGGCCACGACGCGGCGCCAGCCGAGCTTGCGGAAATAGGCGCGCAGCTCGTTCGGCGTGTCGCGGCGGGCCTTGAAGTCGTAGTGCACGGGCGGCTGGATGCCGGTGACCGGGCCGCCGAGGTAGACGGGGCCGGCCTTGTGGTGAAGGTAATTGACCGCCGGATGGGCGAGGTCGTCGGCGCCGTAGACATGCGCGGCCTCGCGGTGCTTGTCGGGCGTCCACTTGTCGGTGACGGACAGGATGGCGAGGATCACGCCCTCGGGGTCGCGAAGCGCGATGTCCTGGCCAGGCTCGACCTTGTCCGCGAAGGCTTGGGCGACGTCGAGCGTGATCGGCATGGGCCAGAGCGAGCCGTCGGCCATCCGCATGTGCTCCACCACGCCGTCGTAGTCGGCTTGCGTGAGGAAGCCCTTGAGCGGGTGGAAGCCGCCGTTCATCAGGAGCTCGAGATCGCAGACCTGCCTTGGGGTCAGGTCCCAGGAGGGCAGGTCGCCCGCGTCGTGCTTGAGCTTCTGCGCGCTCTCGTAGGAGACGTAGAGTTCGGGGATCGGGGCGAGGTTGGGGAGTTGCATGATCTGTGACGTCCTGTTCTTGGAAGGGCTGAGGCGGCCCGGCGTGCCGGTCAGTTCGGCGTGGAGCGCATTGTATTCGTTCAGTTTCCGGGCAAGGAACCGGTCGGTCAGCCGCGCCTTCTCGGCCGCGCCGCGCGGCGTGAGGGCATAGGCGACGCGGCTGCGCCGGTCGGCACCGGCGCGGTCGGCGAGGCGCACGAGCCCGGCCTCGGTCACCGCGCGCAGAAGCGCGTTCAGGCGCCCGAGGCTGATGTCGAGCGCCGCTGCGGTCGCACGCTGCGAGGCTTCCGGCGTCAGGTCGAGCTGACGCAGGAGCCGGAAGAGCAGGTCTTCCTCGGGCAGGCTGGTTGTGGGCGCGGGCATCTGGACGGGCGTCCATGTGTGTTCACCGATGAACATAAGCGACCGCGTGATGATCCGGAAGGTATTTGTTCAGAGTTGAACGGACTATTGCCGGTTGCGCAAGAAACGGCCTCGCCAAGGGCGATAGGTTCGCAAGTGGGCCCGACGGACCGGCGCGGAAGGCCACTCTGTCTTGCGGGCTACTCGGCTGCGTCCGAAGGTGCCTCGGCCCCATAGCCGAGCAGCTCGGTCATGTCCTTGCCCGCATCCTCGCCGACCTCGGCCAGGAAACGCTCGGCCTCGAGCGCCGCCATGCAGCCCATGCCCGCGCTGGTGACGGCCTGGCGGTAGACATGGTCGGTCAGGTCTCCGGCCGCGAAGACGCCGGGGATCGAGGTGGCGGTCGAATCGGGCTTCGTGACGACATAGCCGCCGTGGTGCAGCTCGAGCTGGTCCTTCACCAGTTCCGAGGCCGGCGCATGACCGATCGCCACGAAGAAGCCCTTGCAAGGGATCCTGCGCGTCTCGCCCGTCTTGATGTTGCGCGCCACGACGCCCTCGACGCCGCGCGGCGCGTCGGTGCCCGTGACCTCGACCACCTCGTGGTCCCAGAGGACCTCGATCTTGGGGTTCCGGAACAGGCGGTGCTGAAGGATCTTCTCGGCGCGGAAGGCGTCGCGGCGGTGGACGACCGTGACCTTCGACGCGAAGTTCGTGAGGAACAGCGCCTCTTCCACGGCCGTGTTGCCGCCGCCGATCACCACGACCTCCTGTCCGCGGTAGAAGAAGCCGTCGCAGGTGGCGCAGGCCGAGACGCCGAAGCCCTTGAAGTGCTCTTCGGACGGAAGGCCGAGCCACCGCGCCTGCGCGCCGGTGGCGAGGATCAGCGCGTCGGCCGTGTAGACCGTGCCGCCGTCGCCATGGGCCGTGAAGGGGCGCTGCGAGAGGTCGAGCCGGGCAATGTGGTCCGACACGATCTCGGTCCCCATCTCGCGGGCATGGGCCTCCATCCGCACCATGAGGTCCGGTCCCATCACCATCGTGTCGCCCGGCCAGTTCTCGACCTCGGTGGTGATGGTGAGCTGACCGCCCGGCTGGATGCCCTGGATCAGGAGGGGGTTCAGCATGGCGCGGCTGGCGTAGACGGCGGCGGTGTAGCCCGCCGGACCCGACCCGATGATCAGGACCCGCGCGTGTTTCGTCTCGGCCATGGCAGCCCCCTTCGTCCCGGTTTCCCTCCCGATATAGAGCCCGGGCGGCCCGGCCGGAACCCCCGGCGACAGGACGGGCGCGTCACGTTTCAGGCAGGTGGTCGGCCGCGATCCGGAGGGGCACGACGAGGCTCAGGGCCGGGATCTGCGAAGGTGGTGCCGCAGAAGGGACTCGAACCCCCGACCCCATCATTACGAATGATGTGCTCTACCAGCTGAGCTACTGCGGCGACGCGGGTCGTCTAGCAGGCTTTGTCACGAAGCGGTAGAGCTATTTTTCCCGCTTTCGGGCGGCTCCGGCACCTCGATCCCGACCTCTTCCACCACCGGTTCGGGCGCGATCATCGGCTCGGGGTCGGGCTCGGGATCGGGGCGCCCGGCGATCAGGGGCAGCACCTCGCCCCCGGCGCCCCGCAAGGACGGGGTCGCCCCGGCGGGCGGCTCGCGCCAGCTCAGCGTGTCGAAGGCGCCGCAGTTCGAGCAGACGGGCTCCCAGTCGCCCGCGACGTTGTGGCAATTGTCGCAGACCCATTGCGGCCCGCGCGGGGCCGACAGAGCGCGGGTGAGAAGCGCGCGCACGCGTTGGTCGGGCGCGCCCTCGCCGCGCTCGACCGCCGCCAGAAGGGCGAGCACGCGCGTGTTCGGCGCCGTCTCCGGCAGGTCGCCCAGCGCCTTCCGCGCCGCCGCGAAGTCTTCGGCCGCGACGTTGAGCTCGGCCAGCAGGAGCCGTGTCTCGACATGGCCCGGGTTCTGCTTCGTCAGCGCCTCGAAGCGCTTGATCCGCTGCCGCGGGGTCTCGTCCGGCTCGATCTCGGCGAAGGCCGTGGCGAGGTCGGGGTGCGGCGCGGCGCCCCAGGCCTTCTTGAGGATGCGCGTGGCATAGCGCCTCTGGTCCCGCGCCACATGGGCGCGCGCCGCCATCGCGGCGGCGGGAACAAGGTCGGGCGACAGGCGGTTCGCCTCGATCGCGGCCTCGCGCGCGTCGATCGACTGGTCGGCGTCGAGGATGTCCTTCGCCTCGCCCAGCGCCAGCACCGCGTCGCGCCGCTTGTGCACGGGACGCGGCAGGGCGCCGTACTTGAGCTTGGTCGACAGAGTCTTGCGCGCGCCCTTCCAGTCGTGCTGCTCGGCCTGGAGCCGCAACAGCACGTCCTGCGTCTCCTCGTGCCGGGGCTTCAGCGCGAAGGCCTTCTCGGCCAGCTTCAGCGCCGTCGCCGTGTCGCCCTCGGCCAGCTTCTGCTTCATGATCCCGCGCACGCCCACGAAGCGCGTGCGGTCATCGGCGAGGAGGCGCTTGTAGACCTCTTCGGCCTTGGCCCGGTCGCCCGCCATCTCGGCCGCCTGCGCGGTGACGAGGTTCGTGAGTTCGGGACGCTTGAGATAGCGTTCGGCCGTCGCGGCCTTCGCCATGGCGATGCGCGCCTCGCCCGAGGCCAGCGCCATCAGCCCGTCCGCCAGCGCCTCGTAGCCGCGCCGCTCGCGGTTGCGGCTGAACCAGCGCGAGATCGCCGTCTCGTCGCCGTTGAGGAACTTCAGCACCGCGACTAGAAGCGCGGCGAGCCGCAGGAGCAGCCAGACGACCAGGACGAGGATCACCCCCGCGATCACGGCCTGCACGGGGCCCAGCGTGAACTCCCTGTCGGCGATCGCGACGCGCACGCCTGCGCCAGTGTCGATGAGGTAGATCGCCCCCAGCGACAGTGCCGCGACGAGCCCGATGAACAGGAGAAACTTGATCAGCGACCAGAGCATCGGGGCGTCCTCAGTTCGGGGTCAGGGCACGGGCCGCCGCGGCAGCCTCGTGCCGGGTGCGGGCGGCGTCGATCCAGTCTGCCATCGCCGCCTGACCGGCCTCGGGCAGCGCGGCAAGCTCGGTCAGCGCGGTCTCGATGTCGGCCGCGCGCAGCGCCGCCTCGGCGCGCGACAACACCGCGTCGGGATCGTCGCCCGGGCGCGGCTCGAGCGATCGGGCGCCGGTCTGCACGCGCAGGAAGGCCGCAACGCGGTCGAGCGCGCCGTCGCCCATCGTCGCGCGGATCGAGGCGTCGAGCGCCTGCCGCGCCGCGGGCGGATACGCCTCGGACAGGGCGACGAGCGAAGGCACGCCCGCCTCGGCCGCTGCAGCCAACGCCTCGGGGACTGCCGTGCCGAGCGCGGCGAGGTCGTCGGCATAGGGCTCGCCATTCTCGATGGCTGCCCGGATGCGCGAGATCGCGGCCTCGCGGGCGGCGGCTGCAGCAGCGGCTTCGGCTTCGGCGCGCAGGGCGTCGGCTTCCTCGGCCGCGGCCTGTTCCCGCGCGGCCGCCTCGGCCTCGGCCTGCGCCGCGATGGCGGCCGCGTCTTCCTGGGCGCGCAGCATCTCGGCCCGCGCCTCTTCGACCGCCGCGGAGAGATCCGCGTTGAATTCGGCCAGCTCGGCATCGAGCGAGGCGATGTCGAGCGCCTCGGGCACCGGCCGCTGCGCCAGTTCCGACAGGCGCGCATCGACCTCGGACAGACCCTGTTCCAGCGCGTCGAGGCGCGCGGCAAGGTCCGACGCCGTGGCCGCGGCACTGTCGATCTGCGGGCTCAACTGGCCGCGCAGGCTTTCGGCCGCGGCTTCGGGATCGGGCAGCGCCGCGATCCGGTCGTCAAGCGCCCGGGCTGTGGCCGCGAGATCGGCGATCGTCGCTTCGAGCCCCGCGATCTCCGCGCTCCGCGCCTCGGCATCGGCGCGAAGTGCTGCGATCTCGGCGGCCGTGTCGCCCTGGCCCGGCCAGCCGTCGGGGAAGATGAAACGGGCTGCTGCGACGCCTGCCAGCGCCGCGAGGGCCGCCCCGAAGAGAATCGCCAAGACAAGCCCGCCGGCCCCAGGCCGGCGCGGTGGCGGCATCACGGCGGGGCGTTCCGGCGGCGGTTCGGACCGGTCGTCGGCCGCGGCCGATTCTTGCTCCGGCACCCTTTCCCAGGGCGACGCCGGGTCCGGTCGCGCGTCGGCTTCGACGCGAACGTCGGCCGGTTCGCCGGCCGGACCGATCTCGGGCGCGGCCTCGGGTGCCATGTTTTCGGCCGGCTCCGTGTCGTGGCGCGGCTCTTCAATTGCTACTTCGGGGATGGAATCCCGTACCGCCTCGCTGCCCGAGGTCTCGCGGGTCTCACCCTCGCCCAGGATCTCCGCGTCCTCGATCCCGTCGGCCTTGCCCGTTCCCGGACCCGTGTCGTCGCCGTCGCCGGACGTCTTTCTCTGGTCGGACACGGAGAGAACCTTTCCGTAATGCACAGGCCGCCTGCTTGCGACCTTAAACCGGGCGCCTCAGGTCAACAAGCCGCGTGGGCGCAGACGCGCATGACGGTCGCGTCCTCCATCGCCGGTCCGTCAGGAGACGCGGCGACCGTGGCCTGCACGTCGGGCCAGGCCTCGGCCGCGTGCCGGCTGATCGCCACGATGTCGAGCGGGGCCGCCGCCCCATCGGTCGCGGCGGCGAGAAGGCGCGCCGAGCGTGGCGAGTAGACCGGGACGATAACCGCCCCGGACCGGGCGAGGCAGGCCCGCGCCTCGGCCGTCAGCGGGCGTTCGACCTGATCGTAGGCCACAGCCGTATGTGTCTCTATTCCAGCCTCACCTAGCGCCCCCGCGATATCCGCCGCCACATGCCGCCCGTGGAGGTAGAGCCCCAGACCCGTGGGCCGCGCCGCGCGGAGACGCGCCAGCAGGTCCTCGGCCGTGCCACCGGCCGAGACCGCCGAAAGACCGGCGGCGCGGGCGGCCTCGGCCGTCCGGTCGCCGACGCACCACGCCGTCAGCCCCTGCAGTCCGGGGACGGCCCGGGCCGCTGCCGCGCCATGGGCGGAGGTGAGGATCAGGAACGCTGGTGCGACCGGCACGTCGAAGGGCACGGGCACGATCTCGAGCACCGGCGAGACAAGGATCGGAACCGCGGGCGGAATGCGCGCGCGCAGCCGTCCCGCGAGGTCGCGCGACTGTGCCTCGGGGCGGGTCAGAAGGAGTGTCGGGAACGTCGCGGGCACGGGTCGCCTGCAGGAGTTGTCTGGTCCGCCCCGCGGTGTTACCTGCCGGGGGCCGCCCGCGCAACCACCGGTCCCGATGTCCCGCCCGCTCACCGTCCTCGGCCTCGAAAGCAGCTGCGACGACACGGCCGCGGCTGTGGTGCGCGGGCAGGGCGGGGCTGTGGGCGAGATCCTGTCCTCGGTGGTCTTCGACCAGGCCGCGCTGCACGCCGCGTTCGGTGGCGTGGTGCCCGAGATCGCCGCGCGCGCCCATGCCGAGAAACTCGATTTCGCAGTGGAACGGGCTTTGTCCGAGGCCGGGGTCGAGTTCGGCGGCCTCGACGCGATCGCGGTCACGGCGGGGCCCGGCCTGATCGGCGGGGTCCTGTCGGGCGTCGCGCTCGCGCGCGGGCTGGCGGCAGCCACCGGCCTGAAGCTTCTGGGCGTCAACCACCTCGCGGGCCACGCGCTGACGCCGCGCCTCACCGACGGGCTCGCCTTTCCCTATTTGATCCTTCTCGTCTCGGGCGGCCACTGCCAGTTCCTGATCGCCCGCGGCGCGGACGCCTTCGACCGGCTGGGCGGCACGATCGACGACGCCCCGGGCGAGGCCTTCGACAAGGTCGCGCGGCTTCTCGGCCTGCCACAGCCAGGCGGCCCGGCGGTGGAACGCGAGGCGCAGGCGGGCGACGCCGGCCGCTTCGCCTTTCCGCGCCCGCTTCTCGACCGGCCGGGCTGCGACCTGTCGTTCTCGGGGCTCAAGACCGCCATCCTGCGCGCCCGCGATGCGCGCGTCGCCGAGACGGGCGGGCTGACGCGGCAGGATCGCGCCGACCTCTGCGCCTCGTTCCAGGCGGCCGTGGCCGAGGTGCTGGCCGAGAAGTCGCGCCGCGCGCTGGCCGAGGCCACGGCCCGCGCACCCCTGTCCGGCTTCGCCGTGGCCGGCGGGGTCGCGGCGAACGCCACGATCCGGGGGCGTCTTCAGGCCGTGGCGGCGCAGGCGGGCGTGCCCTTCATCGCCCCGCCGCTCGCGCTCTGCACCGACAACGCCGCCATGATCGCCTGGGTGGGGATCGAGCGGCTGGGCGCCGGCATGGCCCCCGAGACCGACCTCTTCGCCCGGCCGCGCTGGCCGCTCGACGCCACGCAGCCCGCTCTTCTCGGGTCGGGGCGGAAGGGCGCCAAGGCATGACCGGCATCGCGATTCTCGGCGCCGGCGCCTTCGGAACCGCGCTCGCCGTCATCTTCGCGCGCGAAGGGCGCCCCGTCACCCTCTGGACGCGCGATGCGGGCCACGCCGCCGACATGGCGCGCGTCCGCCTGAACCGCGCCCGCCTTCCCCGCGTCGATTTGCCCGAGGCGCTCGGCATCACCAGCGACCTCGGCCGGATCGACGCCGACTGCCTGCTCCTCGCCGTCCCGGCGCAGGCGCTTGGCGGGTTTCTGGCGCGGCATGGCGTGGCGCTCGACGGCCGGACGCTCGTGTCCTGCGCCAAGGGCATCGACCGGGCGACCGGGCTCAGGCCCAGCGAGCTTTGCGCCCACGCCTGCCCCGCGGCCCGGATCGCCGCACTGACCGGCCCGAGCTTTGCCGAGGACATCGCGGCGGGCCTGCCCACGGCGCTGACGCTCGCCATGGCCGGAGAGGGCGAGGTGCTGCAAGAGCGGCTCTCGACGCCGGGCCTCAGGCTTTATCTCACGCATGATGTCGTCGGCGCGGAACTGGGCGGCGCGCTCAAGAACGTCATCGCGCTCGCCGCCGGCATCACGATCGGCGCGGGCCTTGGCGAAAGCGCGCGCGCCGCGGTCGTGACGCGGGGCTTCGCCGAGATCACCCGCTTCGCCGTGTCGGCCGGTGCGGAGGCCGAGACGCTGATGGGCCTGTCGGGCCTGGGCGATCTCCTTCTCACCTGCACCTCGCCGAAGTCGCGGAACTATGCCGCCGGGCTCGCCATCGGCGCGGGCCAGCCCGTCGCGCCCGGCGTGACGGTCGAGGGCCTCGCCACCGCCGAGGCCGTGTCCGTCGCCGCGGCGAAGACCGGCATCGACATGCCCCTTGCCGCCACGGTCGCCGCCGTGAGCCACGGCCGCATGACCGTGGCCGAGGCGGCGCACCATCTCATGTCCAGACCTCTCAGGAAGGAGTAGACCGTTCCATGTTCGTCATCGTCGCCCTCGACAAGCCCGGCTCGCGCGAGTTGCGCGCCGCGAACCGGCAAGCCCACCTCGATTATGCCGACGCGAGCGGCGCGGTCGTCATGGGGGGCCCGTTCCTCGACGCGGATGGCGCCATGACCGGGTCGCTCATCATCCTCGACCTGCCCGACATGGCGGCGGCCGAGGCCTGGGCGGCCGGCGACCCCTACGCAAAGGCGGGCCTCTTCGAAAGCGTGTCCATCCGGGCCTGGAAGAAGGTGCGGGGCTGATGGCGTACTGGCTGTTCAAGTCCGAGGCCGAGACCTGGAGCTGGGACCAGCAGGTGGCCAAGGGCGCGGCCGGGCAGGAATGGGACGGCGTGCGCAACTACCAGGCGCGCAACAACATGCGCGCGATGAAGGCGGGCGACCTCGGGTTCTTCTACCACTCGAACGCCCAGAAGGCCGTGGTCGGCATCGTCGAGGTCGTGGCCGAGGCCCATCCCGACAGCACGACCGACGATGCCCGCTGGGAGTGCGTCGATGTCCGGGCGGTGCGGCCCTTTCCGCGGCCGGTGACGCTCGAGATGTGCAAGGCGGATGCGCGGCTGAAGGACATGGTGCTCGTGAACAACACGCGCCTGTCGGTCCAGCCGGTGACGGCAGAGGAATGGTCGGTTGTCTGCGCCTTGGGCGGACTCGACTGAGCCGGAAAAAAGGGAGGGTCCCGCACCCCTACGGGACCCTCCACCACCCCACGCGTCCCCTCACGGGCGCCACACGTGTTCTGAGAAAAAGGTCCCGGCCGTACTGGTCGCGAGACCTTCTGTTTACACGAAGCGCCCGGTCGGGGCAAACCGGGAATACCTAGAGCTTTAGGCGAAGGCGCAGGAACTCAGGCGTAGATCGCTTCCTTCGCGAAGTGCTTGGTCAGCATGTAGTAGACCACGGCGCGGTACTTGTTCCGCTCGGACTTGCCGTAGGTCTCGATCACCGAGTCGAGCGCGGCGTCGAGCTCGGGTCCTTCCTTGAGGCCCAGCTTCTTGACGAGGAAGTTCTTCTTGATCGTCTCGAGCTCCGAGGCCTGCGAGGCCGCGACGGTCTGGGCGTCATTGTTGTAGATCGCCGGTCCGCAGCCGATGGTCACCTTCGTGAGAAGCGCCATGTCCGGCTCCATCCTGCACTTGCTGCGCAGATCCTCCGCATACTTGGCGATCAGTTCGTCTCGTTTACCCATTGTCTTCAAATCTCCCACCTTGTGGCGTTCGCTATGGTTGAACGCGGAGCTCCCGCGGCGGCAGGTTATCCGGCAGGTCCTCGCCACGAAAGGTTTTTCTGGCTTGGAGCGCGAGCTCGAGGCGAGGCGCCGCGCAACCGCGGCGCCCGTTTCCGGCAACCTCGAAGGGGCAGGTACGCGAGCCTGTGCCCTGAGCGGAAGGAGGGGCCGGCGGCCCCTCGCCGGTCAGTAGCGGTAATGCTCGGGCTTGAAGGGCCCCTGCGGCGTCACGCCGATGTAGTCGGCCTGGTCGGGGCGCAGCTCGGTCAGCTTCGCGCCGATCTTCGCCAGATGCAGGCGCGCGACCTTCTCGTCGAGGTGCTTGGGCAGGACGTAGACCTTGTTCTCGTACTGCTCGCCCCTGGCCCAGAGCTCGATCTGCGCGAGCACCTGGTTCGTGAACGAGGCCGACATCACGAAGGACGGATGCCCCGTGGCGTTGCCGAGGTTCAGGAGGCGACCCTCGGACAGAAGGATGATGCGATTGCCGGCCGGCATCTCGATCATGTCCACCTGGTCCTTGATGTTGGTCCACTTGTGGTTCTTGAGCGCGGCCACCTGGATCTCGTTGTCGAAGTGGCCGATGTTGCCGACGATGGCCATGTCCTTCATCTCGCGCATGTGCTCGATGCGGATCACGTCCTTGTTGCCGGTGGTGGTGATGAAGATGTCGGCGGTCGCCACCTCGTCCTCGAGAAGCGTCACCTCGAAGCCGTCCATCGCGGCCTGGAGCGCGCAGATCGGATCGACCTCGGTCACCTTGACACGCGCGCCGGCGCCGCGAAGCGACGCGGCCGAGCCCTTGCCCACATCGCCATAACCGCAGACCACGGCGACCTTCCCGGCCATCATCGTGTCGGTCGCGCGGCGGATGCCGTCCACCAGCGATTCCTTGCAGCCGTACTTGTTGTCGAACTTGGACTTCGTGACGCTGTCGTTCACGTTGAACGCGGGGAAGGGCAGGTGGCCCTTCTCCATCATCTTGTAGAGCCGGTGCACGCCCGTCGTCGTCTCTTCCGAGACGCCCTGGATCATGTGGCGCTGCTTGACGAACCAGCCGGGCGTCTCTTCCATCCGCTTGCGGATCTGGGCGAAGAGGCATTCCTCCTCCTCGCTCGTCGGGACGGCGATCAGGTCGGTCTCGCCCTCTTCCACCCGCGCGCCCATGAGCACGTAGAGCGTGGCGTCGCCGCCGTCGTCGAGGATCATGTTCGCGCCGCCCTCGGGGAAGCGGAAGATCATGTCGGTGT
>DAINOF010000033.1:0-16300 GCA_036735505.1 Paracoccaceae bacterium
CGATCCACAACGCGATCGTCTGGCAGGACCGGCGCACCTCCGACTTCTGCCAGCGCCTTAAGGCCGAGGGGCACGAGGAGACCGTCACTGACGTGACGGGCCTGATCCTCGACCCCTATTTCAGCGGCACCAAGGTGCGCTGGCTTCTCGACAACGTCGACGGCGCCCGCGCGCGGGCCGAGGCGGGCGAGCTCGCCTTCGGCACGGTGGACAGCTGGCTGATCTGGAACCTCACCGGCGGGCGGGTCCACGTGACCGACGCGACGAACGCCGCACGGACGCTTCTCTACGACATCGGTGCGGGCCGCTGGTCCGAGACGATGTGCGAGATGCTGGGCGTGCCCATGGCGATCCTGCCCGAGGTGCGCGACTGTGCGGCCGACTTCGGCACGACGCGCCCCGACCTCTTCGGGCGCGAGATCCCGATCCTCGGCGTCGCGGGCGACCAGCAGGCCGCCACCATCGGGCAGGCGTGCTTCCGGCCGGGCATGCTGAAATCCACCTACGGGACGGGCTGCTTCGCGCTCCTGAACACGGGCGCCGAGCGGGTGCGGTCGAACAACCGGCTTCTGACCACCATCGCCTACCAGCTGAACGGGACGCGGACCTATGCGCTCGAAGGGTCGATCTTCGTGGCGGGCGCGGTCGTGCAGTGGCTGCGCGACGGGCTCAAGATCATCCGCGAGGCCGGGGAGACCCAGCCGCTGGCCGAACGCGCCGACGAAGGCCAAGGGGTGGTGCTGGTGCCGGCCTTCACCGGTCTCGGCGCGCCCTACTGGAACGCCGAATGCCGGGGCGCGGTCTTCGGGCTCACGCGCAACTCGGGGCCTGAGGAACTGGCGCGCGCGGCGCTCGAAAGCGTGGGCTACCAGACGCGCGACCTGCTGGAGGCGATGCACGCCGACTGGACCGGCGCGGCGGAGACGGCGCTGCGCGTCGACGGCGGCATGAGCGCGTCGGACTGGGCGATGCAGTTCCTCGCCGACATCATCGGCGCGCCGGTCGACCGGCCGAAGGTGCTCGAGACGACCGCGCTCGGGGCGGCCTGGCTCGCGGGGCAGCGCGCCGGGCTCTATCCGGACATGGAGGGCTTCGCGGCCACCTGGGCGCTCGAGCGGACCTTCGCGCCGCGGATGGCGGCGGACGAGCGCGCCGCGCGCTACGGCCGCTGGACCCGCGCGGTCGCCGCGACGCAGGCGTTCTGACGGCACCGGCTTGACGCTGCCCGCGGTCCGGCGTCAGGTGCGCCCCGACTGCGCCAAGGGGAGTGCCCGATGTCCGACCTCGTGATCGCACCGCCCGAGCCTGTGACCCTGCCGGTCACGGGCGGCGGCCGCTTCCCGGTCCGCCGGGTCTACTGCATCGGGCGCAACTATGCCGCCCATGCCGTCGAGATGGGCCACGACCCCGACCGCGAGCCGCCGTTCTTCTTCCAGAAGAACCCCGACAACCTCGATCCCTCGGGCGAATTCCCCTATCCGTCCCGGACGGTGGACGTCCACCACGAGGCCGAGCTTGCCGTGATGCTGGGCGCGGGCGGGCGCGACATCCCCATTCCGCAGGCGCTCGACCGCGTCTTCGGCTACGCGCTCGCGCTCGACATGACGCGGCGGGACCTGCAGGGCGCGGCGAAGGCGGCGGGGCGCCCGTGGGAGATCGGCAAGGCCTTCGAGCGCTCGGCCCCGGTCGGGCCGGTGCACCCGGTGGCCGAGGTGGGTCACCTCGCGCAGGGGCGCATCGCGCTGATGGTCAATGGCGACCTGCGGCAGGAGGGGGACCTTGCCCAGATGATCTGGAAGGTGCCCGAGATGATCTCCTATCTCTCGGAGTACTTCGAGCTGAAGGCCGGCGACGTGATCCTGTCGGGCACGCCCGCGGGCGTGGGTCCGGTCGTTCGGGGCGACGTCCTCGTGGTCGAGATCGCGGGGCTCGGCGCGATGACGGTGCGCGTCGTCTGACCGCGCTGCGCCACAAGGGCCCGCGCCATGAAGCTCATCGACCCCGCGCATCCGTTCTACCGCCCGCTCTGGGTACGCCTCCTGATCGTCGTCTTTGCGTTCGGCTGGGCGCTTGTCGAGCTCGCGAACGGCGCGATATTCTGGGCCGCGCTTTTCGCGGCGATCGGCGCCTATGCGGCCTGGGTCCTGCTGTTCAGCTGGACGGACCCGCCGCCGCCCGGCGATCCGGGTCCGGGCTGACCGGCGCCACGACCTCGCCAGCCACGGCATAGCACGACGCCTGCCCCGAGGCGGTGCGCACCGGCGCCGGCATGCTCTCGCGGCAACGCGGCATGACGAGGGGGCAGCGGGGGTGGAAGGGGCAGCCCGAGGGCGGGTCGATGGGGTTCGGGATCTCGCCCTCGACGCGCTTGCGCTTGCGGCCCGTGGCGGCGAGGTCCGGCACGGCGTCTAGCAGCATCCGCGTGTAGGGGTGCTGGGGGTCGCGGAACAGCGCGTTTGCGTCGGCGATCTCGACCAGCCGGCCGAGGTAGAGCACCCCGATCCGGTCGGCCATGTGGTGCACCACGCTGAGGTCGTGGCTGATGAAAAGGTAGGTGAGGTCGAACTCGTCCTGGAGGTCGCGCATCAGGTTCAGGATCTGCGCCTGCACGCTGACGTCGAGCGCCGAGGTCGGCTCGTCGCAGACGATGAACTCGGGGCGCGAGGACAGCGCCCGGGCGATGGCGATGCGCTGTCGCTGGCCGCCCGAGAACTCGTGCGGGAACTTGTCGGCGTCCCGCGCCGAAAGACCCACGGTGTCGAGCAGCCGGCCGACCTCGGCCTCGGTCGCCGCGCCGCGCGCGATGCCGAAGGTGCGCATCGGCTCGGCGATGATGTCGCCCACCCGCCAGCGCGGATTGAGGCTGGCGTAGGGGTCCTGGAAGATCATCTGGAACCGCCGCCTCTGGGCGCGCAGGTCCCCGGGTGACAGCGCGGTCAGGTCGCGCCCGTCGAAGCGGATCGTGCCCTCGCTCGCGCCGATCAGGCCCACGATCATCTTGGCGATGGTCGACTTGCCCGAGCCCGATTCGCCCACGAGCGCAAAGGTCTCGCCGCGCGCGATGTCGAAGGTGACGTCGGCGACGGCGGTCAGGTACTGCCGCTCGGTGCGCTCGATCACGCGGTTGAGGAAGGGCTTGGACACGTCGAACCGCCGCCAGAGGTTCTCGATCCGCAAAAGCGGCTCAGCCATGCGCGGCCTCCTCGCGGTCGTAGAGCCAGCAGGCCACGCGGCGGCCGTCGGGCCGGGGCAGGTCGTCGGGCCGCTCGATCCGGCAGCGGTCGAAGGCGTGGGGGCAGCGCGGGTTGAAGGCACAGCCGGGCGGGATCGCGCTGAGCCGCGGCATCGCGCCCGGGATCTGCACCAGACGGTCGCCGCCTTCGCGGATCGTCGGGATCGAGCCCATGAGGCCCTGGGTGTAGGGATGCTCGGCCCGGTCGATGATGTCGCGCACCGGCCCGATCTCGGCCAGCCGCCCGGCATAGAGCACCGCCACGCGGTCTGCGGTTTCCGCGATCACGCCCATGTCGTGGGTGATGAGCATGACGGCCGCGCCGCGCTCGGTGCAGATCTCGCGCAGAAGCTCGATGATCTGGGCCTGCACGCTCACGTCGAGCGCGGTCGTGGGTTCGTCGGCGATCACGAGTTCCGGCTCGGCGCAGAGCGCGAGCGCGATGACCACGCGCTGCCGCATGCCGCCCGAGAAGTGGTGCGGATAGTCGTCGATCCGGCGCGAGGCGGCCGGGATGCCGACCCGGTCGAGCAGCGCCACGGCACGCTCGCGCGCCTCGCGCTCGCCCACGTCGAGATGCGTGCGGATCGTCTCGGTCAGCTGCTCGGCGACGGTGTAGAGGGGATTGAGGCTCGTCAGCGGGTCCTGGAACACCATGCCGATCCGCTTGCCGCGGATGCGCCGCATCGCCTCGGGCGGGAGGTTGTCGATGCGCGCGCCGTCAAGCCGCACCTCGCCGCCGGCGATGCGGCCGGGTGGCTCCAGCAGCCCGATGATCGCCGCGCCGGTGAGCGACTTGCCCGCGCCCGATTCGCCCACCATCCCCAGCACCTCGCCGCGCGCGATGTCGAAGGACAGCCGGTCGATGGCGGTCAGCGTGCCGCGGCGCGTCGGGAACTCGACGACGAGGTCGCGGACCGAGAGAAGGGGGGCCGCGGTCATTTCAGCCTCGGGTTCAGCGCGTCGCGCAGCCAGTCGCCGAGGAGGTTCACCGACAGCGCCAGCGCAAGAAGCGCAAGCGAGGGGAAGAGGATGATCCACCATTCGCCCGAGAACAGGTAGCCCTGCCCGATCCGGATCAGCGTGCCGAGCGAGGGCTGCGTCGGCGGCACGCCCACGCCGAGGAAGGACAACGTGGCTTCCGCGATGATGGCGAGCGCGAGGCCGATGGTGCCGATCACCAGCACCGGGCCCATGACGTTCGGGAGGATGTGGGTCAGCACGATCCGCACGGGATGCACCCCGATCACGCGGGCCGCCTGCACGTATTCGCGCGACTTCTCGACCATCGCCGCGCCGCGCACGACGCGGGCGAACTGCACCCAGTCGGACAGCCCGATGGCGACGATGAGCACCCAGATCGCCAGTTCCTCGCGCATCGACGGAGGCAGGAGCCCGCGGGCGATGCCGAAGATGAGAAGCGCGATGAGGATCGAGGGGAACGACAGCTGCACGTCGGCGATCCGCATGAGAAGCGAATCCACCCAGCCGCCGCGCCAGGCCGCGAGCAGCCCCACCGTGATGCCCAGCACCATGGCGAAGAGCACGGCCGAGAAGCCCACGAACAGCGAGATCCGCGCACCGTAGAGGATGGTCGACAGGATGTCGCGCCCCTGGTCGTCGGTGCCGAGAAGGAAGCTGTTGCCGGTGAAGGCGTTGGGCTCCATCGGTGGGGTGAAGCCGTCCATCAGGTTCAGCGTCGCGGGGTTGAACGGGTCGTGCGGCGCGATCAGCGGCGCGAGGAGCGCGGCGAGCACGATGAACAGAGCCACCACGGCCGCGGCGATGGCGACGGGCGTGTGCCGGAACGACCAGGCGATGTCGCTGTCCCACATCCGGGCGAGACGGTTCATGCGCGCCTCTCCCTCAGTGGCCCGGCTGCGCGCGGTCGACGCGCAGGCGCGGATCGACGACGTAGTAGAGGAGATCGACGATCAGGTTGATCAGCACGAAGACGAGCGCGATGAGCATCAGGTACGCCGCCATCACCGGCACGTCCACGAAGGCGACCGAGTTGATGAAAAGCGCGCCGACGCCCGGCCACTGGAACACCGTCTCGGTGATGATCGAGAAGGCGATGATCGAGCCGAGCTGAAGGCCGGTGATGGTGATCACCGGGACCATGGTGTTCTTCAGCGCGTGACCGAAGTGCACCGCGCGGTTCGACAGGCCCCGCGCCCGGGCGAACTTGACGTAGTCGGTGCGCAAGACCTCGAGCATCTCGGCCCGCACGAGCCGCATGATCAGCGTCATCTGGTAGAGCCCGAGCGTGATCGCCGGCAGCACCAGCGACGCGCGGCCCGAGGGCGTGAGGAACCCCGTCGTCCACCAGCCGAGGTCCACGACCTGCCCCCGCCCGAAGGACGGCAGCCAGCCGAACTCGACGGCGAAGACCCAGATCAGCAGGACGCCGATCAGGAAGGTGGGCAGCGAGACGCCGACGAGCGATACGGTCATGATCGCCGTCGACAGCCAGCCGCGACGGTTGAGCGCCGTGTAGACGCCGAAGCCCACGCCGAACACGAAGGCGAGGATGCCCGAGACGAGCGCCAGTTCCAGCGTCGCGGGCAGGCGCGACAGGATGAGCTCCATCACCGGCTGCTGGAGCCGGTAGGAAATGCCGAAGTCGCCCTGCACGGCACGGCCGATGAAGGTGGCGAACTGGACCACGAAGGGGTCGTTGAGCCCGAGGATCTCGCGCAGCTCGTCGCGTTCGGCCAGCGTCGTCTCCTGACCCACCATCGAGGCGATCGGGTCGCCCACGAAGCGGAAGAGCGAGAAGGCCACGAACGCCACGACGAGCATGACGACGAGGGACTGGATGATCCTGCGGAGGATGAAGGCCAGCATCCGGGCTTTCCTCGCGTGGGTGAATGATGTCGGACGACGGACAGTCCCGCCGGCCGCTTCCGGACGGAAACGGCCCGCGCGGCGGTATCCCGCGCGGGCCGTCGCCGCAAGCCGTCAGTTTCCGAAGGTGACGGTGGTCATCCTCGGCTGGTTCTCGGGATGGACGTCAAGGTTGATGTCCTCGCGCATCGCATAGGCCAGCGCCTGGTTGTGCACGTTGAGGAAGATCCGCTCGGCCATCACCTCGTCCCAGATCTCGGCGATGACCGCGTTGCGCGCCTCGAGGTCCGTCATCGTGGCGAGCGATTCGATCTTCGCGTCGAGCTCGGGGTTCGAATAACGCGAGCCGTTGAAGCTGCCGTAGCCCTCTTCCCGGGTGTGCACCAGGAAGTCGAAGACGTACTGGCTGTCGAAGGTCGGAACGCCCCAGCCGAGCAGGTAGAAGTCGGTCTCCCAGTTCTCGATCAGCGGGAAGTGCAGCGACCGCGTCTGCGCGTTCAGGTTCACGTCGATCCCGATGCGGCCGAGCATGCCCACCATCGCCTGGCAGATCGCCTCGTCGTTGATGTAGCGGTCGTTCGGGCAGTCGAGCTGGACCGAGAAGCCGTTGGGATACCCGGCCTCGGCCAGTAGCGCCTGCGCGCGCGCGACGTCGGGCGCGCCGTAGGCGTCCATCTCCTCGGTCCAGCCGTTCACGAAGGGCGGCAGCGGCGCGGCCGAGGGCAGCGCCTCGCCCCGCATCACGACCTGCCGGATCGCGTCGCGGTCGATGGCCAGCGCCATCGCCTCGCGCACCTCGGGCTTGGCGAAGGGATTGTCGTCGACATTGGCCGACGCGAGGGTGTCGGAGGTCATGTCGTAGGCGAAGAAGATGTTGCGGTTCTCGGGGCCGCGCGCGACCTTGATGCCCGCCGTCTGCTCGAGCCGGGTGATGTCCTGCACGGGGACGTCCTGCACCACGTCGACCTCGCCCGACAGAAGCGCCGCCACCCGCGTCGCGGCTTCGGCGATGGGCGTGTAGATGATCTCGGTCACGGCCGGGGTCTCGTCCCAGTGGCCGTCGAAGGCCTGCAGGACGGTGCGGACCTCGGGGTCGCGCGAGACGAGCCGGTAGGGTCCGGTGCCGTTGGTGTTGCGCGTCGAATAGGACTCTTCGCCCGCGGCGAAGTTCGGCGCCGTCACCGTGTCGTTCGCCTCGGCCCATGCCTTGGACATGATGAAGGTGTTGGTGAGGTTCTGGACGTAGAGCGGCGAGGGGCCGGCCATCTTGACGTGGACGGTGGTGTCGTCGACCGCCGTGACGGACTCCACCGCGGCATGCAGCGCGGCCATGCCCGAGGGCGGCGTGCGCGCGCGGTCGAGCGAGAAGACCACGTCCTCGGCCGTCAGCGCCTGGCCATCGTGGAAGGTGACGCCTTCGCGGATCCTGAAGACCCAGACGGTCGGGTCCTCTTCGCTGATCGACCATTCGGTCGCGAGCCGGGGCGTCAGCGAGCCGTCGAGGGCCCGGCCCACCAGCGTCTCGTAGATGTGATGGTTGAGCGTGTGCGTCGGGCCTTCGTTCTGGCTGTGGGGGTCGAGCGTCAGGGCGTCGCCGACGCGGGCCCAGCGCAGCGTCTCGGCGCTCGCGGCCGACGCCGTGAGCGCGGCGATGGCGGCCGAGGCGAGCAGCATCCGGCCGGCGCGGAAGCCCGCTTTGGTGGCGGTGAGGGAAAGGGTCATCGGGTGGTCCTCCAGTTGTTCTTGGGCGTCGGCAGTCCGCGGCGCTGTCTTCAGACCGACGGTTTCGCTGGCGTCCCGCGCCGCCTTCGCGGCGGCTTCGGCTTGGGACCCCCGTGACCGACCGTCGCACGGTAAACCCGCCGCCGGCACAGTCAACCCGTCCGGCGGGGTCGACGTGGCGGCAATCAGGTGACGGGGGTGAAGCCGCGCTCGGTCTCGGCCCGCCGCGCGCCAAGGCCCCGGCAGACGAGGATGACGGGAAAAAGCCCCACGGCGACGATCACGAGGCTCGGCACCGCCGCGCCCGTCAGCCGCTCGTCCGAGGCGAGCCTGTGCGCCTGCACCGCCAGCGTGTCGAAGTTGAAGGGCCGCATGATCAGGGTCGCGGGCAGTTCCTTCATGACGTCCACGAAGACCACGAGAAGCGCGGTCAGCACCGAAGGCCGCAGGATCGGCAGGTGCACCCGGCGCAGCATCCCTGCCGGCGTGTGCCCGAGCGTCCGGGCCACCGCATCCATGTTGGTGTGGATCGCGGACTGCCCCCCGTCGTAGGCGGAGAGCGCGGCAGCCATGAAGCGCACCACGTAGGCCGCCACGAGAAGCCAGATCGAGCCGGTGAGCAGAAGCCCCGTCGGCCTGTCGAAGGTCGCCCGCATCCAGGCGTCGAGCGCGTTGTCGAAGGCCGCGAAGGGGACCAGAAGCCCGATCGCGATGACGCCGCCCGGGACGGCGTAGCCCATGCGCGCGACATGTGCCGCCGCCTCGGTCGCGGGCGTCCGCTGGAGCCGCTGGGTGAATCCGATGACGACCGCGCCGAAGACGGTGATCAGCGCGCCCACCGAGGCGAGCGTGACCGAGTTCTGGAGGAAGCGCAGGTAGCGCGGCGACAGGAGGTCCTGATCCGATCCGACGGCCATGGAGAGAAGCAGCACCGCCGGCAGCGCGAAGCCGAGAACCACGGGAACGGCGCAGAGCGCCATGGCCCCGGCCGCCCGCCATCCGCGGAGCTGCGCCTTCGGCATCCTCTCGAACCGGGCGCCCGTCGCATGGTGGCGCGCCGCGCCCCGCTGCATCCGCTCGAGCACCGCGATGAGAAGGGCGAAGGCCAGAAGGCAGAGCGCGAGCTGCGCCGCCGCGGCCCGGTCGGCGAGCGAGAACCAGCTCGTGTAGATGCCGGTGGCGAAGGTCTGCACCCCGAAATAGGCGACCGTCCCGAAGTCCGCGATCGTCTCCATGACCGCGAGCAGCACGCCCCCCGCGATTGCCGGCCGCGCCATCGGCAGGCTCACGCTCCGGAACGCCTGCCAGGCATTGCGCCCGAGCGCCCGGGCGGCGAGGAAGGCCGTGGCGCTTTGCTGAAGAAACGCCGCCCGGGCGAGGAGATAAACGTAAGGATAGAGGACGAGCGTCAGCATCGCAGCCGCGCCCGGCAGCGAGCGGACCTCGGGGAACCAGTAGTCGCGCGGGCCCCAGCCGGTCACCTCGCGCAGGAGCGCCTGGACCGCTCCGGGGTGGTCGAGGAAATGGGTGTAGGCATAGGCGAGCACATAGGCCGGGAAGGCGAGCGGCAGCGCCAGCGCGATCTCGAAGAGCTTCACGCCGGGAAAGCGGGTCATCGTGACGAGCCAGGCCGCGCCCACGCCGATCAGCGCCGTGCCGGTCGCCACCATCGCCACGAGCGCGAGCGTGGTGCGCGTGTAGCGCGGCAGGATGGTCTTGGCGAGAAGGGCGACGCTGTCTGTCCCGCCGGTCAGCGCGGCGAGGGCCACGGCGGCAATGGGCAGGAGGCAGAGCGCGGCGAAGGCATAGGTGGTGAGCCGCAGGAGCCGGCCGCCGCCCGAGCTTGCCCGCCGTGGCGCTGGCACCGCGTCTGCCGAGACCTCAGCCAACCGCGGCCTCGAGCGCCGCCACGATGGGCGAGAAGTCGTCGGCCTTCAGCGACGCGCCGCCCACGAGCGCGCCGTCCACGTCCTGCACCGCAAAGATCTCGGCCGCGTTCGACGCCTTGACCGAACCTCCGTAGAGAAGCCGGACCGCGCCGCCGGTCCCGGCGCCGAACCGCGCCTGAAGCTCGCGGCGGATGAAGCCGTGCACCTCGCCGATCTCCGCGGGCGTCGCGACCTTGCCCGTGCCGATGGCCCAGACGGGCTCATAGGCCACGACGACCGCGGCCGCGGTCGCGCCGTCGGGCACCGATCCGGCAAGCTGCCGCGCCGCGACCTCGAGCGTGCGCCCTGCCTCGCGTTCGGCCAGCGTCTCGCCGATGCAGATTACGGCGGTCAGGCCGCCAGCCAGCACCGCCTCCGCCTTGGCGCGGACGGCGGCGTCGGTCTCGCCGTGGTCGGCGCGGCGTTCGGAATGGCCGACGATCACGTGGCTCGCCCCCGCGTCCCGCAGCATCGCCACCGAGATGTCGCCGGTATGGGCGCCCGCGGCGGCGGCGTGGCAGTCCTGACCGCCAAGCGCGATGGCGCTGCGCCCGGTGCGGCCCGCCATCCGCGACAGGAGCGTCGCGGGCGGACAGATCAGGATCTCGACGGAGGGCGCGGGGTGCGCGGCGATCAGGCGCTCGACCTCGGCAAGGCTTTCCGAGGTCCCGTTCATCTTCCAGTTGCCGGCCGCCAGTTTCCGCCGCATCCGTTCTCTCCTGCGCTGGGTCGGGGCCGGTCCTGCCGGACCCCATGGCGGGCGTCAAGGCAAGTCGGCGGGCGCCAAGCGCGAAAGGTCAGCCGGCCAGACCCGCCGGACGCTCGTCCGCCTCGCGGAACTTGATCGACTCGCCGCAGCCGCAGGATTCGGCGACGTTGGGATTGCGGAACTTGAAGCCCGACTCGAGAAGCCCCGTCTCGTAGTCGATCTCGGTCCCGATGAGGAACATCTGCGCCATCGGCGCGATCATGACGCGCGCGCCGTCGTGCTCGACCACCTCGTCGAGCGGATTGACCTCGGCGGCGTAGGACATCGTGTATTCCATCCCCGCGCAGCCGCCCTTCTTCACGCCGATGCGCAGGCCCTTGTGGCCGTCCTTGGCCATCAGCCGCGCGATCTGCCGCGCGGCAGCCGGGGTCATGGTCACGGCCTGCTTGCCGGGGATGCCGAACATGATCGGGCTCCTTCATACCTGAGTGCCAAGATAGGGAATTGCAGGCCGCGCCTCAAGGGCCGATGGACCTGCCGAACCTCGTGGCTTGGAAACTCTTGCGCGACATGGGGCGTCGCCTCCTTCGCGACGGACGAATGACGTGTCGGCCAAGTGACGGGTCGGCCAAGGGTTGGCGATGCCAGCGGGACGAAGGTCCATGCGCGGCCCCGGCCGCTTGACTTGCGTTCATGGAGGATGCCGGAGCAGGAGTTGCTTGCCATGCGCCGCGGAGCCGACATGCCGTTTCGAAAGATCCGACTTCCCGACGTGCCGATGGGAACGGTGATCCCGAAGATGATCCACCAGCACTGCTTTCCAGGCGAAGCCGCGCTTCCCGACCGGCTGCGGGTGGCGCGCCACGCTCTCCGGGCCGCTAATCCGGACTGGGGCTACCGGCTTTGGGACACGGCGGCGGCCGAGGCCTTCATTTCCGAAATCTACGGCGAGTCCGTGCTGCGGCGCTTCAGGAGGGTGGCGTCCATCTCGACATCAAGTCCACGTGCGACAGGCCGCTCGATGCGGCGATCCTTCGCGACGACAGGTTCCTCCTGATGCACTTTCCGCACTTCATGGAAGGCGCACGCACGCCGGAAGTGCATCGCGCATATTCAAGCGTCCACCCTGACCTCATCCCTTCGAAGAACGGCGAGTATGTGCAGTGGGTGATCGTCTCTGTTCCGGGGTCCCCGTCGTCCGCATGACGGGGCCGATGGCCGATAGCCTCGTCATTCACAAGATCCGCGACCAGCATCCCCACAGCGGGCCCATGAGCATCGTCGAGCGCGGGTTCGTCTGCTCGGGCCTCGGGGACCAGCGTTCACACGAGACTGTCGATCCCAACGGTGCCTCGCAGTCCTCCCGGCTCGGCTCGCCGATCCTGACGTCCTCGTCACTGACGCAGTTCCTGACCCGCGCCATGAAACGAACGCGGCACACGCCCTGGATCAAGCGCGCCTGGGACAGGTTCCACTACAGGATGTCGCGGCTCTGGCCTACATGAAGCCAAGTTCGAGCCGCGCCTCGTCGGACATCATGTCCATGCCCCAGGGCGGATCCCAGGCCATTTCGACGTTCACCGTCCTGACGCCAGGGAGCGGCTCGACCGCGTCGGCGACCCAGCCCGGCATCTCGCCCGCCACGGGGCAGCCCGGCGCCGTCAGCGTCATCACGATCGTGACGTCGCCTTCGGCCGCGATCTCGATGGTGTAGACAAGCCCGAGATCGAAGATGTTCACCGGGATCTCGGGGTCGAACACCGTCCGGCAGGCCTCGACCACGCTGTCGTAGAGGGGGTGGTCCGTCGACGACGGGCGGATGAGGGGCGCGCCCTCGAGCATGGTCTTGGCTTCGGCGGTCATGGCGTCTCTCGATTGTCGACAGAACATATAGGGAATTGCCGGCCGCCCGTCCAGAGACTTGGACCGCCTGTTCCTCGGCACGACCTTCCTGTAACCCGTCGCCCAAGAGATGGAACGGGTGGCGGAGGACGGGCGGCGGCATGGGCGGGCGGTTCGCATTCGAGCTTCAGGCGCGGGACGGAAGGGCGCGGGCGGGGGTGATCCGCACGCCGCGCGGCGACGTGCGCACGCCCGCCTTCATGCCCGTTGGCACCGCCGGGACCGTGAAGGCGATGCTGCCCGAGAGCGTGCGCGCGACGGGCGCCGACATCCTGCTCGGCAACACCTATCACCTGATGCTGCGGCCCACGGCCGAGCGGGTGGCGCGGATGGGGGGGCTGCACCGGTTCATGAACTGGGAGCGGCCCATTCTCACCGACTCGGGCGGCTTTCAGGTGATGAGCCTGTCGGAGCTGCGCAAGCTGACCGAGGAGGGCGTGGCCTTCCGCAGCCATGTCGATGGCTCGAGGCACCTGCTCACGCCGGAAAGAAGCATGGAAATCCAGCGGCTTCTGGGTTCGGACATCGTCATGTGCTTCGACGAGTGCCCGGCACTTCCCGCCCCGCGCGAGCGGATCGCCGAGAGCATGCGGCTGTCGATGCGCTGGGCGGCGCGGTCGCGCGAGGCGTTCGGGGACCGGCCGGGGCATGCCCTGTTCGGCATCCAGCAAGGCGGTCTGGAACGTGATCTTCGCGAGGAAAGCGCCGGGAAACTGAAGGAAATCGGGTTCGACGGCTATGCGGTGGGCGGGCTTGCCGTGGGCGAGGGGCAGGCGGCGATGCTGGGCGTGCTCGACTTCGCGACGGACATGCTGCCCGAGGACCGGCCGCGGTACCTGATGGGGGTCGGCAAGCCCGACGACATCGTCGGCGCCGTGGCCCGCGGGATCGACATGATGGATTGCGTTTTGCCTTCGAGATCAGGGAGAACCGGGCAGGCCTTCACGCGGCGGGGGGTGGTGAACCTCAAGAACGCCCGCCATCAGGACGATCCGCGGCCGCTCGACGAGGCCTGCAGCTGCCCAGCCTGCCGGAGCTATTCCCGCGCCTATCTCCACCACGTCTTCCGGGCGGGCGAGATCATCTCGTCCATGCTTCTGACATGGCACAATCTCCACTATTATCAGGAGCTTATGGAGGGCATGCGAGGCGCGGTGGCCGAGGGGCGCTTTGCCGCCTTCGAGGCGGACTTCCACGCGCGGCGGGCGGAGGGTGACATCGAGCGGCTGTGAGCCGCCCGCGCCCGGCGCCGCGACAGGGCGCCCTTTTCGGAGCGTATGGAACGCGTATGGCTCTCGTATGGAAACCGTATGGATGACGCAACGACAGTCAGGGCGGACGCCATGATCCGGGAGGAGGCCGTCACGACGGATTTCGGCGGAGTCCGTCTCGTCGGGGCGCTGGCCCTGCCCGAAGGCGGCGGCGCGCATCCCGTCGCGCTGTTCCTGCACGGCACGGGCCCGCTCGACCGCGACGAGAACATGCCCGGCCAGCGGCTCGACGTGTTCAACACGCTCGCCGTGACGCTGGCGGAAGCGGGGATCGCAAGCCTGCGCTGGGACAAGCGGGGCTGCGGGGCCTCGGGCGGGGACTACCTGAGCCACGGGCTGGACGATCTCGCGGCCGACGCGGCGGCCTGGCTCGCCGTCTGTGCGGCACGCTCCGATCTGGGCCGGGCGATCCTGATCGGCCATTCCGAAGGCACGCTGATCGCACCCATGGTCGCGCGGGACCGCCGCGACGTGGCGGCCATGGTGCTCATCTGCCCTTTCGTCACCGAAACCGCCATGTTCCTGCGAGCGCAAGCGCGCGCCATGGCCGAGGCGCTCGGGCGGATGCGCGGCGTCAAGGGATGGCTCGTCCGGTCCGTCGCCCGCGCGGCGGGCGGTCCCGAGCGGGCGCAGGAGAGGAACATCGCGCGGCTGATGGCCAGCACGGCGCCGGTGATGCGGTTCGGGCTCAGGCGGGTTCCGGCGCGGTCCCTGCGCGACCTGCTGCGCGCGGACGCGGCGGCCGTGCACGCCGGCCACCGTGTCCCGACGCTTGCGCTGGCCGCCGGGGCCGACATCCAGTGCGACCCCGGGGATGCGGCGCGGATCGCCGCCGTCAATCCCGCGGTCGAGGCGAGGACGCTGCCCGGCATCAGTCACCTCTTGCGTCGCGTGGAGGGCCCTGCCGGGTTCGAGACCTACCCGGACCAGCTGCGCCGCGGTGTCGACCCGGCTGTGGGAGAAGCGGTCGTGGCTTGGCTGCGCTCCAGCGGCGCGATGGGTGCCTGATCGCCGACGCGGCATAGGAGGGTCAGAGCGACCTGGCGCGATGCGAGGTCAAGGCGGCTCGGCTCCCGCCGGGGGAACGGCGGGAGCGGCGTGGGCGTCAGGCCCGGCGGGCCTCGGTGAGGCGGCGCTCCTCGATTCCGTCGCGGGAGAGCCAGGACTTGGGCGCGTTGCTCTTGCGCAGTTTCTCCATCGAGCGGACGGAGAGATAGGCGAAGGCCACACCGAAGCCGAGTGTCCCGAATGTCAGCAGTCCGATTCCGAAGTCCATGGCGCGTCTCCTCTGGCGATGTTGATGCAGTGGGTACGGCGCCAGGCCCCGACCGGATCGGTCAGGGAGAAAAAAGTCAGCATTCTCAGATGCATGCCGTCGCATACCGTGGGTTTGCCCACGAATTGCGCGCCCTTGCGCGCGACGTGGGCGCTCAGTTGGCGACGAGGACGACGGCGAGGAGGTAGACGAGCAGGCCCACCGGGCCGAACTGCGCCGCCGCGAGCGCGAGGAGGGCGAGGAGGAGGATCACGCCGCCGACGACGAGCGCCTCGTCACGGGCGGGCATCGCGGCGAGGCGGTCGCGCACTTCGGCCACGTCATGGCGGCGCCAGACGCCCGCGATGAGCGTCGCGGCCACGGCGCGGCAGAGCAGGCCCATCCGCTGGACGGCAACCGGATTTCCGTGGGCCATGGCAGATCCTCCCGACACAAGCTCAAGCAGAATACGACGGGATACCGCGCCGGGCAACCGGCAAGCGGGCGGCGGCGCGCGCCATGAGATGCCAGCGTTAATCATGTCTGAAAACGTCCTTGCCCGCGATCACGACGGGGTGCAGAGTGCCCGGGTGACGGGCGGGCGAGGTTGAAGCCGGTCCCGGGACCCCCATATCGTCACGACCACCGGGGAGGCCGGGAGCTGCTGCCACTGGGCGGGGCCGGCGCCTCCCGCGACAAAAGGAAGAAACATGTCCGAGCAAATCCAGTCGTCCCATCCGGTTCTGCCGCTGCGCGACATCGTGGTGTTCCCGCACATGGTCGTGCCGCTCTTCGTGGGGCGCGAGAAGTCCGTGCGCGCGTTGGAAGAGGTGATGCAGGACGACAAGCAGATCCTGCTGTCGAGCCAGATCGACCCGTCGGTCGACGACCCCACCACCGACGGCATCTTCCGCGTCGGCGTGCTTGCGAGCGTGCTGCAGCTTCTGAAGCTGCCCGACGGCACCGTGAAGGTGCTGGTCGAGGGCAAGAGCCGCGTGCGGATCACCGAGTTCGTGACCAACGAGTCCTTCTTCGAGGCGCGCGCCGTGCAGCTGACCGAGACGCCCGGGGACGCGGCGAGCGTCAAGGCGCTGGTCCGGTCCGTGGCCGAGGAATTCCAGCGCTATGCCAAGATCAAGAAGAACATCCCCGAGGAGGCGCTTGCCTCGGTGGCCGAGACCAAGCAGGCCGACAAGCTCGCAGACCTCGTGGCCGGGCATCTCGGCATCGAGGTCGCCCAGAAGCAGGAGATCCTCGAGACGCTCGACGTGGCCGAGCGGCTGGAGAAGATCTATGGCCACATGCAGGGCGAGATGTCGGTCCTGCAGGTCGAGAAGAAGATCAAGACCCGCGTGAAGTCGCAGATGGAGCGGACCCAGCGCGAATATTACCTGAACGAGCAGATGAAGGCGATCCAGCGCGAGCTGGGCG
>DAINOF010000034.1:0-16173 GCA_036735505.1 Paracoccaceae bacterium
TACAACTTCCAGTGGGCCTGGGCCTCGGGCGTGGCGGCGGGCCGCGCCATCGCTGGCCGCGACGCGAAAGGGGCGCCCGGAGGCGCCCCCTGAGCCTTCGGTCGGGCGGGCCTCAGCCCTGGTCGAGCGCCAGCGCCACGAAGCGCGGCTCGCCGTTGCGGCGCACCAGCAGCAGAAGCGACCGGCGGCCGGCGTCGCGCGCGGCCTCGATCCGCTCGCGCAGGTCGGCGGGCGTCGCAACCGCCTGCTGGCCGGCCTCGGCGATGAGGTCGCCCGCGCGCAGCCCCTTCTCGAAGGCCTCGCTTTCGGCCGCGACGTCGCTCACCACGAGACCTTCGGTCCCCTCGGGCAGCGCCAGCTGCTCGCGCAGCTCGTCGTTGAGGGTCGAGACCGTCATGCCGAGCACGGTTTCCTCGGCGGGTTCCTCGGTGGCGGGCGCCGATGCGGGAACGGCCTCGGCCTCTTCTCGGCGGCCGAGCGTGACCGTCAGAGTCTGGGACCGGCCGTCGCGGAAGACCACCACGCGCACCGCCTTGCCGATCTCGGTGTTGGCCACGCGCTGGACGAGCTGGCGGGTGTCGTTCACCTCGACCCCGTCGAAGGACAGGATCACGTCGCCAGCCTGCATCCCGGCCTCGGCCGAGGGGCCCTCGGGGACGTCGGTCACGAGCGCGCCGCGCACTTCCTCGAGCCCGATGGCCTCGGCCACGTCGTCCGAGACGTCCTGGATGCGTACGCCGAGCCAGCCGCGCCGGGTCTCGCCGAATTCACGCAGCTGCGAGATGACGTTGGTGGCCACGCGCGAGGACATGGCGAAGCCGATGCCGATCGACCCGCCGCTCGGCGACAGGATGGCGGTGTTCACGCCGATCACCTCGCCCTCGAGGTTGAACAGCGGGCCGCCCGAGTTGCCGCGGTTGATGGCGGCGTCGGTCTGGATGTAGTCGTCAAAGCTGCCCGACAGGGCGCGGCCGCGGGCCGAGACGATCCCGGCCGAAACCGAGAAGCCCTGCCCGAGCGGGTTGCCGACCGCGATGACCCAGTCGCCCACGCGCATCGATTCGCTGTCGCCCCAGGGCACGAAGGGCAGGGCCGCCTCGGCCTCGACCTTGAGAAGCGCGAGGTCGGTGTTCGGGTCGGTGCCGACGACGGTCGCGGTCAGCTCGGTGCCCGAGAAGAACTCGATCTGGATCTCGTCCGCGCCCTGGATCACGTGGTTGTTGGTGACGATGTAGCCGTCTTCCGAAATGACGAAGCCCGAGCCCAGCGCCTGGCTGCGCTGCGGCGGCCGCTGGCCGTTGCCGTTGCGGTCCATGAAATCGTTGAAGAAGTCCTCGAAGGGCGAGCCTTCGGGCACGATCGGTTGCGGACCGGCCGAGGCCGCGACCGTCGTCGAGGTGGTGATGTTGACGACCGCGGGGCTCACCCGCTCGGCGAGATCGGCGAAGCTCACCGGCCGGTTGGCCTGCGCCTCGGCCGAGATCGCCTGCGCGAGCACGAGCGCGGTGCCGAGGATCAGCGCCCAGAGCGCCTGCAGCGGCGCGAGGCGCGGCGGGGAATAGGTCATGGCCTGAGGTTTCACTCCCAATCTCCTTCGGAGGCTGAAGAGGATCCATGCGGATCCGGGGTCGGCTTGATCCTGAAGATAGGAGAGATGCTGCGCAACTCAATCCGTGCTCGCGGCCGGTCAATGCGGCGTGAGGATCGGCCTCAGGCGCCGAGGACCCGGGCGAGCCAGACGAGGAGCACGCCGAGCGCCACCGCGCCGAGCCCGAGCATGCGCCGGGCGTCCTGCGACAGCCGGCGCAGAAGCTCCAGCGCCTCGTCGATGCGCGAAGGGGCCAGCGCGAACGCCAGCCCCTCCACGACCAGTACGAGCCCCAAGGCGAGGACGATCGTCCCGATCAATTGGTCTCGACGCTCCCGCCCTCGGTCTGTGCCTCGGTGTCGGCTTCGAGACGCTCCCGCTCGGCCTGCGGAAGGTCGGGCGAGACCTGGATCTCGGGCGCCATGTCGCGGAGACGCTCGATGTCGAGGTCCTCCATGTTCACCACGCCCAGGCCATCGGCGCGGACGGCTTCGAACATGGACCGCACGAACTCGCTGTTGGGCGAGATCACGAGCGACGAATTGCCCTGCTGCATCGTCTGCTCGAAGGCGGCGAGCGAGCGGTAGAAGCCGAAGAACTCGGGGTTGCTGCCGTAGGCTTCCGCAAAGACGCGGTTCCGCTCGGCATCGGCCTCGCCGCGCGTGATCTCGGCGTCCCGCTGCGCGGTCGAGACCGTCTCGACCACGGTGCGGTCAGCGGCCGCGCTGACCCGAAGCGCCGCCTCGTTGCCGCGCGCGATCTCGTCCGCGGCCTCCCGCTCGCGCTCGGCGCGCATCCGGGCGAAGGTCGCCTCGAGGTTCTGCTGGGGCAGGTTCGTCTGCTTCAGCCGCACGTCCACGATCTCGATCCCGAGGCTTTCGGCGCTGGTGCGCGCCTGGGCCCGGATGCGCAGCGCGAGATCGCGCCGCTGGTCCGACAGGATCGTGTCCGAGGTCACACGGTCGGCGCCGAGAACCTCGCGGATCTGCGCGTTGAGGATGGCCGACAGGCGATCCTCGGCCGCCTGGATGCCGCCGACGCCCACCGCCTGCCGGAACTGGACGACGTTCGCGATCCGGTAGCGGGCGAAGGCGTCGACTACGAGCCGCCGGTCGTCCGAGGGCGTGACCTCGATCGTGTCGGTGTCGAGCGACAGGATGCGGCCGTCGTACTTGACGACTTCCTGGATGAACGGGACCTTGAAGCCGAGCCCGGGCTCTTCCACGACCTGGCGGATCTGGCCGAACTGAAGGACAAGGGCCTTCTCGCGCTCGTCGACGATGAAGAGCGAGGACAGGCCGACGATGGCGAGAACGACGGCGGCGATGATCGCGATGCCTGACTTGCGCATCAGTTCGTCCCTCCGGTGCTGGATGCGGGCGGCGGCGACCGGCGTACTTCGTTGAGCGGCAGGTAGGGCAGGACACCCTGCCCGTTCGCGCCGCCGACATCGTCGAGGATGACCTTGTCGATGTTGCCGAGGGTGCGCTCGATCGTCTCGAGGTAGAGACGCCGCTGGGTGACCTCGGGCGCGTTGTTGAATTCCTGCGCGACGGCGATGAAGCGGCTCGCCTCGCCGATGGCTTCGTTCACGACCTGCGCGCGATAGCCCTCGGCCTGTTCGAGAAGCTGCGCCGCCTCGCCGCGCGCCTCGGCGAGGACGCGGTTGGCGTAGGCATCGGCCTGCCGCTGAAGCCGGTCACGCTCCTGCTCGGCCGCCTGGACCTCGCGGAAGGCGTCGATGACCTCGGGCGGCGGGTCGGCGCGGTCGAGGTTGACCCGGACGATGTTGATGCCCGACTCGTACTCGTCGAGCGTCGCCTGGATGTTCTGAAGCGCGGTGTCGGCGATGAGGCCCCGGTCGCGGTTCAGGATCGGCGCGAGGTTCGACGCGGCGATGATCTCGCGCATCACCGATTCGGACACGGCCTCGACGGTGAGCTGCGGATCGCGGATGTTGAAGAGAAGCTTCGCGGGGTCGTTCACGTTCCAGACGACCTGGAAGTCGATGTCCACGACGTTCGCGTCGGTGGTCAGCATCAGCCCTTCCTCGCGGCCGGCGCCGGTGCGCGACCCGATGGCCTCGGTCCGTTCGGAGGTCACGTTGATCACCTCGGCGGTGATCAGCGGCCAGGGCGCGAAGTTCAGGCCTGGATCACCGGTGGCGTAGAACTCGCCCAGAAACAGCTCGACCGAGCGTTCCTCGGGCCGGACCGTATAGAGCGAGCTGAAGAGCCAGAGGCCCACGACCACCAGAGCGCCGATGGCCACCGTCCCGCGCGAAAAGCGCGGCCCGTCGCCGCCGCCGCCGTCAGGTCCGTTGCCGCGGCCGCCCCGGCCGCCCATGAGCACCCGAAGCTGCTCCTGGCCCTTGCGCACGATCTCGTCGATCTCGGGTATCTGCGGGCCTTCTCCGCCGGGACGCCTGGGGGGTCCGCCGCGGTTGTCACCGCCGCCCGATCCGCCTCTGGAACCGCCGCCCCAGGGTCCTCCGTTGTTGCTGGCCATCGAGGTCTGTTCCCCTTTTCTTCGTCAATGCGATCTTGGTCTTTCAGGTGTGCTTCCTGCCCGGCATTTCAAGCGGTGCGGACCGGTTTGCGCATGGTCACGAGTTCCTCCGAGATCGTCGGATGGACCGCGACGGTACGGTCGAAATCCTCCTTGGTGGCCCCCATCTTGATCGCGATGGCGACCATCTGGATCAGCTCGCCCGCCCCGTCCGCGACGATATGGCACCCCAGCACCTTCCGGCTTTCGGCATCGACGATGAGCTTGAGAAGAACGCGTTCCGGCTTGCCGATGAAGGCGGTCCGCATCGGCCGGAACGAGGTGCAGTAGACCTCGATCCGCCTGTCGCCCTCCATCGCCTCTTCCTCGGTCATGCCGATGGAGCCGAGCTCGGGCTGGGTGAAGACGGCGCTCGGCACAAGGTCGTGATCGACCGGGCGCTTGGCGTCGCCGAAGACGGTGTCGGCGAAGGCGTGGCCCTCGCGGATCGCGACGGGCGTGAGGTTGATCCGGTCGGTGACGTCGCCCACGGCGTAGATCGAGGGCACCGAGGTCTGGCTGTAGGCGTCGACGACGATCTGCCCCCGCCGGCCGAGCCGCACGCCCGCCTCCTCGAGGCCGAGGCCCGCGGTGTTGGGCGCCCGGCCCGTGGCGAAGAGCACCTCGTCGAACAGCCCTTCGTGCCCGGTGCCGGACTTGACCCAGATCCCGCCCTCGCGGCGCTCCATCCCGATGATCGTGGAGCCCTGCTGGATGTCCACGCCGCGGTCGCGCAGCGATTCAGCGAGAAGCCCGCGCGCCTCCTCATCAAAGCCGCGCAGGATCTGCGCGCCGCGCACGAACTGCGTGACCATCGTGCCGAAGCCGTTGAAGATGCCCGCAAATTCGCAAGCGATGTAGCCGCCGCCGACGACGAGCAGCGACGTCGGCAAGCGGTCGAGGTGGAAGACCTCGTTCGAGGTGATGCCAAGGTCGGTGCCGTCGAGGTCGGGCTTCACGGGGCGACCGCCCGTGGCCACAAGGATGTGCCGCGCCGTCACCTCGCGACCGTCGGCCAGCCGGACGCGATGGGGGTCCGCTATCGTGGCGCGCGTATCGTGGATCCCGACCCCGGCGCGTTCGAGGTTCGCCCGGTAGATGCCTTCGAGCCGGTCGAGCTCGCCATGAAGGCGGGTGCGGAAGCGCGGCCAGTCGAAGCTGCCCGCCGTCGCGTCCCAGCCGTAATCGGCGGCCTCGGCCATGGACTGGCGGTAGTCGGCGGCGAAGACCATGAGCTTCTTCGGCACGCAGCCGCGGATGACGCAGGTGCCGCCCATGCGGCTTTCCTCGGCCAGCGCGACCTTGGCGCCCCAATCACCCGCCGCGACCCGCGCCGCGCGGACCCCGCCCGATCCGCCGCCGATGACGAAGAGGTCGACGTCGAAGCCCATCGGTCAGTCCGCCACGTCGCGGAAGATGTTGTCGGTCTCGGCGAAGGCGATCGTCTCGAACTCGACAGTCCCCATCGACAGGTCGCGCACCTCGACCTTGCCGTCGCCGTGGCCGATCACCACCACGTCGCAGATGTCGACGAAGAGCCCGTTCTCGACCACCCCCGGGATCTGGTTGACCACCAGAGCGAACTGCCGCGGGTCGGCGATCCGGCCCAGATGCAGGTCGAGGATGAAGTTGCCCTCGTCGGTCCGGAACGGTTCGGCGCCGTTCATGCGGCGCCGGACGTCCTGCGTCAGGACCTCGAGCGAGGGCAGCGTTTCCTCGATGAGCTGCTGGGTCGTGGTCCAGCCGAAGGGAATGACCTCGACCGGGAGAGGGAAGGCGCCGAGCGCGGCCACTTCCTTGGTCGGGTCGGCGATGACCACCATCTGGTCCGAGGCCGAGGCCACGATCTTCTCGTGCAACAGCGCGCCGCCGCCGCCCTTGACAAGATTGAGGTCGGGGTCGAACTCGTCCGCGCCGTCGATGGTGAGGTCGAGCCAGCGCGCTTCTTCGAGCGTGACGACCTCGATCCCCATCTCGCGCGCGAGCGCGGCGGTCCGCGCCGAGGTCGGCACGCCGGTGATCTTCAGCCCGTCGCGCGCCATCTCGCCAAGGCAGCGCACCATCCAGGCGGCGGTCGAGCCGGTCCCGAGCCCGACCTTCATGCCGGGCTCGACGAAGTCGCAGGCGCGCCTGGCGGCGGCGAACTTGGCCGCGTCGATGGGGGAGAGCGTCCGGGTCATCGGAGGTTCCTCTGCGATCCCGGGCCTTATAGGGGCTCCCCGGGCGGGGCGCGAGGGCAAATCACGGCGCCTGCGCCAGCGCGCGGGGCCTGGAGGAAAGGCCCCGGGGCGCGGGGCCGGCATGCGCCAGCGGCCCCGCCCGGGCTCCGACCACCGCGCCCGCGGCCGACATGAGGGGGGCCTGTTGTCAGCCTTGGCGATCAAGCCTGCCGGGCGAATCGAGCTCTATGCGGCGCCGACCAAGGCCCCGAACGGCACATCGCTGCCCGGAACGCATGCAAATGCCGTCCGCGTCCGTGGACCTGCATGTTCATGGGCCGGATCGTGGAACTGCGGATCGTCGTCGTTGTCTTGAACATGCGCTGCGACGGCATGACACTTGGCAGAGAACGGCCCGCAATGCCGGCGTCCGACATCGCTGCGGCACCGCCGGAGCGCCGGAGCGCGCTTGAGATGGAGCGGCATCATTTACGTCCTGCATTTCGCCCCCGACAACGCCTCGCTTGCCGTACGCCTTGCGCTCGAGGAGCTGGGACTTCCCTTCCGCGCGGCGCTCCTCGACCGGGCCACGCAGGCGCAGGAGGGCGCGGCCTATCGCGCCATCGTGCCCACCGGGCTGATCCCCGCGCTCGAGACGCCCCAGGGCGCGATCTTCGAGACGGGCGCGATCCTCCTGTGGCTCGCCGACCGCCACGGCGGCCTCGCCCCGGCGCCCGACGCGCCCGACCGGGGCGATTTCCTGAAGTGGTTCTTCCTGACGGCGACCACGCTCCATTCGGACCTGCGCGGGCTCTTCTATCCCCACCGCTATGCCGGCGGCGACAAGGATCGCCACCGCGCGCTGACCGAAGGACGCATCCTGCAGTCGCTGTCGCTTCTGGACGCCGCACTCGCGCCATCCACCGCATGGTGCCGCCCCGGCGCGCCGGGGGCGCTGGGCTTCTATCTCGCCCCGCTGGTGCGCTGGCTTGCGCTCTACCCGCGCTCGAACCCGATGCGCCCCGACCTCGGGGCCTACCCCGCGCTCCGGTCCCTCTTGTCGGATCTCGAAGACCGGCCCTCCGCGAAGCGGGCGGCCGAGGTCGAGGGTCTGGGTCCCGCACCCTTCACCGACCCGGCCTACCCGACGCCGCCCGAGGGCAGCGCGACATGATGCGCGGCGGGGACCGGAGCGTCAGCCCGCCGCGCGCCGGCGTCCCTCCCCGCGCCGCCAGGCGCCCGGCCGCAGGAGCGGCCGCGCGGGCGGCGAGGCGCGTCCGGCGAGCGCGGCGTCGAAGGAGCGCCGCGATGCGGACGACAGACCGGCCCCGAGGGCGACAAGCGCCTGCGGCCCGGGCAGGAGGCTTTCCACCGCCGCCCCGTCCGCCGCGATGACCTGGTGCCCCTCGAGGAGGAGATGAAGATAGTTCACCTCGCGGCATGGCGCCGCCAGCACGCCCTGTCCGTCAATCAGCGCCTTCACGGGCAGAAGCGCCTCCTCCGCGCCCTGCCCGACCAGCACCCGGTGCTGCGGCGACAGGAGGAGATCGCGGGCATTGCCGAGCCGCCCGGCGAGCACCCGCACGGGCGCGGCGGGACCCCGTCCCATGCGGGTCTGGCGACCGATCCAGAGGATGGAACGCGCGCCGTTGTCCCGCGTCGTGACAAGGTCGCCCTCCCGGAGCGTCTCGACGGCCCGGGGTCCGCGCGTCGTGCCGATCAGCGCGCCCGGGGTGAAGCAGATCGGAGCGAGGGTGCTGTATTGCGGGTCGGGGTTGTCGCTCCCTCCGCTGACGATCCGGTAGGTTCCGCCCTTCGACAGCGGCACGGTGGAGGTCACGCCCACCAGGTCGCCGTCGATCCGGAAGACAATGATGCTGAAATTGTCGGCCGGGTCCGAGGAGCCGGTCGCCCGCACCACGTAGCGGTATTCCGCGATGATGCCGGTGCCCGCGGCATAGCTCGTCACCCCGATCGTCACCGGCGCGGCGAGCGTCTGCGGCCCGTCATATTCGAAGGGCGCGTCGTGGAAATGCGCGTCATCGTCGCTCACATCGATCGCGACGCCGTTGGCGTCGGTGCGCAGTTCGAGAATCGTGTTGTTGTAGGTGGCCCCGTTCCGCGTGGCCTGGTCGAGAAACGGGTCCGGGCCTGTGAAGACGAAGCTGCCTGTGGACCAGCCGAGGAATGCGGGCATGAACCTGTCCGATCGACGTAAAATACCCGCCCGGTTTTCGCGCAGCGGGGTGAACGTTCCGCTAACGGCTCCGCATCCGGAACCGCGCAGGTCGCTTTTGCCCGCGACGGGCGGGCGCGGGGCGGCTAGGGTCGCCCGAAACCCGGAGGTCGCGCGTGTTCCTGTCCGTTTTCGAGATGTTCAAGCTGGGCATCGGCCCGTCGTCCTCGCACACGATGGGGCCGATGGTGGCGGCCGCGCGCTTTCTCGACCTCCTGCGAGCCTCGCCCTTCACGGCGCGGGGCCTGCGCGCCTCGCTCCACGGCTCGCTCGCCTTCACGGGGGTGGGCCATGCGACCGACCGCGCCGTGATCCTCGGCCTCGCGGGCTTCCGGCCCGACGACTACGACGCCGAACGGGCCGAGGCCGCGATGGCCCGGATCCGCGAAGACAGGCGGGTTGCCCCCGATGGCCTCGGTCCCTTCGCCTTCGACCCTGACCGCGACCTGATCTTCGACTATGGCCCGCCGCTCCCCGGCCATGCCAACGGGCTTTGCCTCATGGCGACGGACGCGCAGGGCGACGTGATCCTGCAGGAGACATACTATTCGGTGGGCGGCGGCTTTGTCATGACCGCCGACGAACTCGCAGGGGGAAAGGACAAGGAGGGCGGTGCGCCCGTCCCCTACCCGTTTCGCAGCGCCGCCGAGATGCTGGAGATGTGCGCGCGCGAGGGCCGCCCGATCGCCGCGCTCAAGCGGGCGAACGAACTGACGCGGATGAGCGCCGCCGACCTCGACCGGGGGCTCGAGCGCATCTGGGGGGTCATGTCGGACTGCATCGACCGGGGCCTCGCGACCGGGGGTACCTTGCCCGGCGGGCTCAACGTGCGCCGGCGCGCAAGCGGCATCCGCGAGGCGCTCGAGGCCGAGCGCGGGATGAACCTGATGGCGCCGCACAAGATCAACGACTGGATCTCGACCTACGCCATGGCCGTGAACGAAGAGAACGCGGCCGGGGGCCGGGTCGTGACCGCCCCCACCAACGGCGCGGCAGGGGTGATCCCGGCCACGATCCGCTACTGGCTCGACCATGTCCCGGGCGCCTCGCGCCGGGACGTGGGCGACTTCCTTCTGACGGCGGCCGCCATCGGCGGGCTGATCAAGTTCAACGCCTCGATCTCGGGCGCCGAATGCGGCTGCCAGGCCGAGGTGGGCAGCGCCGCCGCCATGGCCGCGGCCGGGCTTTGCGCGGTGCTGGGCGGCACCCCCGGGCAGGTCGAGAACGCGGCCGAGATCGCGCTCGAGCACCATCTCGGCATGACCTGCGACCCCGTCCGCGGCCTCGTGCAGGTGCCCTGCATCGAGCGCAACGGGCTCGGCGCGATCAAGGCGGTCTCGGCCGCCTCGCTCGCGCTGCGCGGGGACGGGACGCATCTCGTGCCGCTCGACGCCGCGATCGAGACGATGCGGCAGACCGGCGCGGACATGAGCGACAAGTACAAGGAGACCGCGCTGGGCGGCCTTGCCGTCAACGTCCCGAACTGCTGAGCCGCCCTTGTTTCGCCGCATGCGCCCCGTCTAGGGTTTCGCCATGTCCGCCGACCGCCCGCTCCTCGGCATCCTCCTGATGCTGGGCTTCTGCGTCCTCGCGCCGCTCGGCGACGGGCTCGCGAAGCACCTCGGCGCCACGGTCCCGATCCTCCAGCTCGTCGCGGTGCGCTTTGCGGTGCAGGGCGCGCTGCTCCTGCCCGTCATGGCCACGGGCGGGCGGCGCCTTGCCATGACCCGCCGCGTCCTGTGGCTCACGGTCGCGCGGACGCTCCTTCACATCGCCGGGCTCGGCTGCATGTTCCTGTCGCTGCGCTACCTGCCGCTGGCCGAGGCCATCGCGATCGCCTTCGTGATGCCCTTCGTCATGCTGCTGCTCGGCTGGTTCTTCCTTGGTGAAAGCGTCGGCTCGCGCCGTGTCGCCGCCTGCGCCGTGGGCTTCGCAGGCACGCTCATGGTCGTGCAGCCGAGCTTTGCGGACGTCGGGGCGCCCGCGCTCCTGCCCCTGGCCGTGGCCGTGATCTTCGCGCTCTTCATGCTGGTGACGCGCGCGGTCGCGCGCGAGGCGGATCCGATCTCGCTCCAGTGCGTCTCGGGGCTGATGGCGAGCGCGCTGCTCGTGCCGGTGCTCGTCCTTTTCGACGGATCCGGCCTCCCGCTTGCCGATCCGGTCATGCCGGACGGCCGCGAGCTCTGGCTCCTGCTCGTCCTCGGCGTCATCGGCACGGGGGCGCATCTTCTGATGACCTGGAGCCTGCGCTTCGCGCCGACCTCGACCGTCGCGCCGATGCAGTACCTCGAGATCCCCTTCGCCGCTGCCATCGGCCTTGCGATGTTCGGCGACTTCCCGGACGGCCTCGCGCTCGCCGGGATCGGGGTGACCGTCGCGGCCGGGCTCTATGTGATCGCGCGCGAACGCGCGGTCAGCCGGACAGCGCGGCCGATACCTGCGCCAGCACCGCCCGCGGCGTGATCACGAGCATGCCGGGACCGTCGAAGTCGAGAAGCACCGGCCCGGTCACCTCGTTCGACGTGCCGATGCGGCCGGAGGGTTCGAAGACAAGCCCGTCGATCGGCCAGCGCAGCCCCCGCGACCGCCCGGTCACGCGCGTCATCGGGAAGAGCGAGAACCGCGACCCCGGCGCGAGGTCGAGCGCGAGCCGCGGCGGCGCGTGGAAGATGAGGTCGGCCGCGCCGACGACGATCACCCGGCGGTCGGACCGGTGGACGAGGGTCGCGCAGACGGCGAGCGTGTGGTCGAGACGCGGCCCGGCCACGCCGAAGGCGAGGACGAGCGGCGCCGCGACCGAGCGCAGGCACTTGTCGAAGTCGGTCGTCTCCTGCTCGGCGATCCGGTGGATGCGGTCGGGCGGGATGCGCGCGGCCATGTCGGCCAGCGAATCGAGATCGCCGATCACCGCCTCGGGCATCAGCCCGGCCTCGAGACAGCGCCGCGCGCCGCCGTCCGCGGCCACCACCGGGTGCCTCGATTGCATGACAAAATCGAGGTCTTCGTCGCTGACATCGCCCGCTCCAACGACTATGATGGGCCTGCGGGAGTGGACAATCACGGGATTCCCGACTGAATCCCGGCTGCGAGGTTGAGACGATCGATGCTCCAATTTTGTCAAGATTCCATCGAATTGCCTCAGTCTGTACCTAATTTGGAACCATCGCGACGTAAAGCTGCGTAGCGTCGAGTTGGCAGAAAGCAGGCAAAGATGGTCGGTTCGAGCAAGATTCTGACGGTTTCGTACGGAACCTTCTCCTGCACGCTGGAGGGGTTCGACGATCCGTTCTCGGCCATGAAGTCGATCGCCGAGTACTTCCGCGACCTTGCCGCCGAGGATCGCTACTTCGGCGCCGAGCCGCCCACACCCGATCCCGAGATGCTGCACCGGATCGCCGAGCGCGAGGTCAGACGCCGCGTCGAGGCGCGGACCTCGGACGACGGGATCGTCCTGCGCCAGATCACGGAGTCCGCCGAGGAAATGGCGGCGCCCCCTGTTCCCCCTGCGCGCCGCGCGGATCCGACGCGCCCGATGTCGGAGGAAAGCGTCGCCTCCAAGCTCAGCCGGATCCGCGCGGTGGTCGATCGCGCCCGGGCCGCCCCCCTCGTCCCGTCTGCGGTCGCGCCGGCTCCGGTCGCGCCGGCTCCGGTGGTGCCGGCGCTCGAAACCCCCGCGGCCGACTATGTCGAGGACGAGGAACCGGAGGCGCCGGTCCTTGCGGTCGAAGCGCCCGATTCGCTCGACCCGGCCGGCGATGACACGACCCGCCCCGGCCCGCTGGCCGCGGAAGACGTGGCCCCCGACGAGATCGCCGAGGAGGTGATGGCCGGGGATGAGCCTGCACAGGACGACGGTGCGGAAGACGAGGACGGCGACGCGCCGGAAGCGCCGCGCCCCTGGGAGGTCCAGCCTCACGAGGAAGAGGATGCGGCGCCCGCTGCCCGTGTCGAGGCCGAAGCCGAAGACGAGGACGACGCGCAGGACCCCGAGCTTCCGGAGGAGGCGCAGGACGACCTATCGCGCCGGATCATCCACCTGAGCCGCAACGGCCGCTTCGTTCCCGAGGCGGAGGACGAGGACGACGAGGACGACGAGGACGAGGACGACTTCCCCGACGGCGCCGCGGACGATGCGACACTCGCCGGGATCCGCATGGCGCTCGACGCCGAGCAGGAGGCGATCGCGCAGGAGCGCAAGGAGGCCCGGATGGAGCGGCGCCACGTGCTCATCGGCGGCGACCGGGAACCGGCGCTCGAGCGGATCCTCGAAGAGACCAACACCAAGATGCAGGACCGCGAGGGCACCCGCCGCCGGTCCGCCATCGCGCATCTGAAGGCCGCCGTCGCGGCCACCAAGGCCGACCGCATGCTCAAGCGCGAACGCTCGCGCGAGATCGACGAGGAAGAGCAGCGCGACTACCGCGAGGATCTGGCCAAGGTGGTCCGCCCGCGCCGGTCGGAGCCGCGCGAGAACGCCGCCGAGAAGGCGCGCCCGCGATCGATCGACAGCGGAACGACGCCGCTCATCCTCGGGTCGAGCCAGCGCATCGACACGCCGGCCGAGGACGCCCGGCGCGACGAGTTGCGGCCGCGGCGCGTGGGCGCGATGATCGCGCTCGACGACGACAGCGACAGCATGTCCGGCAGCCTGCCCGAGGACGACAGCGATTTCGCTGCCTTCGCCGAAGCGCTGGGCGCCCGCGACCTGCCGGACCTGCTCGAGGCCGCCGCCGCCTATACCGCCTTCGTCGAGCGCCAGCCGAGCTTCTCGCGCCCGCAGATCATGCGCCGCGCCGCGGCCATCGAGACGGACGAGGAATTCACCCGCGAGGCGGGGCTGCGGTCCTTCGGGCAGCTTCTGCGGCAGGGCAAGATCCGCAAGCTCCAGCGCGGGCAGTTCACCATCTCCGAGAACACCCGGTTCCGGCCGGAATCGCGCATCGCGGGGGAGTGACCGGCGCCGGTCGTCCGGCCGGCGTCAGTTCCGGGGGCCCGGGTCCCTTGCACCTGGGTCGGGCTGCCCCACGCCCTTGAACACCGCCTTGAGCGGCAGCGCCCAGACGATGCCGAGCGCCACCCAGATCAGCAGTTCCACAAGGATACCCGGCCGCTCGAACATCTCGACGACGTTGACCGCCACGACAATGTAGAGCGGCAACCCCACGAGGAGGATCAGGATCGAGAGGCGCTTGCGGGTCTTGTAGCTGAGGGTCATCAGTCGGCGAAGGGGTCCGTGACAAGGAGCGTGTCGTCGCGCTCGGGTGACGTGGAAAGTAGCGCGACCGGGCAGCGGATCAATTCCTCGATCCGGCGGACGTACTTCACCGCCTCGGCCGGCAGGTCCGCCCAGCTTCGCGCCCGGGCCGTCGAGGCGCTCCAGCCTGGCATGGTCTCGTAGACGGGCGTGACGCGGGCCTGGCTCGCCGCCGCCGTGGGCAGGTAGTCGAGCCTCCGCCCGTCGAGCTCGTAGCCCGTGCAGATCCTGAGCTCCCCGAGCCCGTCGAGCACGTCGAGCTTGGTGAGCGCGATGCCCTTAACGCCGCTCGTCGTGCAGGTCTGGCGCACGAGCACCGCGTCGAACCAGCCGCAGCGGCGGTCGCGGCCGGTGACGGTGCCCTTCTCGCGCCCCACCTGCGCGAGATGGCGGCCCACGTCGTCGGTCAGTTCGGTCGGGAACGGTCCCGATCCCACCCGCGTGGTGTAGGCCTTCACGATGCCGAGGACGAAGCCGATGGCGTTGGGGCCGAGCCCGGTGCCGGTGGCGGCCATGCCCGCGAGCGTGTTCGAGGAGGTCACGAAGGGATAGGTGCCGAAGTCGATGTCCAGAAGCGCGCCCTGCGCCCCCTCGAAGAGGATGCGCTGCCCGGCCCGGCGCCTCTCGTCGAGGTGCTTCCAGACCGGCGCCGCAAAAGGCAGGACACGCGGTGCGATCTCGAGCAGCTGCGCGCGCAATTCGTCCCGGTCGATCTCGGCCGCGCCGAGGCCCCGGCGCAGCGGGTTGTGGTGCGCCAGAAGCCGGTCGAGCCGGGCATCCAGCGTCGCCTCGTCGCCGAGGTCGGCAAGCCGCACGGTCCGCCGCCCGACCTTGTCCTCGTAGGCCGGCCCGATCCCCCGCCCCGTGGTGCCGATCTTGGCCGCGCCCGCCGCATCCTCGCGCATCCGGTCGAGATCCTGGTGGACGGGCAGGATCAGGGGGACGTTCTCGGCGATCATGAGGTTTTCGGTGGACACGTGCACGCCCTGCGCCTCGACCCGCGCGATCTCGGCCACGAGCGCCCAGGGGTCGAGCACGACGCCGTTGCCGATGACCGACAGCTTGCCCTTGCGCAGGATGCCCGAGGGCAGGAGCGACAGCTTGTAGACCTCGTTGCCGATGACGAGCGTGTGGCCGGCGTTGTGGCCGCCCTGGAAGCGGCAGATAACGTCGGCGCGCTCGGACAGCCAGTCGACGATCTTGCCCTTGCCCTCGTCGCCCCACTGGGCGCCGACCACCACCACGTTCGCCATCGCGACCTCCGAGGAAACCCGGGTCGATATATCGGGCGCACCGTGCGAGTGGAACCGGAAAGATCGCCGCCGTGCGCTTCCCCGCGCGGCGCGCGCGGCGTAGGATGCAGGCATGACCGACCTCATCCGCCTCGAGGAGCAGATCGCCCACCTGACCCGCGTCACCGACGACCTGTCCGAGGTCGCGGCCCGGCAGGAACGCGAGATCGCGCGGCTCTCGCGCCTCGTCGCCCTCCTGACCGAACGGGAGGCCGACCGCGAGGCCGCGGGCGGCGCGATCCCCCCTGGCGACCAGAGACCGCCACACTGGTGAAGTGCCTTGCCGCCCGCTCGCACAAGTGAAACTGTCGCACCGAAAGGCGCGCGGGCATGAGATCCTTCACGAGTTTTCGCATCGGCGGCGAAGAGGCGCATCTGCCGACCATGGTGCTCGCGCTGGCGCTCGGCGCAGCGGGCGGCGGGTTGGCGAGCCTCGCAGGGCTGCCGCTGCCCATGCTTCTGGGGTCGCTCATCGCGGTGTCGGCCGCCGCCATCGCAGGGCTCAGGCCCACGGGCCGGGTGCTTGGCCTGCCGATGGCGGTCCGGATGGGGTTCGTCCCCGTCATCGGGGTCTCGATCGGAACAGCGGTGACGCCCGATGTCGTCGCGGAGGCGGTGAACTGGGGCCCGAGCATCGCCGCACTCGTGCTCTACATCCCGCTCGCCCATGCGATCGGCTATGTCCTGACCCGGCGGTTCGGCCGCCTCGACCGCGCGACGAGCTTCTACGGCACGATGCCGGGCGGCCTTATCGAGGCCATGGCGCTCGGCGACCGGGTGGGCGCCGACGCGGCCTACCTCACCATGCTCCAGTTCCTGCGGCTCATCCTCTGCATCGTCTTCATCCCGATCGGGTTCGCCCTTTTCAACGGGCAGGACATGGGCGGTTCCGCCGGCGCCGTGATCGGCGGGTCGGATCGCGCGCTCTCGCCGCGCGACTGGGCGGTGCTGATCGGCGCCGGGATCGCCGGCGCCGCGGCGGGTCATGTCGTGCGGCTGCCCGCTCCGATGGTCATGGGCCCCTTCCTCGCCTCGGCGCTGGTGCACTACCTGGGCTGGGTCGAAGGCGGTCCGCCCGCCTGGCTCATCGCGCTCAC
>DAINOF010000035.1:0-16057 GCA_036735505.1 Paracoccaceae bacterium
ATCGCCGAGGCCAAGGCGCATATGGCGGCCGCGGGCATCCCCGTGAGGCTCACGTGACCCCCCTCGCCCGCCTCGCCGCCACGATCGAGGCCCGGCGCGGCGCCGACCCCGAAAGCTCGTGGACGGCGCGGCTGCTCGCCATGGGCCCCGAGAAGGCGGCGGGCAAGTTCGGCGAAGAGGCCGTGGAAGCGATCATCGAGGCGGTGAAGGGCGATCCCGCCCGCCTGACGGCTGAGGCGGCGGACGTGCTCTACCACCTCCTCGTGATGTGCGCCGCGCGGGGCGTGACCCTCGACCAGATCGAGGCGGAACTCGCGCGGCGCGAAGGCACGAGCGGGATCGCAGAGAAAAAGAGCCGCTGAGGCTCCTTCATCCTGGCAGAAATACTCCGGGGAGGGTCGCCTCGGTCGCGCCATTGGTCCGAGCGACAATGGCGACGGAGGGGCAGCGCCCCTCCCACCTACTTCCGCCGCGCAAGCGTCCGAAACGCAAGGCGGCGCCCCGGGGGACGCCGCCTGAACCTCGAAGCTCCGAAAGCCCTTACTGGGCTTCCTTGATGAACTTCACCGCGTCGCCGAAGGTCTGGATCGTCTCGGCCGCGTCGTCGGGGATCTCGATCCCGAATTCCTCCTCGAAGGCCATGACCAGCTCGACCGTGTCGAGGCTGTCGGCGCCGAGGTCGTCGATGAAGGAGGCGTTCTCCACCACCTTGTCCTCCTCCACGCCCAGGTGCTCGACCACGATCTTCTTCACGCGATCAGCAATGTCGCTCATGTCTTGTCCTCACAGTTCCTCGGGGTCGCCGCCCGTCTGGTTTCCGGACCTCTCTGGTCCGCTCAAGTCTTGCCCCGCGGGCCACGAATTCCGGCGGACCCGAAGGGAGCCCCTGCGAAACTCGGGCGCCTATACCATATCGTTATGCGAAGGCAAACGCTTTCCCCCCGGCCGTCAGAGCATGGCCATGCCGCCGTTCACGTGCAGCGTCGCCCCCGTGACATACCCCGCCTCCGGGCTGGCGAGATAGAGGACCGCGGCGGCGATCTCGGCCGGAGCGCCCATGCGCCCGGCGGGCACCTGGGTCAGGATCTGGGCCTTCTGGTCCTCGGTCAGCCGGTCGGTCATCGCCGTCTCGATGAAGCCCGGCGCCACGCAGTTCACCGTGATCCCCCGGCTCGCGACCTCGTAGGCGATGGCCTTCGACATCGCCACCATCCCGCCCTTGGACGCGGCGTAGTTCGCCTGGCCCGGATTGCCCGTCGCGCCCACCACCGACGAGATGTTCACGATGCGGCCCCAGCGGGCCTTCATCATGCCCCGGACCACGCCCTTGCAGAGCCGCATGGTCGCAGTAAGGTTCACCTCGATCACCTCGGCCCATTCCTCCTCGCTCATCCGCATGAAGAGGTTGTCCCGCGTGATCCCGGCATTGTTGACGAGGATGTCGACCGAGCCCATCGCCTCGGCCGCCCGCTTCGGCAGCGCGTTCACGGCCTCGGCATCCGACAGGTTGCAGGGGAGCACGTGGACGCGATCGCCCAGCTCCGCGGCCAGCGCCTCGAGCGGCTCCACCCGAGTCCCCGAAATGCCGAGGGTCGCGCCGGCGCCGTGGAGCGCGGTCGCGATCGCCGCGCCGATGCCGCCCGAGGCGCCGGTGACGAGCGCGGTCTTTCCCGTGAGGTCGAACATCCGTGAGGCTCCCTTCCTGTTTCAGGCCCGAAGGCGCGCCGCCGCCGCCGCCACGTCCTCGGGCGACAGCACCGCATGCGTCCCGGCCTCCTTCGCGATGCGCCGGACCATGCCCGACAGCGCCTTGCCCGCGCCGATCTCCCAGAACTCGGTGACGCCCTGCGCGGCCATCCAGCCGACGCTTTCGCGCCAGCGCACCGGATGGGTGATCTGCCGGACCAGAAGCGCGCGGATCCGCTCGGGGTCGGTCACCGCCTCGGCCAGCACGTTCGCCACCACGGGCACGACCGGCGCGCGGATCGCGACCCCGGCCAGCGCCGCGGCCATCTCGTCGGCGGCAGGCGCCATCAGCGCGCAATGGAACGGTGCCGACACCGGCAGCATGACCGCCCGCTTGGCGCCCCGCGCCTTCGCGATCTCGACCGCGCGCGCGACGCCCGCCGCATGGCCCGAGATCACCACCTGCGCGGGATCGTTGTCGTTGGCCGCCTCGACCACGCAGCCCTCCGCGGCCTCGGCCGCCACCGCGCGCACCTCCTCGAGCCCGAGCCCGAGGATCGCCGCCATCGCGCCCTCGCCCGGGGCCACCGCGCGCTGCCTCGCCTCGCCCCGCGCCCGCAACAGCCGCGCGGCATCGGTCACGCTGAGCGCCCCTGCCGCCGCGAGGGCCGAGTATTCGCCGAGCGAATGCCCCGCGACATAAGCCACCGCCCCGACGCCCACGCCTTCGGCCCCAAGCGCGGCCATGACCGCCATCGAGGTCGCCATGAGCGCGGGCTGGGCGTTGCGGGTCAGCGTGAGCGCGTCCTGGTCGCCCTCCCAGACCAGCGCCGACAGCGGCTCGCCCAGCGCGGCGTCGACCTCGTCGAAGACGGCCCGCGCGGCGGGATAGGCGGCGGCAAGGTCGCGGCCCATGCCGACGGTCTGCGCGCCCTGCCCCGGAAATACGAATGCCCGGCTCATCGCGGCCCCCTGCCCTTTCCAGCGTCGGGGGCCGGTCTAGCCCGCCGGCCGCCGAAGCTCAAGCAGCGGCCTCAGGAGGCCATGCGCAGCTCGACGCGCTCGCGCGGGGTGCGCAGGTCGCGCGTCAGCCGCTCGAGGATCGGGGCGATGTCGGTGAGAAGGCCGGCCGCGATCCGCACCGGCTCGGCATGGCCCGCGACGCGGAAGCAGATCTCGGTGAGGCCCGGGCGCTCCGAGGGGCGCAGGAAGCACTCCTCGATGTCGCGCATGGCGATGCAGTCGGTGAGATGCGCCACGCCTTGTGCGTTTCGCGTGCAGACGCGGATCTCGCGCAGGACGGCGTCGACCTGCAGTTCGGCGCCGAAGCCGCGATCGGCGAAGGCGAAGACCGTGGCGGCCGCGCCGAGGAGGGCGAAGGTGAGGATGAGCTTCATGACGACGACGTCGCCCGAGAAGATCGAGCCCGGCAAAAGCCACTGCGCCAGCGCCGAGACGAGGAACGTGGCCGCGACGAACTTGAGGCCAAGCTCGGGAAGCTCGCCCGCGCGCCCGGGGCGCGGCACCTCGGTCACCACGAAGCCCCAGCGGGTGTCGCGGATCTCGAGCGCGGCCGGAACGTCGGCCGGATCCTGTCCCCGCACCACGTAATCTGCACCTGCCGCCACAACCGCCATCCCGATCCCTGAGCCCGCCCCATACCTGACACAACTCTTAAAACTGGGCCGAACTGCGGCGGCGGCGGTTCATCTTCGCGGCCCGCGACCGTGGCTTGCAAAGCGGCGGCAGAGGTGTATAAGCCGCCGATCCTTCCGCGCTTGACAGTCACCAGCGCGACCTCTCGTGGGACGGCAGCGGAAGGCGATGCCGCCCTTTGAAGTGCGCTCGAACAGAACGGGAGCGAACATGCCGCTATACGAGCATGTGCTGATCGCGCGACAGGACCTGTCCAGCGCGCAGGCAGAGGGGCTTGTCGAACACTTCGGCGCCATCCTCGCGGACAACGGCGGAAAGGTCGTGGAAAGCGAGTACTGGGGCGTCAAGACGATGGCCTTCAAGATCAACAAGAACCGCAAGGGGCACTACGCCTTCCTCAAGACCGACGCGCCCGCGCCGGCCGTGCAGGAGATGGAGCGGCTGATGCGGCTGCATGACGACGTGATGCGCGTGCTGACCGTGAAGGTCGACGCGCACGAGGACGGTCCTTCGGTCCAGATGCAGCGCCGCGACGACCGCGAGCGCGGCGATAGGCCCGATCGCGGCGACCGGCCCGACCGCGGCGACCGCCCGGACCGGGGCGACCGTTTCGACCGGGGCGACCGGGGCGACCGTTTCGACCGCGGGGATCGTGCCCCCCGCGAGCGCCGCTGAGAGAGAGGGAGCTGAACCATGGCTGCAAAACCGTTCTTCCGCCGCCGGAAGGTCTGCCCGTTCTCCGGCGAGAACGCGCCCGCGATCGACTACAAGGATGTGAAGCTGCTCCAGCGCTACATCTCCGAGCGCGGCAAGATCGTTCCGTCGCGCATCACCGCCGTGTCGGCGAAGAAGCAGCGCGAACTCGCGCGCGCCATCAAGCGCGCCCGGTTCCTCGCGCTCCTGCCCTATGCCGTGAAGTAAGGAGAGGACCCATGCAAGTCATCCTGCTCGAACGGGTCGCCAAGCTCGGCCAGATGGGAGAGGTCGTGACCGTCAAGGACGGCTACGCCCGCAACTATCTCTTCCCGCAGAAGAAGGCGCTCTGGGCGTCCGAGGCCAACATCAAGGCCTTCGAGGCGCAGAAGTCCCAGCTTCAGGCCAACAACCTCGAGACCAAGAAGGAGGCCGAGAAGATGGCCGCCCGGCTCGAGGGCCAGAAGTTCGTCGTGATCCGCGCGGCCTCGGACGGCGGCGCGCTCTACGGTTCGGTCACGACGCGCGACGCGGCCGATGCGGCCGAGGCGGCGGGCTTCACGCTCGACCGCCGGCAGATCCAGATGCCGCGGCCGATCAAGGATCTCGGGCTCCACGAACTCGAGGTGTCGCTGCACCCCGAGGTCGAGGTGACCATCGTCCTCAACGTGGCGCGGTCGGCCGACGAAGCCCAGCTTCAGGCGCAGGGCAAGACGATCCAGGAACTCGCGGCCGAAGAGGAAGCGGCGGCCGAGTTCGAGATCCAGGAGCTGTTCGACGAGATCGGCGCGGCCAATCAGGACGACGATCCCCGCGACTGAGACCGCCCCGCCCCACGACATCGCGCCGCGCGTGGCCCCCGGCCCCGCGCGGCGTTTCCATTCCGACGGGCCCTTCTGACGGGCCAGTCTGACGGGCCCGTCTGACGGGGACGTGATGGACCGGCGGGCGCGCGCCCCGCGTTCGGCCTCCGAACAACGGAGGACAGTCATGACACGCACGCTTCTCTTCGCGACGACCGCGCTCTTTGCCGCCCATGCCGCCGCCGCCCAGACCGGCGCGCCGGTGGACGAGGGCGCCGAGAACCGCCCCGACGTCGAACCGGCCTTCGCGGCGCAGACCGGGGCGCCCGCCGTCGAGACCGGGGTGGAGCTCGATACCACCGAAGTGGCCGGGCCGTTCGAGCATCCGTGGGGCATCGCGGTGCTGCCCGAGGATGGCGGATATCTCGTGACCGAGCGGCCCGGGCGGCTTGTCCATGTCTCGGGGTCGGGCGAGGTGTCCGAGCCCATCGCAGGGGTGCCCGAGGTTCTGGCCGAGGAACAGGGCGGACTTCTCGACGTCGCGCTGTCGGCGGACTTCGCCGAGGACCGGGTGATCTTCCTGACCTACGCCAAGCCGATGACCGGCGGGCTGTCGGCCACCGCCGCCGCGCGAGCCGTCCTGTCGGAGGACCTGACCGAGCTGACCGAGGTCGAGGACATCTTCGTGCAGTCGCCGGGCTCGCCCACGCCGATGCACTATGGCGCGCGGGTGGTGCCCGACGGCGAGGGCCATGTCTTCGTCACCACCGGCGAGCACTTCACGGAAGCCGAGCGCGTGTATGCGCAGGACCTCGACAAGACCTACGGCAAGATCGTGCGGGTCGGCGCAGACGGCGCGGTGCCGCAGGACAACCCCTTTACGGGCGAGCCCGCTGCGCAGACCAACATCTGGACCTTCGGCCACCGCAACATCCAGGGCGCGGCGATCCGGCCCGAGACCGGCCAGCTCTGGGCGATCGAGCACGGACCCGCGGGCGGTGACGAGCTGAACCTGATCGAGCCCGGCATGAACTATGGCTGGCCCGTGGTGAGCTACGGCATCAACTACGACGGAACCGAGGTGAGCGACGGGCTCTACCGGCACGAGGAGAACGGATTCGAGGAGCCGGTCTACTACTGGGACCCGGTGATCGCGCCGGGCGGCATGACCTTCTACGACGGCGACATGTTCGAGGACTGGCAGGGCGACGTGCTGACCGGCGGCCTCATCTCGGGCGGGCTCGTCCGGCTCGTGATGGAGGGCGACGAGGTCGCGGGCGAGGAGCGTCTCCTCTCCGATCTGGGCCGCGTGCGCGACGTGGCGGTGGACGTGGACGGCTCGGTGCTCGTCCTGACCGATTTCGAGGACGGTGCGCTCTGGCGGATCACATCTGCCGGAGAGGCGACGGACTGAGCGCCCGGTCCCGGTGACGTTTCGCGGCGGGCAGGCTAACGTGCCGCCGCGGAACGGGAGAGCGGGGCGATGCGGCGAAGGCTCGTGAGAGGTGCGTTGGGCGGGCTTCTCGCGCTCGCCCTTCTGGTCGGTGCGCTGCAGATCGCGAATTCGGGCGGTGCGGCGCTGGACCCGAAGCCGGCCGGGGCGGTGCGGGTCGCGACCCACAACGTCCATTACATCGACCTGCGCCCCGAGGCCGAGGGGCCGTGGTCGGCCGAAGGGTGGGAGCGGCGGAAAGAGGCGCTTCAGGCCGTCTTCCGCACGATGGACGCCGACATCGTGGCCTTCCAGGAGATGGAGAGCTTCGCGGGCGGCAGCGGGTCGACGCGCAACCTCGCCCGCGACTTCCTGCTCGAGCAGAACCCGGGCTTCGCCGCCGCTGCGTCGGGCGACTGGCGGGTGTTTCCCTCGACCCAGCCGATCTTCTACCGGACCGACCGGTTCCGGCTGCGCGACGAGGGGTGGTTCTTCTTCTCGGACACGCCCGACGTGATCTATTCGCGCACCTTCGACGGCTCGTGGCCCGCCTTCGCCTCATGGGCCGAGTTCGAACCGCGCGGCGGCGGGCCGGCCTTCCGCGTGGTCAACCTGCACTTCGAGTACCGCAGCGCCAGCAACCGGCGGCTTTCGGCAGCTCTTGTCCGCGACCGGATCGCGCCGGTGATCGCGGCGGGCATGCCGGTCTTCGTCGTGGGCGACCTCAACGCGCGGGCCGGATCGCCGACCGGCCGCCGGATCGCCGAGGCGGGCGTGGTCTTCGCGCCGGTGGAGGGCGCGACCTTCCACCTCAACCGCGGCCTCAACCTTCTCTTTCCCATCGACCACATCGGCGCGACGCCGGACCTCGCCCCGATCGGCCCGCCGGCCGTGCTGCGGCTGCGCTTCGACGGCGTCTGGCCGTCGGACCACTACCCGGTCGTGGCCGACTACGCCCTTCCCGATTGACGGCGGGGATTGTCATGGAAACTTCGCACAACCGTCAAAGAACGGATTCCCACCCCCGGTAGCGACGACTGGCTGATGGCGGGGTGCATATGCTGGAAATCCGAAAGCTGACGAAGTCGTTCGGGGGAAACATCGCCGTCGACTCCGTGACGCTCGACTTTTCGCGGCCGATGATGGTCGGCGTGATCGGCCGGTCGGGTGCCGGCAAATCGACGCTCCTGCGGATGATCAACCGGCTGACCGACGCGACCTCGGGCTCGGTGCACTTCGAGGGCCGCGAGGTCACGTCTCTGCGCGGTACGGCGATGCGCGGCTGGCAGGCCGACTGCGCGATGATCTTCCAGCAGTTCAACCTGGTGCCCCGGCTCGACGTCGTGTCGAACGTCCTGCACGGGACGCTGAACCGCCGCTCGACGCTGGCCACGATGTTCAACCTCTACCCGACCGCGGACATCCACCGCGCCATCGACATTCTCGAGCGGCTGGGCATTGCCGAACACGCGTCCAAGCGCGCCGAGGCGCTTTCGGGCGGGCAGCAGCAGCGCGTGGCCATCGCCCGCGCGATCATGCAGGACCCCAAGCTCGTGCTGGCCGACGAACCCATCGCCTCGCTCGACCCGATGAACGCGCAGCTCGTCATGGACGACCTGCGCCGCATCCATGACGAGGACGGGCGGATGGTGGTCTGCAACCTCCACACGCTCGACACCGCGCGGCGCTATTGCGACCGCGTGGTGGGCATGCGGGCGGGCCGCGTCGTCTTCGACGGAACGCCCGACCAGCTGACCACCGGCGTCGCGCGTGAGATCTACGGCGCGGACGAGAGCTTCAGCGAAGGCATGACCTCGACCGCCATCGCGCCGCTCGAGACCCCGGCCGAGCGGAAGGTCCGCGCGGTCGAGGCCGGCGTCTGACCCCCCTTTCCCGCCGTCAGGTGACCAAGGTCTCTGGCGGCACAACCACAGAAGAGAGAGACCGAACGATGAAGAAACTGATCGCAGCCGCGCTCGCCACCTCGGCGCTCGTCGCGCCGCTTCACGCCCAGGAAATCACCGAGTTCCGCATCGGCCTTCTCGGCGGCGAGAACGCGCAGGACCGCCTCGCCTCGAACGAGTGCTTCCGCGCCTACACCGAGGAGCTCCTCGGCGTGCCGACCCGCCTGTTCACCGCGGCCGACTACAACGGCGTGATCCAGGGCCTGATCGGCGGCACGCTCGACATGGCCTGGCTCGGCGCCTCGGGCTATGCCGCGGTCTTCGTGGAAGACCCGGACGCGGTCGAGCCCGTGCTCGTCAAGACGAACCTAGACGGCTCGTACACCTACCACTCGATCGGCTTCGCGCGCGTCGATTCCGGCATCACCTCGCTCGACGACATGAAGGACAAGAAGTTCGCCTTCGCCGATCCGAACTCGACCTCGGGCTACCTGATCCCGCTCGTCGAGCTTCCGGCGATCGGTTACTCGATGGAGTCTGGCGAGTTCTTCGCCGACGTCGTCTTCTCGGGCGGCCATGAGCAGTCGATCGTCGGCGTCGCGAACGGCGATTTCGACGCGGCGGTGACTTGGGCCGACGGCCTCGGCGCATGGGAAGACGGCTACAACTCGGGCGCGCTCCGCCGCGCGACCGACGCAGGGTTGGTCGACATGAACGACCTCGTCGAGATCTGGAAATCCACCCCGATCCCGGAAGGCCCGATCGTGCTGCGCACCGCGCTGCCCGAGGACGTGAAGGCGAAGATGATCGAGCTGACCGCCGGTCTGCACGCCAAGGACCAGGAGTGCGCCTACGGCGTCGCCGCGGGCGAGACGGCGGGCTTCACGCCGATCGGCCACGAGGCCTACGAGACGATCATCGCGATCCGCCGCTCGCAGATCGGCGGCTGATCCCTCTCTCCCCGACGCGGAGCCGGTCCCACCGGCCCCGCGTTCCCATTCAGGACCGGCGAGCGACATGGCAGACCTGAGCGCCCCGCGGATCGGCGGGACCCCCGACATACGCGCAAGCTACCTTGCGCTCACCCGCACCCGGCGGATCTATTCGGGCCTCACGATCCTCGTTTTCGTCATGCTGATGATCTCGGGTTTCCAGGTGGTCGAGGCCCGCAGCGCCGGCGGGTTCTGGGACGGACTGCCGCAGATCTTCGACTTCCCCGCAGGCGTCATCAGCGAGGCCTGGGAAAAGCGGGCCAACCTGCCGGGCCTTGTTTTGCGCTACCTGCCGCCGCTGATCGAGACGATCAACATCGCCGCCGTATCCACGCTTCTTGGCGTGCTGGGCGGGCTGATGCTGTCGCTTCTCAGCACGCGGGGGCTCGCGCCGTTCCCGCGGCTCATTCCGCTCTGGCGGCGGATCGCCGACGTGCAGCGGGCCTTCCCCGAGATCGTGATCGCGCTCGTCCTCATCTTCATCCTCGGCGGCGGCCCGGTGCCCGCGATGATCGCCATCGCGATCCATACCGCCGGCGCGATGGGCAAGCTGTTCTCCGAGGTCTCCGAGAACGTGGACCTCAAGCCGCTCGAAGGCCTCCAGTCGGTCGGCGCCAGTTGGTCGCAGCGGATGCTGCTCGGCGTGATCCCGCAGGTTGCGCCCAACTACCTGAGCTATGCGCTGATGCGCTTCGAGATCAACATCCGTGCCTCCGCGATCCTCGGCTTCGTCGGCGCGGGCGGGATCGGCTACGAACTCAGGAACTCGATGACCTTCGGGATGGGCAAGTTCGACGAGGCGGCAGCGATCTTCATCCTGCTGTTCTTCACCATCGTGTTCTTCGACCAGGTGTCGAGCCACTTCCGCAACAAGCTCGTCCACGGGAGCCAGGCATGACCGCAGCCGCCACGAACCCGCCCCGCGACCTGCGGGAGACGGCCACGCGCCTGATCCGGGCCAAGCGGAACACGGCCATCGCGATCCCGGCCGTGATCGTCGCCTATCTCCTCTACATCTTCATCGCCTTCGACGTCCCTGGGCTGCTGGAGCGGGCCCGGATGGACAATGCCCGCATCCTCGTGGGCGACAGCTACAGCCACAAGGTCCATGTCACCCGCGACAACCGCGACGGCGCGATCTCCTATGCCGTCGAGGGCGAGGCGAAGGGGCGGTATCCCGAGGGGACCGCGCCGGACTGGGTCGAAGAGACGCCGGACGGCGTGGTGGTGGATCTGGGCGACGGGCATGTCGTGCGGTTCCTGCCGGACAACGCGCTCGCCTACGAGGTGCCGGACTTCGGCCCGATCGAGGTGCAGGTCGTGGACGGCACGGTCGTGTCGAACCTTGGCGAGACCCCGCCCGACTGGATCAACGCCTCCGACAGCCGCATCGCGATCACCACCGATGCCGGGCGCGTCAGCATCACGCGCAACCGCACGGAGGTCTTCCGCTACTTCTTCGGATGGGAGCTGTTCTGGTTCACGCTCGACAGCCCCTACCATGGGGTGCCGTTCACGGCGCTCCTGTTCGGGCCGCAGGTCGACCCCGAGCGGACAAACCTCGCCGGCGCCTGGACGGACTTCTGGGGCAACCCGATGTGGCGGCACGCAGACGTCTTCTGGGCGATCGGCGAGACGATCCTGATGGCCTTCCTCGGCACCTTCGGCGCGGCGCTGCTCGCGCTGCCGCTCGCCTTCCTCGCCGCGAAGAACTTCGCGCCCGTCGTGGCCCTGCGCTTTGCCGTGCGGCGGGTGTTCGACTTCGTGCGGGGGGTGGATGGGCTGATCTGGACGATCATCCTCAGCCGCGCCTTCGGGCCTGGGCCCTTGACGGGCGCGCTCGCGATCCTTGTCACCGACACGGGCAGCTTCGGCAAGAGCTTCTCGGAGGCGCTCGAGAACGTCGACGGCAAGCAGATCGAGGGCGTGCAGTCGACCGGCGCGAGCCCGGTCCAGCGCTACCGCTTCGGGGTCATCCCGCAGGTGACGCCGATCCTGATGAGCCAGATCCTCTACCTCTTCGAATCCAACACCCGCTCGGCCACGATCATCGGGGCGATCACCGGGGGCGGGATCGGCCTGTTCCTCACCCAGGCGATCCAGACCCAGAAGGACTGGGAAGAGGTCACCTACTACATCGTGCTGATCCTGATCATGGTGATCGTGATGGACTGGATCTCGGGCCTCTTGCGCGCGCGGCTGATCAAGGGCAGCGATGGCGGGCACTGAGCCCGGAGCCCGCCCCATGCCCCGCCTGTCCGAAGCGCCCGTCCTGCAGGACGGCTGCTCGATCACCGACACGACCTTCGGCCGCTTCGTCGAGATCGGCGCAGGCACGCGGCTCGCCCATTCCGCCATCGGCGACTATTCCTACTGCGACCGGCTCTGCGACATCGCCAATACCGATGTGGGCCGCTTCGCCAATATCGCGAGCCTCGTGCGGATCGGCGCGACCGACCACCCGCTCGACCGGGCGAGCCTGCATCACTTCATGTACCGCTCGGCCGACCTCTGGGACGATGCCGAGGACGACGCGGCATGGTTCGCGCAGCGCCGCGCGCGGCGGACGGCGATCGGGCACGACACCTGGATCGGCCATGCGGCGCAGGTGAAGCCCGAGGTGACGGTGGGGCACGGCGCGGTGGTGGCCTCGGGCGCCATCGTGACGAGGGACGTGGCGCCCTATGCGATCGTGGCGGGCGTTCCGGCGGTGAAGGTGCGCGACCGCCAGTCGCCCGCCATCGCCGAACGGCTGATCGCGCTTGGCTGGTGGGACTGGAGCCACGACCGCCTGCGCGCGGCGCTACCGGACTTCCGCGCGCTCAAGGCCGAAGCCTTCCTCGAGAAGTACGGCGGCTGAGTCAGGACGCGGCGGCGGCGGCGGCCATCGCCCGCCCGCCGAGAAATCGCTGCGCCGCGCCGCCCGCGAGATGCGCCATGCGCCCGCCCGCGATGGTCGCCTCGACCGTGCGGCTGCGCGGATCGACCACGACGAGATCCGCCCGCTGCCCCGGCGCAAGCCGGCCCCGGTCCGCAAGTCCCGCGATCCGGGCAGGCACGGTCGAGACCGCTTCCCAGGCGGCCGCGAAGGGGAGCGCGCCGGTGTCGGCGAGCCGCCAGGCTGACTGCGCCAGCGCAGGGTAGTAGTAGTCCGACACGAGCGCGTCGCAGAGACCCTCTGCCACCAGCGCCTCGGCCGCGATGTTGCCCGACTGGCTGCCGCCGCGCACCACGTTCGGCGCACCCATCAGCACCGGTTCGCCCGCCTCGCGCGCGGCGCGGGCGGCGGCGGCGGTGGTGGGGAATTCGCAGACCTCGGCCCCGATGCCGCGGTAGAAGGCGCGGATTTCGGCGTCGCCGTCATCGTGCGAGCCGAGCCGGACGCCGAGGCCGCGCAACTCGGCCGCGAGCCGGGCCAGCGCCGCCGGCACCTCGGCCTCCTGCTCCATCGCGGCAGTCACCCGCGCCATCTGCTCCTCGACCGTGCGGCGGTGCTGCGCCGCCCAGGAGGCGAAGCGGTCCGGCTTGTCGCGCGCGAGATCGACCGCTTCGGGAAGGTGGTTGTTGAACACCACGTAGTCGACGCCATGCCGCCGCACCGCCTCGAGCACGCGGGGGTGTTCGGGGATCACATGGGTCTCGAGCCGGATCTGGAGCCGCACGTCGGGCAGAAGCGTCGGGCGGATGCGGTCGAGCGCAGCGAGGATCGCCTCGGCCTCGGACCCCGCGCGGAAGCCGCCTTCCCAGCTCCAGCTCTGCGCGAACCAGGCGGTGGTGACGCCGTTGGCGGCAAGCTCGGCCGCGGCCGAGGCGAGCGCCGCGGTCTTCTCGAAAGGGGCGGTCGGGCGGGGCGACAGGTGCCGCTCGAAGCCGTCGCCGTGAAGGTCCACGATGCCGGGCAGGACGAGGTAGCCTGTCAGGTCGACCTCGGCCCCGCGGACGTCCGCGACGCGGCCCTCCGCCACGCCGAGGTCCGTGTCGTGCAGCGCGCCGTCGCGAAGGACGCGCGCCCCGGTGATCCGGAACGGGGGGAGAAGCGGCATGGGGTGGTCCTTTCGCGGTGTCTCTAGGCGCGGGCCGTGACGGTTTTGTGACGCCCTATTCGGGCTCGACGGTGAGCGTGACCCGGTCGCCGGCAAACCAGGTGTGGCCGAATTCGACGGGGCTTCCCCCGGCGTCGACGTTGAGGCTGACCGACCGCAGGAGCGGCGCGCCCTCGGGCAGGCGGAGGTGCAGGCCTTGGGTCGCCGTGGCGGGCACCGCGGTGAGCCGGGTCGAGGCGCGCGTGTAGTCCGCCACGCCGCCCCGCGCGAGGGCGGCGGTGACCGAGCCTTCCTCGAGCAGATGCCGGGGCAGGTCGGGAAGCCGCGCGGCGGGAAAGACGGAGCGGAAGAGCGCGATGGGCTGGCCGTCGGCGAGCGACAGGCCCTCGTAGGCATGGACCTCGGACCTCGGTGCAAGGCCGAGCGCCGTGGCCTCCTCGGCGTCGGCTGTCCGCGTGGCGATGGTCAGGATCCCCTTGCCCGGCAGCCGGCCGGCGGCCTGGAGGTTCTGGTGGAAGCGCACGCGCCGTCCGATGGGGTACTCGGTGGGCCGGCCCGCCACGAAGACGCCCGCGCCGCGGCGGGAATGGACGAGCCCCTCGCCGCCCAGCGCCGCGAGCGAGCGGCGGACGGTGTGGCGGTTCACACCGAAGCGGGCCGACAGTTCGGCCTCGGTCGGCAGGCGATCGCCCATGGCCCAGTGGCCGCGCGCGATCTCGTCGGCAAGCGTGCCGGCGATGGACTTCCAGATCGGCGTTCGGGCGAGTGTCATGGAAATTTCATCTGTGCAGCGGTTGCCCCGGACCTGAGCGGGTGATAGGATTTGTCTAGTTGTATAGTACAATGGACGCACCCTCAAGATGTCTATGCCCGACGCCGCGATGGACCGCCAGCGCTGGATGAGCCTTCTGGCGAAGTCGCCCGAGACGACGCTCGACCGGCTCTGGACGGCGCTCGGGCTCGACCCGGCGTTCGACTGGGTGCGGCCCCCCGAGGTCGGCTCGGTCATGGTGCGCGGCCGCACGGGCGGGACCGGCGCGGCCTTCAACCTCGGCGAGATGACGGTGACGCGCTGCGCGCTGAGGCTCGCGTCGGGCGAGACGGGGCATGCCTATGTGCAGGGGCGCGCCAAGTCCAAGGCCCGGCAGGCGGCGCTGGTCGATGCGCTGATGCAGGGGCCCGAGGCTCCGGCGGTGCGCGCCCGGCTGCTGGAGCCGCTGGCCGGGACGCTGGCCGAGGCACGGCGGACCCGTGCCGCGAAGGCCGCCGCGACGAAGGTGGAGTTCTTCACGATGGTGCGGGGAGAGGACTGATGGACGCGGCCCTTGACGGCGGATTCGCCGACGCCCCCCGCGAGGCGGCCCATGCGTTCCGCGCGGCGCTCGACGTCATGGCCCGGCCGGGGCGCATCGCGCACATCGCGGGCGCCCGCCCGCCCGCGCCGCTGTCGGTGGCGGCCGGCACGCTGATCCTGACGCTTTGCGACCCCGAGACGCCGGTGCATCTGGCGGGCGCGCACGACACGGCCGAAGTGCGGGGCTGGATCGCCTTCCACACCGGCGCGCCGGTCGTGGGGCGGGCCGAGGCCGCCTTCGCCGTGGGCACATGGGAGGCGCTGTTGCCGCTTGGCGGCTACCGGACCGGCGAGGCCGAATACCCCGACCGGTCCGCGACGATCATCGTGGAGATGCCCGCGCTGGCGCCCGAGGGCGCGCGGCTGACCGGCCCCGGCATCCGCGACGCGGCGCATCTGTCGCTTCCCGAGGCAGGGGCGTTCCGCCTGAACGCGCGGGCCTTCCCGCTGGGCCTCGACTTCTTCCTCACGGCCGGCGACCGCGTGGCCGCCCTGCCCCGCACGACGAGGGTCGGCTGATGTATGTGGCCACGAAGGGCGGCGAGCGCGCCATCGACAACGCCCATGCCTGGCTCGCCGAGGAACGCCGGGGCGATCCGGCGGTGCCGGAGCTGTCGGTCGCCCAGATTCGCGAGCAGATGGCGCTGGCGGTCAACCGCGTGATGGCCGAGGGGTCGCTGTTCGACCCCGACCTCGCCGCGCTCGCCATCAAGCAGGCGCGCGGCGACCTGATCGAGGCGGTGTTCCTGATCCGTGCCTACCGCACCACGCTGCCCCGCTTCGGGATGACGGCCCCCGTCGACACCGCCGCCATGGTCTGCGACCGACGAGTCAGCGCGACCTTCAAGGACGTGCCGGGGGGGCAGGTGCTGGGGCCGACCTTCGACTACACGCACCGGCTGATCGACTTCGCGCTTCTGGCCGAGGGCGAGGCGCCGCCCGCGCCGCAGGCCGCGCCCCGCGAGGCGCCGATGCCGCATGTGCTGGGCTTCCTCGACCGCGAGGGGCTGATCGAGGACGAGCCGCCGGGCGACACGGTGCCTCCCGACCTCACGCGCGAGCCGCTGGAGCTGCCGGCCGACCGCCCCCTGCGCCTTCAGGCGCTGACGCGGGGCGACGAGGGATTCGTCCTGTCGCTCGCCTACTCGACCCAGCGCGGTTACGGGCGGACGCATGCCTTCGTGGGCGAGCTGCGCATCGGGACGGTGGCGGTCGAGATGGACATCCCCGAACTGGGTTTTGCCATCGAGCTGGGCGAGATCGAACTGACCGAATGCGAGACGGTGAACCAGTTCAAGGGCTCGAAGACCGAGCCGCCCCAGTTCACGCGGGGCTACGGGCTGGTGTTCGGGCAGTCCGAGCGGAAGGCCATTTCCATGAGCCTGGTCGACCGGGCCCTGCGGTGGGAGGAACTGGGCGAGGACAACGTCGGCGCCCCGGCGCAGGACACGGAATTCGTCCTCTACCATTCCGACAACGTGCAGGCGACGGGCT
>DAINOF010000036.1:0-15987 GCA_036735505.1 Paracoccaceae bacterium
CTTCTCAGTGGAAATCCTGGGGATCCCCGGGTCAGCTCTCAGCGGAAATCAACAAGGAGGGCTTTGAGAGCATCCTCCAGACCTTGCAGCCCGCGCCCGGCCTCTTTGCCATGGCCAAGGCGATGTTTGCTGATGCCTGGGAGGGGCGGCTGGCAGAAGCCCATGCCGCGAAAGATGGCGTCCTGCGGCAAGTGAAGGAGGTTGAGAAGCAGATCGATACTCTCTTGGAGCGGCTGGTCGAGGCCACGAGTCCCACAGTGGTAAAGGCCTATGAATCGAAGATCGAGAAGCTGGAGCGGGAGAAGCTGGTCCTTACCGACCGGGCGGCGCGCGCGCTGCCACCGAAGGGGAGGCTGGAAGAGTTTATTGAACTATCGCTGGAGTTTCTCGCAAACCCTTGGAATATATGGAATAATGGGTCCATTGCTCTGCGTCAGGCGGTCCTGAGACTGGCCTTTGTGGAGCCCCTGAGGTACTCCCTCGAAAACGGTTATCGAACTCCCGAAACTGCCTATCCTTTCAAGGTGTTAGCGGGAATTTCCAATCAAAAGTGTGGAATGGTGCTGCCGGAGAGGATTGAACTCTCGACCTCTCCCTTACCAAGGGAGTGCTCTACCACTGAGCTACGGCAGCCTGCCGCGGCGCGGGATAGCTACAAAGCCCGAACGACGCAAGCGCAATCTGGACGCCCCGCGCCCCGTCCGGTAGGAAGGCGGACATGGAAAAAGACCCCGGGAAAACCGCCCCGCCCAAGCCTCGGGAAAGCCGCGAAGACCGGCTGAAGGCCGCGCTCAAGGCCAATCTCCAGCGGCGCAAGGCGCAGGCCAAGGCGCGGACGAAACCCGGCAAGGCATGAGGCAGGCACATGGATTCCATTCTGGTCAGGGGCGGGGCCGAGCTTCGCGGTGAGATCCCCATCGCGGGTGCCAAGAACGCCTGCCTGACGCTGATGCCCGCGACCCTTCTGACCGACGGGCCGCTCACGCTGACGAACGCGCCGCGGCTGTCGGACATCCGCACGATGACGCTGCTCCTGCAGTCCTTGGGCGCAGAGGTGCAGGCGCTCCAGGGCGGGCGCGTGCTCGCGCTGTCGTCGCACGACCTCACCTCGCAGCGCGCCGACTACGACATCGTGCGCAAGATGCGCGCCTCGATCCTCGTCCTCGGCCCGCTGCTCGCGCGCCACGGGCAGGCCATCGTCTCGCTGCCCGGCGGCTGCGCCATCGGCGCGCGGCCGGTCGACCTGCACCTCAAGGCACTCGAGGCGCTGGGCGCCTCCCTCGACCTGCGCGAGGGCTATGTCCACGCCACCGCCGCGGGCGGGCTTCGCGGGGCCGTCATCGAGTTCCCCTTCGTGTCTGTCGGCGCGACCGAGAACGCGCTCATGGCCGCGACGCTCGCCAGGGGCACGACAGAGATCCGCAACGCCGCGCGCGAGCCCGAGATCGTGGACCTCGCCCGCTGCCTGCGCGCGATGGGCGCGCAGGTGGAGGGTGAAGGGACCTCGACCCTCACCGTCGAGGGCGTCACCGACCTGCACGGCGCGACGCACCAGGTCGTCACCGACCGCATCGAGCTTGGCACCTACATGCTCGCCCCCGCGATCACCGGGGGCGAGGTCGAGTGCATCGGCGGCCGGATGGAGCTTGTGGCGGCCTTCGCCGAGCGGCTGGACGCCGCCGGCGTCTCGGTGGAGGAGACGCCGCGCGGGCTCAAGGTCACGCGGCGGAACGGGCGCATCCGCCCGGTCGATGTCGAGACGGCCCCCTTCCCCGGCTTCCCGACCGACCTGCAGGCGCAGATGATGGCGCTTCTGTGCACGGCCGACGGTGTGTCGCGGCTCGAGGAACGCATCTTCGAGAACCGCTTCATGCATGCGCCCGAACTCATGCGCATGGGCGCGCGGATCGACGTCTCGGGCGGCACCGCCACCGTGACGGGGGTGGACCGGCTGAAGGGCGCGCCGGTGATGGCCACCGACCTGCGCGCCTCGGTCTCGCTCATCCTCGCGGGGCTCGCGGCCGAAGGCGAGACGATCGTCAACCGCGTCTACCATCTCGACCGCGGCTACGAGCGCGTCGAGGAAAAGCTCGGTGCCTGCGGCGCCTCGATCGAGCGGGTCGCGGGCTCATGACCGGTGACGCCCGCTTCGAGGACGGGGGCGAGAAGCCGCTGCGCCTGAGGGCGCTCGATGCCGAGGATCTCGCCGTGATCTCGGCGCTCGTCCAGGACGCGGTCTTTCCCATGACCGAAATGCGGCTCGACCGCCGCCGCCGGCGCTTCGCGCTGCTCGTCAACCGCTTCCGCTGGGAGGATGCGGGTCCGGCGGAACGCCGCGGCCGCGCCTTCGAGCGGGTTCAGGCGGTCCTGGCGGTGGAGGACGTCACCCGCGTGGCCACGCAGGGCCTCGACCGGACCGAGCGGGACACGATCCTGTCGCTCCTGTCGCTGGCCTTCGAGCCGGGCGCGGACGGCACGGGCCGCGTGATCCTGACGCTCGCCGGCGACGGGGCGGTGGCGCTTGACGTTGAGGCACTGGAAGTCACCTTGCAGGACGTCACCCGCCCCTATATCGCCCCCTCGAAGGCCCGGCCCACGCATCCGGAGTAACCATGCCGCACCGTCTTTCGACCGACGCGTCCGACTTCGAGACGCGCTTCCGGGCGCTTCTTTCGATGAAGCGCGAGGATGCGCCGGACGTGGATGCGGCCGTGGCCGGCATCATCGCGGAGGTGCGTGCGCGCGGCGACGCGGCGGTGATCGAGCTGACGGCGCGCTTCGACCGGCTGGAGCTGACGCCGGAGACGCTCGCCTTCACGTCCGAGGAGATCGCGGCCGAATGTGCCAAGGTGCCCGAGGACGAGGCCCGCGCGCTGGAACTCGCCGCCGCCCGCATCCGCGCCTACCACGCCCGGCAGATGCCGGACGACGCGCAGTGGACCGACGAGGCCGGCGCAACCCTGGGCTGGCGCTGGACGGCGGTCTCGGCAGCGGGGCTCTACGTGCCGGGCGGGCTCGCCTCCTACCCGTCGTCCGTGCTGATGAACGCCATCCCCGCGCAGGTCGCGGGCGTCGAGCGGCTGGTGATCTGCGCCCCCACGCCGGACGGCAAGGCGAACCCGCTGGTCCTCTATGCCGCGCGCCTTGCAGGGGTCGAGACCGTCTACCGCATCGGCGGGGCCCAGGCGATCGCGGCCATGGCCTACGGGACCGAGACGATCTCGGCCGTCGACAAGATCACCGGCCCGGGCAACGCCTACGTGGCGGCGGCCAAGCGGCGCGTCTTCGGGCAGGTCGGCATCGACATTATCGCAGGGCCGTCCGAGATCCTCGTCATCGCCGACCACACGGCCGACCCCGACTGGATCGCGCTCGACCTCCTGTCGCAGGCCGAGCACGACGAAAGCGCGCAGTCGATCCTGCTGACACCCGATGCGGGGCTGGCCGACCGCGTGGCCGCCGCCGTCGACCGCCATCTGGAGACGCTCGCGCGCCGCGCCATCGCGGGGGCAAGCTGGCGCGACTACGGTGCCATCGTCGTGACCCGCGATCTGGACGAGGCCGTGGCGCTGTCCGACCGCATCGCGCCCGAGCATCTCGAGCTTTGCGTCGAGGACGCCGAGGCGCTGTCCGCCCGCATCCGCCACGCGGGCGCGATCTTCGTGGGCAGCTGGACGCCCGAGGCCATCGGCGACTACGTGGGCGGCCCGAACCACGTGCTCCCCACGGCGCGCTCGGCCCGCTTCTCCTCGGGGCTGTCGGTCATGGACTTCCTCAAGCGCACGACGCTGGCCCGGATGACGCCCGAGGCGCTCCGCGCCATCGGCCCGGCGGCGGAAACGCTCTCCCGTTCGGAGAGCCTTCAGGCGCACGGGCTCAGCGTGCGGGCACGGCTCGACCGGCTGAACGGGTAGTCATCCGCCACCCGCGCCCGTCGGCCAACTTCGGCGTCATGTCTGCCCTGCGCTCGCCGCAGGTGCTCCAGATCGCGTCCCGAGAGGCAGTTCCACCACAGTTCCTTCCGTGCGGCGAGAAGGACCCGCGCTGAATGCCGCATGAATTGCGAAGCCGCCGCTGCCGCCCGGAAAATGTTATAACCGTTCGTACAAGTCTGACGCAACTTTCATTCGAAGGGGATACTCGATGCCCAAATCTCGTTCTGGAGGCCTCACATCCGCACTCATCCTTTCCGCCCTCGCCGCCTGCGGCTCGGGAGCTTCGGACACCGTGAACCCACCTCCCCCGCCTCCCCCTCCCTCTCCCGCTGCGCTCGAAAGGGACGCCTTCGCCATCCCGAACACCGCCACGGCGACCTCGCCGACCGACGCCCAGTTCTCCACGGGCTCCATCACGACCCTAGGCGGCACCCGGGCGGACCCGGAGGCGGTCACATTCCGGATCGCCGGACGCACCTACGTCTTTGACGAGGCCGCGGGCGATACCGTGAGCCCGGCGGGCGACTTCGTCTTCTATCGCGACAACGGCGCGCCGACCCGGACAGAGGGCTTCATCGACACCCGGGGCACGTTCGTGACCTACGGGCGCGTCCGGCAGGGCCCCACTTCCGCGGCCGGGACCGACGGCTTCCTCGGCCTCGTGGCCGACGGTCCCGCAACCGTGAACGTACCGACGAGCGGCAGCGCCTCCTTCTCCGGCAAGGCGATCGGGTACGCGGTTCTCTCCGGGAGCACAGTTAACCAGATCCGGACGACGAATGCCGACGTCGACGTGGCGGTCAACTTCGGTAGCGGATCGGTCGACCTCCGGACTAGCAGCACCGTGGCTTTCAACGGAACGACAACCCTCCCTGCGCCCACCCTCAACGTTTCCGGAAGCGGCACGCTCGACGGCGCGGGCTACAGTGGCGCACTCGCTTCATCGAGTAGCGCAAGCCTTCAGGGGGAATTCCGCGGCGAGTTCTTCGGGGGCGCGGCAGAGGAGACCGGCGGCGTCATCGCGTTCGAGGACGCGGGGACCACCTATGGCGCCGCCTTCGGTGCATCCCGGACCCCCGGACAGATCGACTAACGGTGAAGGCGGTGGTCCCCCGGGGCCACCACTGCCGACAGGCGATGGCTGCGCCACCTACGGACCTGCGCGCGGTCAAGCCCTCCCCGGCCGGAAGCGGGAAGGTGCATCTCCAGCGGGACGCGTCGGGGACGTACCCCTCGATTGCGCCCAGTCGGATCCCCCGCTAGAGCTTGGGCGCGCCACGCCGGACCCCGCCCCAATGACCCGCATCTGCCATATCGAGATCGACGACACCGGCCTCGCGCCGCCCACGCCCGAGATCGAGCAGGAACGCCGCGTGGCCGTCTTCGACCTGCTCGAGGACAACAGCTTCGCGCTCCCCCCGCGCGACGGGCGCAGCGCGCCCGAGGGGCCTTACCGGCTCGGCCTCGCCATCCGCGAACGGCGGCTCGTGTTCGACATCCGGACCGAGGCCGAGGAACCGGCGGCCGAGTTCCACCTCTCCCTCGGCCCCTTCCGTCAGGTGGTGAAGGACTACTTCCAGATCTGCGAAAGCTATTTCGATGCGGTCAAGCGCCTGCCCCCCAGCCAGATCGAGGCCATCGACATGGCGCGGCGCGGCATCCACAACGAGGGCGCCCGCGTCGTGCAGGAGCGGCTCGAGGGCAAGGCCAGCGTCGACACCGCCACCGCCCGGCGTCTCTTCACCCTCATCTGCGTCCTGCACTGGGGGGGATGAGCGGCGTGGAGGGGCTTCCGAACTCGGTTCTCTTCTGCTGCGATCACAACGCCGTCCGATCGCCCATGGCCGAGGGCATGATGAAGAAGTTCTACGGCCACCGTGCCTATGTCCAGTCGGCCGGCGTGAAGGGCGAGATGGAGGTGGACGGCTTCACCGTCGCCGTCTGCGACGAAATGGGCGTGCCCCTGCACCGCCACCGCGTCCGCTCGTTCGAGGAGATGCAGCAATGGGGCGATGACCTGAGCCAGTTCGACCTGATCGTGGCGCTGTCGCCGGCAAGCCAGCGGCAGGCGCTCGAATTCACACGCTACCACCATCTCGACGTGGAATACTGGCCGATCCTCGACCCCACCGGCCTCGGCGAGACGCGCGAGGCCAAGCTCGCCGCCTACCGCCAGACCCGCGACCAGATCCGCGACCGCATCATCGCGCGCTTCGGCCCGCCGACCGAACCTGAGGAAAAGACCGCATGACGACCGCCCGGGACACGATCCGCCGCTACTTCGACGCCTTCAACCGCGGCGATACCGAAGGCATGCTGGCCGAACTGGCCGAGGACGTGGCCCATCACGTCAACGAGGGAAAGGTGCGGGAGGGCCGCGCGCTCTTCGCCGAGTTCTGCGCCCACATGAGCCGGTCCTACCGCGAGGAGCTGACCGAGATGGTGATCCTGACCACGCCCGACGGCACGCGCGCGGCGGCCGAATACACCGTCAACGGCACCTACCTTGTCACCGACCCCGGCCTTCCGGAGGCGCGCGGCCAGACCTACCGCCTTCCCGCGGGGTCCTTCTTCACCCTGAGCGACGGGCAGATCGCCCGCGTGACGACCTACTACAACCTCGCCGACTGGGTGGCGCAGGTCTCGTGACGCTGCGCGTCGAGGCCCTGACCGGCGCGCGGCTCGCCGCCACCCTCGACACGGTCGCCCGCCTCCGGATCGCGGTGTTCCGCGACTGGCCCTATCTCTACGACGGCGACCTCGACTACGAGCGCCGCTACCTCGCCGCATACCGCGAGAGCCCCGGCGCCATCCTCGTCGGCGCCTTCGAGGGCGACCGGCTCGTCGGCGCCGCGACCGGCACGCCGATGGAAGACCATGCGGAGGAATTCGCCGCGGCGCTCGCCGGCACCGGCCTGCCGCTCGACGCGATCTTCTACTGCGCCGAATCCGTCCTCCTGCCCGACTGGCGGGGGCGCGGGATCGGCCATCGCTTCTTCGACCTCCGCGAAGCGCATGCCCGGTCGCTCGACCGCAGCCACGTCGCCTTCTGCGCGGTCCTCCGCGCCGACGACCATCCGGCCCGTCCGCCGGACTACCGCCCCCTTGAGCCCTTCTGGGAAAGGCGCGGCTACCGGCCCCTGCCAGGCGCGGTGACGCGCTTCGCCTGGAAGGACATCGACGAGACCGCCGAGACGCAGAAACCGCTCCAGCTCTGGATGAGGGCGCTGTGAAGGTCGCGGCCGCCGCCTATCCCGTCTCGGACCGGATCGAAAGTTGGGACGCCTGGGAGGCCAAGATGGCCGCCTGGGTGGACGCCGCCGACGCCGACCTCCTCGTCTTCCCGGAATACGCGGCAATGGAGCTCGCGACGATCACCGGAGAGGACGCCGCCCGGGATCCTCTGCGCTCGGTCGCCGAGGTGTCCCGGCTGATGCCGCAGGCCGACGGGATCCTCGCAGGCCTTGCCCGCCGCGCGCGCCGCCACATCCTCGCGGGCTCGGGCCCCGTCGCGACGCCACAGGGCCTCGTCAACCGGGCCCGCCTGTTTGCGCCCTCGGGCGAAAGCGCCTTCCAGGACAAGCAGATCCTCACGCCGTGGGAGCGAAGCTGGCTGAAGATGATCCCCGGCGCGCCCCCGCGCGTGATCGAGACAGAGCTCGGCACGCTCGGCATCCTGATCTGCTACGACAGCGAATTCCCCCTTCTCGCCCGCGCGCTTGTCGAGGCGGGCGCCGAGGTCCTGCTCGTGCCCGCCTGCACCGACGGGATCGCGGGGCACACGCGTGTCGCCCTCGGCGCCCGCGCCCGCGCGCTCGAGAACCAGTGCCATGTCGTCCATGCGCCCACCGTCGGCGCCGCGCCCTGGTGCCCGGTCATCGACGTCAACCGCGGCGCGGCCGCGATCTATGCGCCGCCGGACCCGATCACGGCGGCGTCGGGCATCGTGGCGGAAGGCGCGCTCGACGCGCCCGGATGGGTGGCGGCCGAGCTCGACCTTGACGCGGCAGCGCGCGCCCGACGCGACGGCGAGACCCGCAACCACATCCACTGGGACGAACAGGCCGGCCCCGCCGGATCCGTCTCGAATTGTCGGCTCGGGTGATTCCCGCTTGTAAATTTCGCGGATTGCGACCATTTAAGGCGCGCCCGCGAAACAGGCGGGCGATCAGCACGGAGTGACCATGGCCAAGGAAGAGCTTCTCGAATTCCCCGGCGTCGTCAAGGAACTCCTGCCCAACGCGACATTCCGGGTCGAACTCGAGAACGGCCATGAGATCATCGCGCACACGGCGGGAAAGATGCGCAAGAACCGCATCCGGGTTCTGGCAGGCGACAAGGTGCAGGTCGAGATGACCCCCTACGATCTGACCAAGGGTCGGATCAACTACCGCTTCAAGTAAGCCGCCGCCCATGCGGCTTGTCCTCGGCTCCGGAAGCCCCCGGCGGCTGGAGCTTCTCGCGCAGATCGGGATCGTGCCCGACGCGGTGCGCCCGCCCGACATCGACGAGACGCCGCGGCCGGGCGAGACGCCGCTCGCCTACTGCCGCCGCATCGCCCGCGCGAAGGCCGAAGCGATGGAGCTTGGCGCAGGCGAGATCGCGCTTTGCGCCGATACCACCGTGGCGCTCGGCCGCCGCATCCTCGGCAAGCCTGCGGACGCGGGCGAGGCGGCGGCGTTCCTGCTCGCCCTCGCGGGCCGCCGGCACCGGGTCATCACCGCAGTCGCCGTCCGCAGCGGCGACCGCCTCTGGGAGCGGGAGGTCGTGACCGCCGTGAAGATGAAGCGCCTGTCGGACGTGGAACTGAACGCCTACCTCGCGAGCGGAGACTGGCAGGGCAAGGCCGGCGGCTATGCGATCCAGGGGCCGGCGGGGACGTTCATTCCGTGGATCCAGGGCTCCTACAGCGCCGTCATGGGATTGCCGGTGGCCGAGACCGCCCAGCTTCTCGAGGCGGCGGGCTACCCCGTCCACGGGCACCCGGCATGAAGGGCCGGACCATCGCGCTGGGACAGATCGCGGGCCGCGGGGTCGCGGCGCTGATCGTCGACGGCCAGCTCGACGACCTTCTCGTGGACGGTCCGCCCGACCGCCCGGCCCCGGGCGCGATCCTGCGCGCCATCGCGGGGCGGCCGCTCAAGGGACAGGGCGGCACGATGCTCGACCTGCCCGGGGGGATGACCGCCTTCCTGCGGCAGACGAGCGGCATCGCCCCCGGCCAGCCGCTTCTCGTCCAGGTCTCGGGGCATGCCGAGCCGGGAAAGGCGCTGCCGGTGACCACGCGGCTCCTCTTCAAGGGCCGCTTCGCCATCGTGACGCCCGACGCGCCGGGCGTGAACGTCTCGCGCGCCATCCACGACGAGGACCGGCACGATGCCCTGACCGGCCTCGGCCGGGCGGCGGACCTGCCCGCAGGCGCCGGCCTCATCCTGCGCTCTGCGGCCGAGACGGCGGACGACGGCGAGGTGGCCGACGAGCTCGCGGCGCTGGCCGCGGCCGCCCGCGGGGTGCTGGGCGATGCGGGCGGCAAGCGGCCCGAGGTGCTTCTCGACGGCGACGACGCCCATGCGCTTGCCTGGCGCGAGTGGGAGGCCGACGCGGTCGATGCCGCGCCCGGGGCGCTCGACCGCCACGGCGTGCCCGAGATGATCGAAGAGCTGCGCGCGCCGCTGGTGGCCCTGCCCGGCGGCGCCTCGATGATCGTGGAGCCGACCCGCGCCCTCGTCGCGGTCGATGTGAACACGGGCCCGGACGCCTCGCCGGCAGCGGGGCTCAAGGCCAACATCGCCGCCGCCCGCGCCCTGCCCCGCGCGCTGCGCTGCCGCGGGCTTGGCGGGCAGGTGACGGTCGACTTTGCGCCCGCCCCGAAGAAGGACCGCCGGCAGATCGAGACCGCGCTGAAGGCGGCCTTCCGCAGCGACCCGGTCGAGACGGCGCTGGCCGGCTGGACGCCGCTCGGCCATTTCGAGCTGCAGCGCAAGCGCGAACGGCTGCCCCTGTCGGAGACCCTGCCTTGACCTGCCCGATGTGTTCCCGCGAGACCGACCCCAAGTACCGCCCCTTCTGCTCGCGCCGCTGCGCCGACGCCGACCTCGGCAACTGGCTGACCGGCCGCTACGCGATCCCTGCGGAAGCCTCCGAGGACGATGCCGAAGGTCCCGACGACGAGGCGGAGGACCCGGCGGAAAGGCACTGAAAAACCGGCGGCGAGCCTCTGGACAGCACCGGGGCCTGCGACTAGAACGAGCGCCACCCGAGGGTCAGCCCCTCGCCCGTGCCCGGGTAGCTCAGGGGTAGAGCAGCGGATTGAAAATCCGCGTGTCGGTGGTTCGATTCCGCCCCCGGGCACCATTTAATTCCCTGAAAATGATCGGTTCTCTCGAAGAGAAGAAAACGCCCCGAAGGGCGTTGTCTCGTTCTTTGGCTCGGCAACCGAGCACAGGACGGCAAGTCACGTCACTTCCATCGTAGACCCTCCACCCGATCTGTTCGTGCAGCGAAAGGCACATCTCGCAGTAGACAGAGAACGGTAGTCTGGTGTGGTTGCCGAGGCGGATGTCCCGCGAACTGATGACGTTGTCGGTATCGGACATGAGACCGATGGCCTGCTCTGCATCGAGGGACAGTTGTAGACCCTCCTTCCGGCAGATTCCGCGAGGGGTCGAACGCGGTGACCGTAGTTTTTCCGCAAGTCATCGAGGTCGTGACCTTGCCTCGCGAGGAGCGACTTCAGGTACAACTCGATGGCGTGGACGTAGAGGAAGTAAATGGGCGCGTTCCAGTGAGTGGCCTTCATTTGGTTGTCTTCGAGCGTTGCTGCTGACTGAGCATACGAGTGCGCGTGGTTGAAGAGAGCGACTGCGGCCTTGTGTGGGTCTTTCAACCACGCCTCCAAGAGTTCAGTATTCTCCAATTGTGTTCTTCTTTGTCGCATGGCGCTCATCCACGGCACCACTCCTTCAGCGGTAACTGACCACGCCGTAGGGCGTGGTTCACCCCGCCACATGCCGCGCGCGGCGGGGTGAACCCCGCCCTACCCCGGCCACCGCCCCGTGCCCTCTCTGCCCATTCGACTACTGCCGCTGGGCGCCGAACACGCCGCTCCAGTTCTGCGACCCGTCGTCGAAGCTGAATTCGCCCGTCAGCTGGTCGGCGGTGTCGCCACGGAATTCGCCCGATGCGCTGGTGTTGAAGACGAGCGACGGCCCGGTCCCCACGTTGCCCTGGGCCTGGATCTGGAAGGTCGCGTCCGCGGAATTGATGCTGCCGCCCGAGAGGGTGACCGTCCCCGGAACGTAGGACCCGTCCGCGCCGACGAAATTGTCGGCCGATCCGCTCAGCGTCCCGACGCCGAGGTCGGCGGTCATGGTCAGCCTGCCGATCAGTTCGGGCGCGGCGGCGCTCGCGCGTTCGAAGCCGAGCGCCCCCTCATAGGTGGCCGTCCCGGTGAATCCCGCGTCGGGCGTCCGGGTCGGGATCAGCGCACCCGGCTCGAACTGGAACAGCAAGGACTGCGCCTCGGCGAAGCTGCCGAAGTCGCCGGGCCGCTGCGCGACCGAGCCGAAGCCGCTCCCGCCGTCCTCGCCTCCGCCGCAGGCGGCAAGCGCGAGGATGGGCAGGCATGCAAGAAATGTCCTTCGAAAATGCATCGAGCACTCCCTGATCTTGTCTCTGAGGAAAAGCGTCTGCGCTTCGACGTCCGCGTCCGTTGAACTCGTGATCGCAACCGACGTCGGTGAAGCCGCATACGATGAACCGAAGTTTACGCGAATCGCCGATCAGATCAACCTCCCGGCGCGTCATCTGGTGCGACACGTTCATGACACGCCCGCACGCCTGACCCGAGCGCCATCGGCGGGGTGAACCCGCCCTACCGCCCGGCCCGAGGCTTGCGCCCCGGGCGTTCGCCGGGGAAACGCTCCACTGGAGCGTTTCCTGCTCCGGCTCACCCTCACACCGCCGTGCCGGCCTCGCAGGCCGCAAGGACGCCCTCGAGCGTCGGGGCGACGGGCATGAACTCGTGCGCTCCGGCGTTCATGTAGTCGAGCCAGCCGTAGCCCCGCTCGGGCGTGTAGACGAGCTGGCATGGCCCGGCGTCCACCCCGACCGGCGCCATCCCGGCGCGCACCTCTTCGCTGTAGCCGGTCAGGGCCTCCAGCGCCCCGGCGAGCGAAAACAGCGTCAGGATGTTGCCGCTGCCGTCGGGGCCGCACTTGCCGTCGGCGTAGCCCCAGCGGCGCCAATGCGCCACAAGCTCGGCCGGCGGCTCGAACCCGGCCGCCTCGGCATAGGCGCGCAGAAGATCGTCCGAGAATTCGGGCGGGCCTATCGCGATGCGCGCCATCACGCGCTCGGTCGTCGTGGTCATCTGCGCGCGTCCTCGTCCGAACAGGCGTGGCGCAGCATCGCCCGGCGCGGCGCGGCAGGCAAGCGCCGCGCGCCCCGCCACCGCACGGCGCGGCGTGCCCCCCCCCGCCTCGCGGTTCAGAACTTCGGCGGCCGCGGCTCTCCCCTGGCGTCCGCCTCCGCCGCCTTCACCTTCCACGCCTCGACCTTCGCCCGCGCCCGTTCGGATATCCTCGCCCTGTCCGCCTCGGCCCGCGCCGCGGCCTCTGCCTCGGCCCGCGCCGCCTGCGGGCTGGTCGGGGTCGGCGCGGGCGGCGGCTTCAGCGACGCCTCGGCCTGCCCCCATTCCCAGAACTCGGGCTCGTCCGGGATCCGCTCGGGGTGCAGGATGTAGTCCGTCGTGTCCGGCCCCTTCACGATCTTCGCCATCCGGCCGTGGACATAGGCGCGCAGCACCTCGTTCATCCGCCACTGGTAGCCGGGGCCGAGCCCCTTGAAGAACCGCACCACGTCGGCGTCGAAGTTCGCCGTCACCTTCATGCGCTTGGGGTGCCGCTCGGCCCGCCGCTCGTGGATGCCGTCCCAGTCGGGCGGGATCGTGCGCATCTCGATCAGCCGGTGGTGAAGGTCGGTCTCGACCTTCCGGAAGGCGTCGATCATCGCCCAGGTGTCGCTGCGCTCGCGCTTGGTCTGGGTCGTCGGGTGGGGGGCCATCAGGACCTCTCGGGGAAGATTTCCCGCCCAGAATCCGCCGAAAGGTTTAACGACCCGTCAGACCGGCGTCCGTATGGAAGCCATACGCTTTCCATACGCGATCCATACGGCCCTCAGCCGGCGAAGGTCAGCCGCCGTTCGGCCGGCACGAGCGCCGGCAGCGCGATCTCTCCGCCCGCCCGGACGGATCGGAACGCCATCCCGTCCGCCCCCGCCTCCCAGGCCAGAAGCGCGTCCATCGCCTCTTCAAGCCGTTGGGAAACCTCGGACATTCCCCTGGCCTCCGCGTGATCGCAAAGCTCGACCATCAGGTCGAAGAACCAGTCCTCGCGCCGTACCGACGACATCGCCAAGCCCCCAAGGTGTGCCGTCCGACAGGTGTACCGCCTGAGTCGTTAAAATCCAACCTGTCCGGATGTTTGTCTTGACGGTTCCGCAACCCCTCCCGCGTTAACTGTTGGCCGTGACGAGTGACGGCGCCCCCGAAGCCGGATGCATATGCCTGCCGCGCCGGGGCAAGGCCCCTCGGGGACGCGCGGCGGGCCTTCCTGTCAAGGACTTGCGCGGGGGCCTTCGCGCGGCTAGGGCGGGGCATGGCCAAGCTCTATTTCCACTACTCCACCATGAACGCGGGCAAGTCGACGCTGCTTCTGCAGGCCAGTTACAACTACCGCGAACGGGGCATGAACACCTACCTGCTGACCTACGCCTTCGACAGGCGGGCGGGCGAGGCGACGATCGGCTCGCGCATCGGCATCTCGGCCCCGGCGGACACCTTCCGCGAGGGCGAGGATCTCCTTGAACGGATACGGGAAAAGCTGGCGGAGGGCCCGCTCGCCTGCGTCTTCGTGGACGAGGCGCAGTTCCTGACCGAAGCGCAGGTCTGGCAGCTCGCCCGCGCCGTCGACGACCTTGGCGTGCCGGTCATGGCTTACGGCCTTCGCGTTGATTTCCAAGGCAAACTCTTCCCCGGCTCCGCCGCGCTCCTCGCGCTTTCGGACGAATTGCGCGAGGCGCGGACGATCTGCTTCTGCGGCCGGAAGGCGACGATGGTGGTCCGCAAGGACGACGCCGGCAGGGTCCTGACCTCGGGCGACCAGATCGCCATCGGCGGCAACGACCGCTACGAAAGCCTCTGCCGCCGCCACTGGCGTGCGGCCACGGGCGAGAGGTGACGCCGCCCCGCCTCCAGATCGCCGCGCTGTTCCTCAGCTACGCCATGGCGGGGATCTTCTGTGGCGCCTTCGCCGCCTCCGCGCCCGAGGTGCAGGCCCGCGCCGGCCTTGACGCGGCGGGCTTCGGCCTCGCGCTGGGATCAATGACGCTCGCCGCCTTTCCGGTGATGCAGGTCTTCGGCCGCGTCGCCGCCCGCATCGCGCCGCTGGCCATCCCGCTCGCCATGGCATGCTTCGCCGGGGGCTGCCTGACGCTCGCCCTCGCCGGGACGCTTCCCCTCCTCATCCTCGCCTTTGCGCTCTTGGGCGGCGCCTCGGGTGCGCTTGACATCGCGCTCAACCTCCGCACCGCGCGGATCGAGGAGGAGACGGGCGCGCGGCTCTTCAACCGGACCCACGCCGTCTTCCCCTTCGCGATGCTCCTGTCGAGCGCTGCGACCGGCTGGCTGCGCTCCGAGGGCGCGACTGTCGGCCTCATCTTCCCCGTCGTCGCCGTGGGCTTTCTCGTCATGGCGCTGACCGAGGGTCGCGCGGGGCGGCACCAGCCCCGCCTTCTCCGCGCCTCCGGCGCCGACCGCGCGCCGATCGCGACGATCGCACTCCTTCTCGGGGTCGTCGCCGCACTCGGCGCCTTCCAGGAGGCTGCGGCGCAGAACTGGGCCGCGATCTTCCTCGAGACCGTGCGCGACAGCGGCGCGGCGATCGCCGGCCTCGGACCTGCCGCGTTCACGCTGGGCCTCACGCTCGGGCGCCTTGCCGCGCACGAGGTCGAACATCGCGTCTCCGCACTCGCCACGGTCCGGATCGCGGCGCTTCTCGCCGTCGCGGGCTTCGCGGCAATAGCCTTGCTGCTGCCGCCGGCGGCGATCCTCCTTCTCTACCTCGTCGCAGGAATGGGCGTCGGGCCGATCGAGCCTGCCGTCTTTCGCGCCATCGCCCGCCGCACGGACGAGGGCGCGCGCGGCCACGCGCTCGCCACCGTCACATCGGTCGCCTATCTGGGCTACCTTCTCAGCCCGCCGATCCTTGGGCTCATCGCGGGAACGGCCGGCTGGGGGGCGCTCTGGGCGGTCGCCGCCTGCGCCGCCATCGCGGTCGTGGGGCTTTCCTTCGCGCTCCGGCGGGTGTGATCAGACCGGGTTCGGAACCGGGCGCCCGTCGAAGAAGGCGCGGACGTTCTCGACCGCCATCATCCCCATCGCCTCGCGCACCTCGAGGGCGGAGGTCCCGATATGCGGCAGGAGCACCGCATTCTCGAGCCGGCGCAGCGCCTCGGGCACCTTCGGCTCGAACTCGTAGACGTCGAGCCCCGCGCCCGCGATCTGCCGCTTCTCGAGCGCCCGGATCAGCGCCGCCTCGTCCATCACATCCCCGCGAGAGATGTTGACGAGGTAGCCGGTGGGCTTCATCGCGGCGAGTGCCTCGGCCCCGATCAGGTGCTTCGTCCCGGCCCCGCCCGGCACGGCGAGCACCACGACGTCGGCCGCCCCCATCACCTCGGCGACCGATCCAAGCTGCACCGCCTCGACGCCCGGGTCCGCGACCGCGGAGCGGTTGAAGAACACCACCTTCATTCCGAAGCCGCCCTGCGCACGACGCGCGATCGCCTTGCCGATCCGACCCATTCCGATGATGCCGAGCGTCTTGCCGGTGACGTGCATGCCGAGGAACTCGGTCGGCTGCCAGCCGTGCCACTTGCCCGCGCGGACGATCCGCTCGCCTTCCCCCGCGCGTCGGCAGGTCATCAGGATCAGCGTCATCGCCACATCCGCCGTGGCGTCGGTCACGGCGCCCGGCGTGTTCGTCACCTCGAC
>DAINOF010000037.1:0-15957 GCA_036735505.1 Paracoccaceae bacterium
CGAGCGCGTCGTAGCAATGGCCGCGCATGGTCAGTTCCACCGTGTCGGCGATGGCATCGCGCGAGGCGAGCGACGAGCGCATGCCTTCATGACCCATCGCGATGCCGTCGGTGACGGTGATCGTGGTGAACTCGCGCGGGGTTCCGTTCGCGTGCTTGACCCCGAGCTTCACCGACTGCGCCTGCCGGCTCAGCGCGATGTTGCAGGGGGCGGCTTCGTTCCAGCAGGTGGCGACGCCGACGAAGGGCTGGTTGATCTCGTCCTCGCTGAGGCCCATCGCGTAGAAGTACGACCGGTGCGGCGCCCGCGACGGGCCTTCGGTCACGTGGCGGCTCGGGAGCCTGGACTTGTCGATCTTGCCTGTGAGCATGCATGCCTCCCCTGGGTACACCGTCTCGCAATAGGCGAGCCCGGGACGCGGGACAAGAAGGGAGGTGGCAGGGGCGCGGGCGCGCCCGCCCTCAGGCGGGCCTGCGGACGCGCGCGACGAGGCCGAGCGCGCCGAGCGCGCCGAGGAGCAGCGGGAACGCCATCGGGACCGGGATCGAGGTCACGAAGGGATCGCCGTCGCGCGTCGCAAGCGCGGGCATGGTCGTGCGGCCGATGCCGGGCTGCTGGAAGACGAGGTTGCCGCCGGTCCACTCGATCCAGAGCGAGTCCCAGAGGCGCGCGTTGTCGGCCACCGTGAAGCCCCAGAGGAGTTCGTCGAACTCGGATGCGCCGGTGTTCACCGGGTTGGGGCCATTGTAGTAGCCGACGATCGTCTGGCGGCCCGAAACGAAGCCGGAAAGGATGTCGTCAGGACCCGACAGCGTCACGTCGCCCTTGCCGGGATTGGCGCGCTCGCGGTTGTCGAAGCCCCAGAGGCCGAGGAAGGTGCCGGAGGTCAGCCGGTAGATCTGCGGCGCGCCCCCGCCCTCGACCTGCAGGCCGATGGTGGCGGCCTGCAGCGGTGCGGGGACGAGAAGCGCGGCGGCCAGCGCCGCGATGGCGGTAAGGGCTCTCATGGGGCGCTCCCTAGCCGCGTATGGTTGCGGAGTGGTTGACGGAGCCGGGTTGGCGGATGGGCGGGGCTGCGCCGTCGTCGTGTTCAGGCCGACCGGCGGCGGCGGGCAATGAGGCCGAAGGCGCCGAGGCCCGCGAGAAGCAGCGGAAGCGCGGCCGGCACCGGCACGACCGAAAGCGGATCGCCATCGCGCGTCACGCGGCGCGAGGTCATCCCGGCGGCCCGTCCGTTCGGCTGGCGGTAGCGAATCGCGCCGCCCGTCCACTCGACCCAGACCGACCGCTTCAGGAGCGCGTTGTCGGCGATGGTGAAGCCGAAGACGAGGGGCGAGAACTCGGTCGCGCCCGGGTTCACCGGCCGTTCGCCGTTGTAGAAGCCGACGATCCGGTCGCGGCCCCGGAAGAAGCCGCCGAGGAGATCGGTTTCCGAGACCGTGACCTCTTCCGCGCCGGGGTTGATGCCCTCGCGATTGTTGAGGCGCCAGAGTCCAAGGAAGTTGCCATTGTTGAGCCGGTGGATCTGCAGGCCCTCCGAGCGGTCGACCTGGAAGCCGATCACGGAAGCTCCGGCCGGCGCGGCAAGCGCGGTCGCAAGGGCGAAGGCAAGGGCTGCAAGACGAATTTTCATCGAACATGTCCCAACGGGTTAACCTTTCCGAAAGGTGATGCCTGCGCGATGCGGCCGAAGTTGGGCAGTCGCGGGGCGCAAGGCGAAAAACGCGCCGCGATGCCGCTGGTCTCGTCGCCATGCCCGCTGGACAATCGCCCGGCCTCGGTCGACACAACGGCCATGACGCCCGCCTTCGACCGTTTCGTGACCCCCGCCCGCCGGCGACCGCAACTCTGGCGGTTTCTCCTCGGCATGCTGCTCGTCGTCGCGATCTACGCGCTCTGGACGGTGGGCGTGATCGTCGTGGCCTACTATGCGCTGGCGCGCGGGCAGGACCCGATGCTCTGGATGGACCAGCTCGTCGCGGCCGAGACGCCGGGCGGCACGCTTGTGCTGCTTCTCACCTTCGTCGGCATGGCGCTGGGTCCGATGGCCGCGGCGCGCTGGCTGCACGGCCGGGGTGCAGGGACGCTTTTCGGGCCGCGGGTGCGGACGCTGCGCGACTTCGTCGTCGCGGCGGGCATTGTCCTCGCGGTGCTCGGCCTGTCCCTCGGCCTCTGGAGCCTCGAATACGACGCCCTGCCGAACCTGCCCGTCTCGACATGGGCGATGCTCCTGCCGCTGACGCTGCTCGGGCTACTGGTGCAGACGGGCGCGGAAGAGGTCCTGTTCCGTGGCTACATGCAGGGCCAGCTCGCTGCCCGCTTCCGCTCGCCCATCGTCTGGCTGGTGCTGCCGAGCCTTCTCTTCGGCCTCGTGCACTACGATCCCGTCTCGGCGGGGGCGAGCGCGTGGCTCGTGGTGGGGGCTGCGGCGACCTTCGGGCTGATCGCGGCAGACCTGACGGCACGCACGGGGTCGATCGGGGCCGCCTGGGGCTTCCACTTCGCCAACAACACGCTCGCGGTCGGGGTTCTTGCCACCGACGGGACGATCACGGGCCTGTCGCGCTGGCTGACACCCTACACGCTCGCGGACCTCGAGCTGCCGGTCGCCGTGATCGTGGGCGACCTCGCGGTGATCGTCCTTGCCTGGATCCTCGTGCGGCGCGCGGTGGCGCGCTGATTGCATTCCGGCGCCCTGCGGCTTATCTCCGGCGCGACCCGTCCCCGCGGAAGGCGCAGGCCGCATGAACTGGATCTCGAACTACGTCCGCCCCAAGATCAATTCGCTCTTCTCCCGCCGCGAGGTGCCCGAGAACCTCTGGACGAAGTGCGACGAGTGCGGGACGATGCTGTTCCACCGGGAACTGGCCGACAACCTGTACGTCTGCTCGAACTGCAACCATCACATGCAGATCACGCCGCGCGCGCGGTTTGCGGCCTTGTTCGACGCGGGCGTCTTTACCGAGGTGAAGGTGCCCGAGCCCTTGGCGGATCCGCTGCAGTTCCGCGACCAGAAGAAGTATCCCGACCGCATGAAGGCCGCGCAGAAGGCCACCGGCGAGGCGGAAGCCATGCTGGTGGCCGAGGGCGAGATCGGGCGGACGCCGATCGTCGCGGCGGCGCAGGACTTCTCCTTCATGGCCGGGTCCATGGGGATGTACGTCGGCAACGCCATCGTGGCCGCCGCCGAACGGGCAGTAAAGCTGAAGCGGCCGCTTGTCCTGTTCTCGGCCGCGGGCGGCGCACGGATGCAGGAGGGGATCCTGTCGCTGATGCAGATGCCCCGCACGACCGTGGCGGTGCAGATGGTGAAGGAGGCGGGGCTGCCCTACATCGTCGTGCTCACGCATCCCACCACCGGCGGCGTGACCGCCTCCTACGCGATGCTGGGCGACGTGCAGATCGCGGAACCGAACGCGCTCATCTGCTTCGCTGGGCCCCGGGTGATCGAGCAGACGATCCGCGAGAAGCTGCCCGAGGGGTTCCAGCGGGCCGAGTATCTGCTCGACCACGGGATGCTCGACCGGGTGACGCACCGCAAGGCGCTCAAGGACGAGCTCGTGTCGATCCTGCGGATGCTGCTCCGCGAGACGCCGGCGGTGAAGGGCGACCTGCCGCCGCCCCCGGCCGAGCCCACGACCGAACCGGCCGCCGAGAAGGCCTGAGCCCTTGCGCACCCCATCTTCGGACATCCTCCTCGACCGGATGATGTCGCTGCATCCCAAGGTCATCGACCTGACGCTCGACCGGGTCTGGCGGCTTCTGGCCGCGCTCGGCCACCCCGAGCGGCGGCTGCCGCCGGTGATCCACGTCGCCGGGACGAACGGCAAGGGCTCGACCGTCGCGATGATCCGGGCGGGGCTCGAAGGCGCGGGAGAGACGTGCCACGTCTACACCTCGCCGCATCTGGCCCGCTTCCACGAACGCATCCGGGTGGCGGGCGGGCTGATCGACGAGGACGCCTTCGTCAAGGTGCTCGACGAATGCTGGGAGACGAACCGGCGGCAGGAGATCACCTTCTTCGAGATCACCACCGTCGCGGCGCTTCTGGCTTTCGCGCGGACGAAGGCGGACTGGACGCTGCTCGAGGTCGGCCTCGGCGGACGGCTCGATGCCACGAACGTCGTCGAGACCCCGAAAATGACCGTGATCACGCCGGTGGACTACGACCACCAGCAGTATCTGGGCGAGACGATCCCCGAGATCGCGGGCGAGAAGGCGGGGATCATCAAGCGGGGGGTGCCCTGCGTCGTCGGCCCGCAGCACGAATCGGGGCTTGCCGTGATCGAACGGCAGGCCGAACGGCTGGGCGCGCCGGTGCTCGCCTATGGCCAGCACTGGCATGTGGGCGAGGAACGCGGGCGGCTCGTCTTCCAGGACGAGAACGGGCTTCTCGACCTGCCGGCGCCGAACCTGCCCGGGCCGCACCAGTTTCTGAACGCGGGCGCGGCGCTCGCCGTGCTGCGGCACCTGGGCTACGGCGAGGAGGCCTGCGAGGCGGCGGTGACGCGCGCCTACTGGCCCGCGCGGATGCAGCGGCTGCGCGAGGGGCCTTTGGTGGAGGCGGCCGGAGAGGCCGAGCTGTGGCTCGACGGCGGGCACAACCCGGCGGCGGGGGCGGTCGTGGCCGACACGCTGCGCCGGATGCCCGCGCGGCCGACGCATCTCATCTGCGGGATGCTGAAGACGAAGGACCCGGTGGGGTTCCTCACGCATCTGCGCCCGGTGACCGAAAGCCTCACCTCCATCGCCATCCCGGGCGAGACGGCGACGCTGCCGTCCGAGGATACGGCAAAGGCGGGCGAGACGGCGGGGTTCCCTGGGCGGATCGCCGGCAGCCCGCTCGAGGCGATCCGGGCCATCGTGGCCGATGATCCGGACGTGCGCATCCTGATCTGCGGGTCGCTCTATCTCGCCGGCAGCGTCCTGCGCGAAAACGGCTGACCGGCCTTTAGAGGATGTGCCCGGACTTCTTCGCCTTCGCGTCGAGATAGGCCGCGTTGAGCGGGTTCAGACCCGCCTTGAGGGGCACACGCTCGGTCACGGCGATGCCGTTCATCTCCATCATCCGCACCTTGGCGGGGTTGTTCGTCAGAAGCCGGACGCTCCGGAACCCCATCCCGCGCAGGATCATCGCGCCGATGCGGAAGTCGCGTTCGTCGTCCTCGAAGCCGATGCGGTGGTTCGCCTCGACCGTGTCGAAGCCCTGGTCCTGAAGCGCATAGGCCCGCATCTTGTTGGCCAGCCCGATGCCGCGCCCCTCCTGGTTGAGGTAGAGAAGCACGCCGGCGCCGTCCTCGCCCATCCGCGCCAGCGCCGCCTTCAGCTGCGGGCCGCAGTCGCATTTGAGCGAGCCCAGCACGTCGCCCGTGAAGCAGGCCGAGTGCAGCCGGGCGAGGACGGGCGCATCGCGGGCCGGGCGGCCGATCTCGACCGCGTAATGCTCTTCGCCGCCGTCCTCGGGGCGGAAGACATGCACGCGCCCCGCTTCGGCCGCCGCCATCGGCACCCGGCCCGCGACGACCTCGTGCAGCGGGCTCGTCGCGTCGAGAAGCGGCGACAGCGCGGCCGCGTCGAGCACGGTCAGATCGTGGCGCGCCGCGAGGACGCGGGGGTCGGCCACCTCGACCACCAGCGCCGCTGGCAGGAGGCGTGCGGATTTCGCGAGCCGGAGGGCGAGCCGGTGCAGGGCCGCGTCGCCCGCGCGCTCGGTCCGGAACGGACCCTTCATCGGCATGGCAAGATCGTCGGCCGGATCGGCCACGCTCCGTACCCAGGCGAGCCCCGCATCGGGCGGCAGCACGATCCGCGCGAGGTCGCCGTCGTAGGGCCGCGCCTTCAGCGTCTCGGCGCGGCGGGCGGTGATGGCGAGGACCGGCGCGCCCGTGTCCCGCAGGAGCGCGAGCCGGTCCGCGGCCAGCACCTCGGCCGCGGCGACGACGGCGCCCCTGTCGCCGGCGGCAAGCACGACCGGAAGGCCGATCCGCAGATCGGCCCGCGCCCGGGCGAGGCGTTCGGCAAGAGTGGGTCCGAAGGGCATGGGCATCCCTGCTGTCGGGTTCCCCTGCATCTAGCGCCGGATCGCGGCGATTGAAACATTGGCGGCGAAACCGACACGTCCGCGTGAGGAAACTGCAGCAATTCTTGCCGCTTGCGCGAGAATGGCACATTTGCTCCGGGAACCGGAAGGAGGGGCCACCATGGCGACGCTCAAGAAGATCCTCTTCGTGGACGACGACGACGACCTGCGCGAGGCGCTGGGCGAGCAATTGGTGATGACAGAGGACTTCGACGTGTTCGAGGCCGGATCGGGGGCCGAGGCCATGGAGCGGGCCAAGGCCGGCTTCTACGACCTCGTCATCCTCGACGTGGGCCTGCCCGACACCGACGGGCGCGAGCTCTGCCGGCGGATGCGCAAGAGCGGCGTGAAGTGCCCGATTCTCATGCTCACCGGTCACGACAGCGACGCCGACACGATCCTCGGGCTCGACGCGGGCGCGAACGACTACGTGACGAAGCCCTTCAAGTTCCCGGTGCTTCTGGCGCGGATCCGCGCGCAGCTTCGCCAGCACGAGCAGTCCGAGGACGCGGTGTTCCAGCTTGGTCCCTACACCTTCAAGCCGGCGCAGAAGATGCTGGTGACCGAGGACGACAAGAAGATCCGCCTGACCGAGAAGGAGACGAACATCCTCAAGTTCCTCTACCGCTCGGCCGAGGGCGTCGTCCCGCGCGATATCCTCTTGCACGAGGTCTGGGGCTACAACGCCGGCGTCACGACGCACACGTTGGAAACACATATTTATCGTTTACGTCAGAAGATAGAACCAGATCCGTCAAACGCACGCCTACTTGTGACGGAAAGTGGCGGATACAGGCTCGTCGCCTGATTCGACGAAGGGTTCCCCTGGCCGCGACGGGGTCATGTTGTGGCAACCTCCCTGTTGGACTGGCCCGGGCTTTGCCCGGGCCTTTTTTTTGCCGGACCGCGATTTCCTTCGGAACGGGTTCCGCCGGCTGTCGTTGCGGACCGGGTGGCTCGAAAGGGCCGCCCTGTTTCAAAGGTGCTTCCAAGACCCCCTCGCCGCGCCGGGGCAATGGCGCGGCACCTCCCTGTTGGACTGGCCGGGCCTCGTGCCCGGCCTTTTTTTCATCCGGGTGTCGCCCTCCCCGCAGCCTCGCCGGAAGGGAGCCGTAGCCGCCCCGGTCGCTTGTTCCCCCGCCCCCGAGCGACTAGGGTCCGCCCGCGACCGCCCACCGAGGACCCATGCCGTTCACCATCGCCACCTGGAACATCAACTCCGTCCGGCTCCGCGAGGGTCTCGTCGCCAGGCTCCTCGCGGAAGAGGCGCCCGACATCCTCTGTCTGCAGGAATGCAAGGCGCCGGTGGACAAGATGCCGCTCGAGGCGTTCCGGGCGCTGGGCTATCCGTACTGTGTCGCGCGGGGGCAGAAAGGCTACAACGGCGTCGCCATCCTGTCGAAGCTGCCGATCCTCGATGCCGGTGACGTGGATTTCGCGCAGTTGGGCCACGCGCGCCACGTGGCCGCCCGCCTCGAGAACGGCGTCACCATCCACAACTGCTACGTTCCCGCGGGCGGCGACGTGCCCGACCGCACGGTGAACGAGAAATTCGCCCAGAAGCTCGATTTCCTGATCCAGATGCGGGACCATTTCCGCTGGAACCGGCCCGACCGGGCGATCCTCGTGGGCGATCTCAACATCGCCCCGCGCGAAGACGACGTCTGGAACCACAAGCAGCTTCTGAAGATCGTCTCGCACACGCCGATCGAGGTCGAGCACCTCGAGGCCGCGCGGGAGGCCGGCGCCTGGGTCGACGTGACGCGACAGGACATTCCCGACGGGCTGCTCTACAGCTGGTGGTCCTACCGCGCCGCCGACTGGGACACGGCCGACAGGGGCCGCAGGCTGGACCACGTGTGGGCCTCGCCCGACATCGCCGGGGCCGCGCATGGCAGCCGCATCCTGCGCGACTGCCGCGGCTGGACGCAACCCTCGGACCACGCGCCGGTCTTCGCCAGCTTCGACCTCTGAAGGGCTTGGAACCTCACGCCGACAGACGCATATATGGCGCAAACCACGGGAAGGGGGCGGACATGCTCGAATTCGGACAGAAACCGCAGTCGGCTCCGGCAGGAGACCTCGTCAAGGACGTCTCCGAGGCCACGTTCATGGCCGACGTCATCGAGGCGAGCCGGGAGGTGCCGGTCATCGTCGACTTCTGGGCGCCCTGGTGCGGCCCCTGCAAGACGCTCGGCCCCATGCTCGAGAAGGCGGTGACCGAGGCGCGCGGCAAGGTGCGCATGGTCAAGGTGAACGTCGACCAGAACCAGCAGATCGCGGCGCAGCTGCGCATCCAGTCGATCCCGACCGTCTACGCCTTCTTCCAGGGCCAGCCGGTCGACGGCTTCCAGGGCGCGGTGCCGCAGTCCGAGATCAAGGCCTTCGTCGACCGCCTGATCGGGCTCGCGGGCGACGGCGGGCTCGGCGAGGCCGTGGCCGCCGCCGAAGAGATGCTGGAACAGGGCGCCGCCGCCGACGCAGCCCAGGTCTTCGGCTCGATCCTGCAGGAAGAACCCGAGCATGCCGCGGCCTATGGCGGTCTCGTGCGCGCCTTCCTTCTGGCAGGGCAGGAGGACCGGGCCGAGGCGCTACTGACGCAGGTGCCGGCCAAGATCGCGGCTGCCCCCGAGGTCGAGGCGGCGCGGGCCCAGCTCCGCCTTCTGAAGCAGGCGGCGAACGCGGGTCCGGTGGCCGAGCTTCGCGCGAAGGTCGAGGCCGATCCGAACGACCACCAGGCGCGCTTCGATCTGGCGAACGCGCTGCAGGCGGCCGGGGACGTGCAGGGCGCGGTGGACGCGCTTCTCGAGCTGTTCCGGCGCGACCGGGAGTGGAACGAAGGCGCGGCGAAGACGCAGCTTTTCACCATCTTCGACGCGCTCAAGCCGCAGGACCCGATCGTCCTGCAGGGGCGGCGCAAGCTCTCCTCGATGATATTTGCCTGACGGCGCACCCGGGCTACGTCCATGGCCATGTTGTCAGCGTCCGACCTGCCCCAGACCATACCGGTCTTTCCACTTCCGGGCGCGCTTCTCTTGCCGCGCGCCCGGCTTCCGCTTCACATCTTCGAGCCGCGCTACCTGCAGATGCTCGAGGACACGATGAAGACATCGCACCGGCTGATCGGCATGATCCAGCCGCGCGAGGTGCCGGGCGGAGCCGCGGCCAAGCCCAAGCTTCACGCGATCGGCTGCGCGGGCCGGCTGACCGCCTTTTCCGAGACCGAGGACGGGCGCTACATGATCACCCTTTCGGGCATCAGCCGCTACCGGGTCCAGCGCCAGGTCGAGGGGTTCACCCCCTACATCACCTGCGATGTCTCGTGGGAAGGGTTCGGCCGCGACATGGGCGCGACCGAGCGGGACGAGCGATTCGACCGGAAGGGCTTCATGGAGCTTCTCGGCCGCTTCTTCTCGATGCAGAACCTGTCGACCGACTGGGACTCGATCAAGGAGGCCGAGGACGAGCTTCTGATCAACTCGCTCGCCATGCTTCTTCCCTTCGACCCCGAGGACAAGCAGGCGCTGCTCGAGGCGCCCTCGCTCGCCACCCGGCGCGAGACTCTCGTTACGCTGATCGAGTTCGCCCTGCGCCGCGGGCCGGACGAGGAAGTCATGCAGTGAGCGTTGCCCGCCTGCACGACCGGCGGATGCTCGAGGCGCTCGTCTGCCCGGAAACCCGCGCGCCCCTCGTCTACGATGCCGAGACGCAGGAGCTGATCTCGCGCGCGGCGCATCTCGCCTATCCGATCCGGGACGGCATCCCGATCATGCTGCCCGACGAGGCGCGCAAGCTCGACTGACCGGGCGTGGTCGTCTGTGGCCCTCAGACCGGGCGTCCCTGCAAGAGCCGCGGCAGGTCGCCCGTCAGCCCCGCCGCCTCGCGGATGAACCGCCGCCTGAGCCCCGGCATCGCATTGACCGCGCCCAGCCCCAGGTCTCGCGCCAGCCGCAGCACGCCGATGTCGTTCGAGAACAGGCGGTTGAAGAGGTCCGTCGCCATCAGGAGCGTCGCCGTGTCGAACCGCCGCCAGCGTTCGTAGCGGCCGAGCACCTCGGGCCGGCCGATATCCTCGCCCCGGCGCCGCGCATCCGCCAGCACCTCGGCCAGCGCCGCCACGTCCTTCAGCCCCGCATTCAGCCCCTGCCCCGCGATCGGGTGCACGGCATGCGCGGCGTCGCCGATGAGCGCGAGGCGCGGGCCGACGAAGCGGTGGGTCATCGACAGGGCGAGCGGGTAGGACCAGCGCTTGCCCGCAAGCCGGATCTCGCCCAGGAAGTCGCCGAAGCGCGGCCGCAGCACCTCGAGATAGCCCGCGTCGTCCATGGCCCCGATGCAGGCCGCTGCCCCGTCGGTCTCGGACCAGACGATCGAACATCGGTTGCCCGGCAGCGGCAGGATGGCGAGCGGCCCCGGCGGCATGAAGAACTGATGCGCGATGCCGTTGTGCGGGCGTTCGTGCGCGACGGCGCAGACGAGCGCCGTCTGGCCATAGCGCCAGCCCTGCCGGCGGATCCCGGCGCGGGCGGCTGTGGGGCTTTCCCGTCCGTCCGAGCCCACGATCATCCCGGTGCGAAGGGTCCGGCCGTCGCCCAGTTGCGCCGCAACGGACCCTTCGTCCGCCGCGTGCCGGACGACCCGCCCCTCGATCTGCGTGATCAGTCCAGAGGCCGCGACGGCCCCGAGCAGCGCGCGGCGCAGAAACCGGTCCTCGATCATGTGGCCCATCGGACCTTCCTCGATCTCGGCATGGTCGAACTCGAGGACGAAGGGCGACGGCCCCTCGCCCGCGCGCCCGTCGGTCACCTTGATCTGAAGGATCGGCTGCGCGTTCGCGCCGACCGCGCCCCAGACGCCGAGCGCCTTGAGAAGCCGCTGGGAGGCAAGGGCGAGCGCATAGCTTCGCCCGTCAAAGCCCGTCTCCTCGCGCAGTCCCGCCGGCGCCGGGTCCACAAGCGCCACCGATAGCCCGCCGGAGGCGAGGGCGAGGGCGAGCGTGGTGCCGTTCAGCCCGCCGCCCGCGATGAGAACGTCCGCGTCATGTGCCATGCCTCCGGATATGGCCCGCGGGGCCCCATTGTCCATGCGCCATCAGGCCGCTAGCGTGGCTGCCGCTAGGGAAAGGGACAGGCACATGACGGACTGGCTGCGGATGACGGCGGGGGATCTCGGGCGCGGGATCGCCGAGGGAACGATCGGGCCGGTCGCGCTGATCGAGGCGCATCTCGAGGCCATCGGGGCGCATCCGTTCCGCGACAGGATCTACGCCCGCACGACGCCCGACCGCGCCCGCGCCGAGGCCGCGGCGGCCGAGGCGCGCGCGAAGGCGGGGCGGCGGCTGTCGCGTCTCGACGGGGTGCCGGTGTCCTGGAAGGACCTCTTCGACACGGCGGGCGTGGCGACCGAATCCGGCTCGAAGCTGCTCGAGGGCCGGACGCCGGATGTGGACGCCCGCGTGCTCGCCAACGCCACCGCTCTCGGGCTCGTCTGCCTTGGCAAGACCCACCAGACCGAACTGGCCTTTTCGGGCCTCGGCTACAACCCGGTGACGGCGACGCCGCCCTGCGTGAACGACCATGACGCGGTGCCGGGCGGATCGTCCTCGGGCGCCGCGGCTTCGGTGGCCTTCGGGATCGCTTCGGCCGGAATAGGGTCGGATACCGGGGGCTCCGTCCGGGTCCCCGCAGCGTGGAACGACCTCGTCGGGCTCAAGACGACGGCCGGGCGGGTGACGCTCGACGGCGTCGTGCCGCTCTGCGCCCGGTTCGACACCGCCGGGCCGCTCTGCCGTTCGGTCGAGGACGCAGCCCTGCTTCTTGCGGCGATGGAGGGCGGCCAGCCCGCCGACCTGCGCGGTGCCACGCTCGACGGCGCGCGGTTCCTGATCCTCGAGACCGCTGCCTTCGACGACATCCGCGAGGCCCCGCTCGAGGGCTTCAACCGTGCCGTCGGGCGGCTCGAGGCTGCGGGCGCCCAGATCTCGCGCGCCGCGGTCCCTGTGGTCGCCGAGGCCATGGGCCTCGCGGCTGTCCTTTTCGCCACCGAAGCCTACGGCACCTGGAAGCACGCGATCGAAGCGAACCCGGGCGTGATGTATCCGCCGGTCCTCGAGCGGTTCCGGGGCGGCCGCGACGTGCTGGGCGCCGACTACGTGGCGGCCTGGCTGTCGCTCGACCGGCTGCGCAAGGCCTGGGGCGCGGCAACGGCCGGCTTCGACGCGGTGCTGGTCCCGACCGTGCCGATCCTGCCGCCCAAGGTGGCCGACGTCGCCGGGGACACGGCGCTTTTCGTGTCGGAGAACCTGATGGCGCTGCGCAACACGCGCATCGGGAACCTCATGGGCCTTCCGGCGCTCACCCTGCCGACCGGCGTGCCCTCGACCGGCCTCATGCTCATGGGCCAGCCCCTGGGCGAGGAACACCTTCTGCGGCTCGGCGCGGCGGCCGAGGCGGCTCTGGCGTAAATGCCACAGCCGCCCGGCGGACCCGGCCCGGGACCCGGTCCGTTCTGGACCGCTGCCGGCGCCGCCGCTAGTCTTTCCCGGAACGGGGCGGAATGACCCCGGACCCGAGGCACAGATGGATTTTCCCGAGCGGTTCGCGAACCTGCCTGAGTATGCCTTTCCGCGTCTGCGGCGGCTTCTCGACGCGCATCCGCCGGGAGGCGAGGTCATCCAGATGACCATCGGCGAGCCGCGCCACGCCTTCCCGCCATGGGTCGCGCAGGTCATCGCCGACCATGCCGCCGATTTCGGAAGGTACCCGCCGAACGACGGCACGCCCGAACTGCGGCAGGCCATCGCCGACTGGGTCGCGCGGCGCTACGGCGTGACGGTCGACCCCGAGACCCAGGTCATGGGGCTGAACGGGACGCGCGAAGGGCTGTTCAATGCGGCCCTCGCGCTCTGCCCCGAGACGAAGCGCGGCAAGAGGCCGGCGGTCCTGATCCCGAACCCGTTCTACCAGGTCTATGCCGTGGCGGCGCTGGCCGTGGGGGCCGAGCCGGTCTATGTCCCTGCCGGGGCCGGCACCGGCTTCCTGCCCGACTACGGGTCTGTTCCGCCTGACATCCTCGACCGGACGGCCATCGCCTATCTCTGCTCGCCCGCCAACCCGCAAGGCGCCGTGGCCTCGCGCGCCTACTGGGCCGAGCTTCTGGCGCTGGCCGAACGCCACGACTTCTACATCTTCGCCGACGAGTGCTATTCCGAGATCTGGCGCGATGCCCCGCCGCCCGGCGCGCTCGAGGCGGCCAAGGCGGCGGGCGCCGACCCCGAGCGCGTCGTGATCTTCCACTCGCTGTCCAAGCGCTCGAACCTCGCGGGCCTGCGCGTGGGCTTCATGGCGGGCGGTCCGCGCAGCATCGCGGCGGCCAAGCGGCTCCGCGCCTACGCCGGCGCGCCCGTTCCCCTGCCGCTCCAGCGCGCGGCCGAGACGGTCTGGGCCGACGAGGACCATGTCGAGGAGAACCGGGCCCTCTACCAGCGCAAGTACCGCATCGCCGACGCGGTCTTTGCAGGGATAGAGGGCGCAGGGGCGCCCGAGGCCGGCTTCTTCCTCTGGCTGCCGGTCGAGGATGGCGAGGCCGCGGCGCTGAAGCTCTGGCGCGAGACGGGCGTCCGGGTGCTGCCGGGTGCTTATTTGTCGCGCGCCGTGGACGGCGACACCCCGGGGCAGGGCTACATCCGCGTCGCGATGGTGGCGGAAGAGAACGAGATGCAGCGCGGGCTGACGGCGATCCGCGACTGCCTGATGACGTGAGGCACGAGGCACGCATGGCATACCAGACGCGGCAACGCGACCCCCTGCTCGACCGCGAGACGCAGGCCCTGCTCGAGCGTCGCGGGTCCGAGCTGATCGGGCTCGGGCTTCTCGGGGTCGGGACCGCCATGGCGCTGATGCTGGTGTCCTATTCGCCCGAGGATCCGAGCTGGCTGTCGGCCACCGACGCGGGCGCGCAGAACCTCCTGGGCCGCCTCGGGGCCTCGATCGCCTCGCCGCTGATGGTGATCGCCGGCCTCGCCTCCTGGGGCATCGCCGCCGTCCTCGGCGTCTGGGGCCTGCGCCTTCTTCTCCACCGCGGGGCCGAGCGGGCGGCGGGCCGGCTGATCTTCGCGCCGATCGGCATCGCGCTCCTGTCGGTGTACGCCTCGACCCATGTGCCGCAGGCCGGATGGGCGCATTCCTTCGGTCTGGGCGGGCTCTTCGGCGACACCGTGCTCGGGGCCCTCCTCGGAATGCTGCCGATGCCGGCCGCGCTCGGCCTGCGCCTCGCCGCGCTGGCGACGGCCGTGGGGGCGGTCTGGATCATGGCCTTCGTCCTTGGCTTCACGCGCGCCGAACTTGTCGCGGCGGGCCGCTTCGGCCTGCGCTCGCTCGTCTTCGGCTATGCCGGGCTCCTCGGGCTCGCCGCCCGTGGCGGGGCGGGGCTGGTGCATGCCGCGGCAGCCGGAGGCGCGGCCGTCGCGCAACGCCGGGCGCGTCGCGACGCGCGCGAGGACGATCTGCCGAAACAGGGTCTGTTTGCCCGGGCGCTGGCGCTCATCCCCCGCGCCCGACCCGCGCCCGAGCTCATGTCCTTCGAGGCCGCGCCGCAGCATCCCGACGACCGTCTCCGCAGCCGGATCTCGAACGCGGTCCGCGCGAAGGTGGGCGACCGGCCGGCCGCACCGCTCCTGCGCGCAGAGCCTCCCGTCGTCCGCACGGCCGCGCCGGCGCCGGGCGCGCCCTTGGACCTCTACGACGAGGACGACCTCGACCCCGACGACTACATCATGCCCGAACCCGAACTGGTCGAGGGCCGCGCCGCGCTCGCCGCGACGGCCCTGTATGCACCCCTGCGGGCGACGGACGAACCGAGATGCGTCGTCCAGCACGCGCCCCGCAAGCCGCCACAGCCCTCGCAGAAGGCGCGGGCCGAGGCGCAGCCCTCGCTCTTCGACCACACGGCCTCGACCTACGAATCGCCGCCGCTCGGCCTTCTTTCGGCACCCGACACCGTCAAGCGGCATCACCTCTCGCAGGAGGCGCTCGAGGAAAACGCGCGGATGCTCGAGACCGTGCTCGACGACTACGGCGTCAAGGGCGAGATCGTGTCGGTCCGCCCCGGTCCGGTCGTGACGATGTACGAACTCGAACCCGCACCGGGGCTGAAGGCCAGCCGCGTGATCGGGCTGGCCGACGACATCGCGCGGTCGATGTCGGCTCTGTCGGCCCGCGTCTCCACCGTCCCGGGCCGGTCCGTCATCGGGATCGAACTGCCGAATGCCTGGCGCGAGAAGGTCGTCCTGCGCGAGATCCTGTCCCACCGGGACTTCGGCGATTCGACGATGCGATTGCCGCTCGCGCTCGGCAAGGACATCGCCGGCGAGCCGGTGATCGCGAACCTCGCCAAGATGCCGCACCTCCTGATCGCGGGCACCACCGGGTCGGGCAAGTCGGTCGCGATCAACACGATGATCCTGTCGCTCCTCTACAAGCTCTCGCCGCAGGAATGCCGGCTCATCATGATCGACCCCAAGATGCTGGAGCTCAGCGTCTACGACGGCATCCCGCATCTCCTCTCGCCCGTCGTGACCGACCCCAAGAAGGCGGTCGTCGCGCTCAAGTGGGTCGTGGCCGAGATGGAGGAACGCTACCGCAAGATGTCCAAGATGGGCGTGCGCAACATCGAGGGCTTCAACGGCCGCGTCCGCGAGGCGCAGGCCAAGGACGAGATGTTCAAGCGCACCGTCCAGACGGGCTTTGACGACGAGACGGGCGAGCCTGTCTTCGAGACCGAGGAATTCGCGCCCGAGACCCTGCCCTACATCGTCGTGATCGTCGACGAGATGGCCGACCTCATGATGGTCGCGGGCAAGGAGATCGAGGCCTGCATCC
>DAINOF010000038.1:0-15942 GCA_036735505.1 Paracoccaceae bacterium
TCGGCGTCTCGCCACAGAGCTCGAACACCCGCTCGAGCCGGTCGACCTGCCCGCGCGTCTCTTCGAGATGCGTCTCGAAGCCGGTCCGAAGCTCTTCGGAATGCGCCTTCTTCATCATCTTGGGCAGGGCCGAGACGATCTTCTTCTCGGCGTAATAGATGTCCTGCAGGCCGTGCAGGAAAAGCTCGTCGAGCGTCGTGATGTCGTGGCTGACCTTGGCCATGTGCCGTCTCCTTCGGATGTGCTGCCGGGTTGAACGAAAAGAGGCCCGCGCCCCCGAAGGGGCGCGGGCGGTGATCCCCGGCGCCTCAGTTGCTGGCGGAGTCGCGGATGACCGTCGAAAGCAGGCTTTCGGGCGCATCCTCGCAGGCGCTCATGATGGCGGCCACGTCGATATCCTCGAAGCGCATCGACCCGCCCATGGCAGCGCTCTCGGTCCCGGTGCCCGTGGTCGCGGTTCCGGTCGTGCCCGTCGTGCCCGTCGCGGTGCTGTCGGTCCCGGCCGCGGTGCCGGTGACGCCGGTGACGCCCGAGCCCATCGCCGAGCCCATGGCCGCCTCGTGGCCGGCGAGGAAGTAGATCGCGCCCTCGGCGTTGCTCTCGTCCATCTCCGCGACGTCCGCGCAGGTCATCGTCATCGGGTCCATGCCCGCATCCTGAGCCCAGGCCGCGCCGCTCACGCCGAGCGCGAGCGCCGCGCCGACCAGTACTGTGTTCTTCCGCATGTCGTTCATCCTTCCTTGCGTGTCCGTTGGTTTGGACCCCCCAGCAACCTGCGCCGCATGGCCTTGTTCCCGGTCCCCGACGCCCCGCCGGGTTGCGGCGCGGCTTTCGGCGGAAGGGCGCGCGCGGCGCCTGGCCCCGCGGGCTTGGAAACGAGGCGCCGACCTGCTAGCTGGCCAAAGGGGGAAAGCGGATGCAGAAGAACGATGCGCCGGGCGCGGACCTGACCGCCGAGGCCATGCTCGAGGCGGAACTCACGCGCTATCTCGAGCGCGCCATGGCCGAGACGACGCCGCCGCGGCTTCTCGACCTTGCCCGCGAGCTTCAACGGCGCCTGCGCGAGCGCGACGGCTGATCAGCTCCGGCCGTCGATGGCGTCGGCGCCGAGCGCCTCGATCACCATGTTCTTGGCGCGGTTCACCCGGCTCTTGACCGTGCCCACCGCGCAGTTGCAGATCTGCGCGCTCGTTTCGTAGCTCTCGCCCAGCATCACCACGAGGATCAGCATCTCGCGGTACTGGTCGGGAAGCTGGGCGACCACGCGCATGATCTCGTTGCCCCGGATGTTCCATTCCTGCGTCGCCGGCACCGTGGCGAGGCCCGATACGCAGTCGGCCGCGCCCGTCCGCTCGCGTGCGCGGCGGCCGACGTTGGTGTAGAAGGTGTTTCGCATGATCGTGAAGAGCCAGGCGCGCAGGTTGGTGCCGGGGCGGAACTTGTCGGTGTTGGCGAGCGCCTTGGTCAGCGTCTCCTGCACGAGATCCTCGTAGTCGTCGCCCCGCGTCAGCGAGCGCGCGTAGGTCCTGAGCGCGGGGATGATGCGGACGACGTCCGAGGAGATGTCCGACGTCGACCGAGCCTTCTCCTCGCCGCCCCGCATCCCCGATCTCCCGGCTGCTGCACCCTGCCCGCGCAAACGCCGCCCCTTGGCGCCGGTTCCTGCCTTGGACGGCCAGCGCGCGGAAAACCCGTCAGATCATCGACCGGCGACGATCCTCCCTCGCGACGACCGTCATGATCGTCACGATCCAGTCCTCGAGCGGCATCGAGGGATCGCGGACCGCGAGCTGCGCGATCGCCCGTTCGAGCGCCCGTTCGACCAGCCGGTCGGCGGCGGAGGGGTCCCGCAGGAGGAGCTGCGCCGCGATCCTGAGCTTCGGCAGAAGGTTCAGGATGTCGTCGCCGGCGGGGGCTTGCTCCGGCGCGATCCGGTCGGCGAGTGCGCGTCCGACCCGCGCATAGGAGGCCGGCTTGACGAAACGCGCAACGCCGGCGAGGTTCGCCGGCACGCCGAACGATGGGCGCGCCGTGAAGAAGACGAAGGGAACGCCCCGGGCGAGAAGCGCCTCGGCCAGTGGAAAGGCCGTCTCGTCGCGGAGCGCGATGTCGAGCACGGCGAGATCCGCCCGGTCGATAAGAAGGAACCCATCGACGAGCGAACCGGCGGGACCGAGCACTTCGCAGCCGAGCCTCGCGAAGTAATGGGCCAGATCCTCGGCGATCAGGAACTCGTCCTCGACGATGAGGATCCGGCGGCCATCGAGCCCGGCCGGGCCGTTGGCCGGAGAATCGGGTAGGGTCATGACGGCTCAACCGGGTCCGATTGCGCTGGTTCCGATCGCGCGAGTCGCGGCGCGCCTCCACCGGACCCGGTTCAGGTACCGCATCATGATCAACCGGGCCGGGTGTCACAGATTGTTTACCTGAGCCGCCGCGGACGGGCCGGAATGGGCGCCGGCATTTGAAATCGACCCGCGCAGCCCTCAAACATCAGCCCTCGACCGCAGGTTCGGACCATCGGTGGGGATGGTCGTATCTGCGTCCGTACCGTGTGACAAGGCGCAGGCCGGAGTTGGCCAATGCCTTGAAGGTGGGTGGCGGACCGGGAGCGGGCAAAGCCTGCGCCCGGTCCGTGCGGTCGGTAGGTGAAGGTGAGGGTTGTAGAAGTTGGCACACTTGATTCCACTGGGGTTCCGCCGGGGAAGCGAAACCGAGGAGACGCGGCGCGTCAGCCGCACCCCGGACATGGACGACGGCGAGGCCGAGGTCACGGCGATCCGACTGACGGGCATCGAGAGCCGCACGCGCGTGAAGACCGCCTTCGGTGACGTCCCGACCCATCTGCTGCGGGTCAACGACACCGTCCGCGGGGCCGACGGGCGGTTCCACCGGCTTCTCAAGATCGACGTGATCCACTTCGACGCGGGCATCCTGCGCACGACGGCGGACGCCTTTCCGATCCGGATCTGCGCCGGCGCGCTCAGGACGGGCGTCCCGGCGCGCGACATCTACCTCGCGCCGGAACAGGAGATCGTCGTCCCGTCGGGCGGCTACGGTTCGAGCGTCGTGGTCGCGCGCGACCTTCTCTCGCGCCCGAGGATCCTGCGCGAGCCGGTGGACCAGGTGGCCTACTTCCGGCTCGACTTCGGAAGTCCGGTCTGCATCACGGCCGAGAAGGTGGCGCTTCCCGTCCCGCCGCTCAAGTCACCTGCCGCCTGACCTTGCCTGCGCCGCCGGGTCGGCGGTGTGACCTTGGGCAGCGCCATCTGTGCCGAAGATCGTCATGCGCGAGCGGCCGAGCAGCTTGGAGCGGTAGAGCGCGACGTCCGCATCGCGCAGGATCGTGGGAAGATCCGCGCCGTCGGAGAGCGCCGAGGTCGTGACGCCGATGCTCGCCGAGACGCGGCAGGGCATGCCGTTGTAGGTGATCGGGTCCTCGAGCGTCGACAGGATCCGGCCGGCGATGACCGACAGCGACAGCGGGTCGGTCATGCCGCGGAAGACGACGCCGAACTCGTCCCCGCCCAGCCGGATCACGCAATCGCCCTGCCGCGTCTCGCGTTCGAGGATGCGCGCGACCTCGAACAGGACATGGTCGCCGGCAGAATGGCCGTAGCTGTCGTTCACCGACTTGAAGTAGTCGAGATCGACATGCATGAAGCCGAAGGGCTCGCCGCGCTCCACCAGATCCTCGACGACCGCTTCCATCGCACGGCGGTTCCCGACGCCGGTCAGCGCGTCGGTCTTGGCGAGGTGCTCGGCGGCGGAGGTTGATTCGTGCAGCCGCTGGTTCAGGCTGCGCGATTCGGCCAGCGCGGCCGCGTTGGCCTCGGCGAGGAACAGCATGTCGACGGCGAGCGAGGTGGGCGCGAAGTCCGTCGCCTTGAGACCGTAGGTGGCGACGGCTTCGCGCACCGTGATCCCGAAGGACAGGTCGAACAGCAGGATGCCGGTGGCGTCGGCCAGGTAGTGCCCCTTCAGCGGCGTGTGCGGCGGGGCGAGGAAGTCGAGCTGGACCCGCTCGCCACCGGTGCCCATAAGCTCGGCGATCCGCCGCACGCCGGGCGGCCGCCGCAGGGTGAAGACGTCGAAGAAGGAAGCGCCGGTCAGCCGTTCGGGCACCCGCATCCTCTCGAGCGTGGGGCCGGCGGCAAGGATGGTGCCGTCCCCGTCCACCACGAGGTGCATGGGCATCAGGCGTCCCAGCGCCTCGGCCGCGAGTGCCACGTGCAGCGTCATGCCCTGGGCACCGCGAGCTTGAAGCTGCGCCCGCTGCCGTGACGGGCGGTGTAGAGCGTCGCCTCGATGGAGCCGGCCCCGCTGTCGGCCTCGGCCACGAGCGACAGGGTCACGAGCGCGCCGTAGTCGTCCGCCATGGCGCGCAGGCACCCCGTGAGAACCTGCGCGAAGCCCGGAAGCCCCGGGCCGACGCGGATCACGAAGTGGTCGTTGCCCGACGCGTCGACGCGGATCGTCGGCAGGTGCAGGTCCGGCAGCGCGAGACGCGAGCGGTCCGGAAGCTCGTCGACCGAAAGAAGGAAATCCTCGAAGGTGACGCCGGCGAAGCGCAGGAGCCGGCGGAGCACCGCGTAGCGCGGATGCGAGACGAGATAGATCCCGAGATCCTCGAGAAGTTCGTCGCGCGGCTTGCCGATGCGCCGCGCCGCCTCCTCGATCAGGCGGCCGGTCAGCTCGTCGTCATAGGGCAGGAGCGCCTCGAAGGACGGGGCGCCCAGATCGAGCGCCTGGGCGACATCCTTCCAGGCGCCACCATAGGTGTCGCTGACGAAGCACTCGATCGCCTTGTTCACAATGCCAAGCATATTCGCCTCAAGTCGGCGGCAGCTTGAAGAACGGACCTTAACATTGCGCGAACTGTCGCGGCGTCCGCCCCGGTTTTCAGTAGTCGACCGGTGCGCCGCCTTCGGCCTTCCGGCGGGCGACGAAGTCGGCCAGCGCCTCGCGGTGGCCTGGGTCCATCGGCGGCGGCTCGAAGGCGCCGACGATCTCCCTGAAGATCCGGTGCGCGCGCTCGTGCGTCCAGAGCCCGCCCGCGAGCCTCCAGCCCTCGTAGTTGCGCCAGTCGGACAGGAAGGGCTGGTAGAAGGCGGTGGTGTAGCGGTCCTGCGTGTGCTGGAGGCCGAAGAAATGCCCCGTCTCCCCCGCCTGCCCGATCGCCTCGAGCGCGATGTCGTCGGGCGTCGTGGCCCAGGTCGCGGGCTCGAAGTAGCGCTGGAGTTGCTGGAGATACTCGCAGTCCATCACGAACTTTTCAGGAGACGCGATCAGCCCGCCCTCGAGCCAGCCGGCCGCGTGATACACCACGTTCGAGCCCGACTGGATCGCGGCCCAGAGGCTCGAGGCCGTCTCCCACATCGCCTGCCCGTCGGGGACGTTCGCCGCGCAGACGCCCGAGGAGCGGAGCGGCAGCCCGTAGAACCGCGCCATCTGGCCGGTCATCTGGGTCGCGCGGATGTATTCGGGCGTGCCGAAGGCGGGCGCGCCCGACTTCATGTCGACGTTCGAGGTGAAGGTGCCGATGGCGCAGGCGCAGCCCGGCGCCACGTGCTGGAACAGCGCCACGGCCGACAGCGCCTCGGCGATGGACTGCGCGACCGCGCCCGCCATCGTGACCGGAGCCATGGCGCCCGCAAGCGTGAAGGGCGTCACGATCACCGCCTGCCCGCGCCGGATCAGCCTGAGGCAGCCGTCGATCATCGGCTGGTCGTGCTTGAGCGGCGAGGTCGAGTTGATGTTGGTGTACATGCGCGGCGTGGCCTGGAATTCCTCTTCCGTCAGCCCGCCCGCGATGCGCACCATCTCCATCACGTCCTCGACCCGCTCGGCGCCGAGCGAATAGGCGTGCATCACCTTGTCGGTGATCGTGAGCTTGTCGAAGAGCACGTCGAGATGGCGGACCGCAGGATGAATGTCCACCGGTTCGACCGGGTAGCCGCCCGCGAAATGGATGCAGTTGAAGTACTGCGTGAGCTTGAGGAGGTTGCGGCAGTGTTCCCGCGTGCCCGGAACCTTTCCGGTCTCGAGGTCCCAGTAGTTCGGCGGGGACGACACGTTGCCGAACAGGATCGCCTTGCCGCCGATGGGCAGGATGCGGTCTGGGTTCCTCGGCGTGATGGTGAACTCGGGCGGGCAGCGGCCCACCATCTCCATCACCCAGTCGCGGCCCATGCGGACGTTGGTGCCCTCGACCGTGCAGCCGATCTCGCGGAAAATGCGCAGCGCCTCGTCGTTCAGGAACTCGATCCCGATCTCCTCGAGGATGCGCATGGCGCCGTCGTGGATGGCGGCCACGCCCTCGGGGCCCATGGGCTCGATCGGGCGGTCGGTGTTGATCGGGATGCGCCAGGGCATCTGGTCGATGACCTCGTGGCCCTTGCGTTCGGCATGCGCCGCGCGCCCGCCCTGCCTCTTCCGCCTCTCGGCCACGTCCGCCATGCCGGCCCTCCCTCGCTTCGCCCGACCATGCGCAGGCGGCGGGGCGGGCGCGGCCCGAAAAGCGACGGAACCGTGTCGGATTCGGGCCCGACGGCTACGCCGCGTCGAGCCAGCCGGGAAGATGCCCGATGTGGGGCAGCACGACCGTGGCCTCGCCGGCGAGGTCGGCGGCGCTGGCGAGGCCCGTCAGGACGCCCACGGTCCGCATGCCCGCCGCCCGGCCGGCGACGAGGTCGTGACGACTGTCGCCGACCATGAGCACCGCCTCGGGGGCAAGGCCGGTCGCCGCGCAGAAGGCGAGAAGCTGGCCGGGACCCGGCTTGGCGCCATGGCCGCTGTCGTAGCCCGCGAGGAAGTCCATGTGCCCGAGCACCCCCGCCTTGCCCAGATGCACGCGCGCGGGGCTTTCGCCGTCGTTCGTCGCGACGCCGAGCGCGAGGCCCCGGGCGCGCAGGCCGTCGAAGAAGGGGCGCAGCGGCACCGCCTCGACCTGCGGCGCGGTCTCGGCGAGCCGGATCATCGTGTCGATGACGCGCCCCCGGTCGGTGCGGGGCGGCAGGACCGACAGAAGGACATCCACCGTCTCGACGATCGTCCCGGCGACGATCACGCTTCCGGGCAGAAGCGCGCGCGCGTCGAGATCGTAGCCCGCCGCCTGGGCGAGCGTCCGGGCCAGCCCGGCATCGCCGCCCGACAGGTCCTCGAGGATCGTTCCGGTCACACTGGCCCAGGTCGCCTGGAAGTCGAAGAGCGTCCCGTCCTTGTCGAACACGATGCCGCGCACCCCGCTCATGCGACGCCCCCGTGCGCGCGGCCGGGCCTCACGTCAGTCGAAGTCCCGTGCCGCGAGCGCGCGCCGGATCTCGCGCCGAACGAGCTTGCGGATGTTGCGCGTGACGCGCTGGCCGAGCTCGGACTGAAGCTCCGAGCGTACGATCTCGGCCACGAGATCGCGCAGCGCGTCCTCGTCGGGCAGGCGGTCGTCGGCATCGATGTCGAAGCCCTTGGCCGGGGCAAGGTCGTTCTCGTCATAGAGGTCGGGGGGCGGAAGCCGCTCGGTCCGGGCGCTTTCGCCCAGACGCAGGGGCGCGCGCTCGGCGGGCGCCGCGCGGCCCTCGCGTCGCCTGAACACCTCCGGGGGCGGAGTTTCGGCGGCGATCCCTTCGCTGCCGTCGGGCTCCCAGTCGCCGACCGCGCCGACCGCCGCCTCGAGTTCGGCGATCTGGTCCTCGAGCGACCAGGTCAGCGGCCGCGAGACCGGACGCGGCGGGATCTCGGTGGGCTCGTCCTCGGGGACCCGAAGGGCCGGGGTCAGGAGCAGCTTCTCGACGGGCGCCGGGCCCCGATCGGCCGTCCGCGCGGCTGCCGGCCCGTCGCTGAGAAGCCTCCGGATCGATTCGAGGACCGCCTCCTCGGTTTCCCGCGCCGCGCTGTTCGTCATGCCCGTACTCCCCTGCCACGCCCCCGGAATAAGGGTACCGGGAACGCGCGGTCGGCACAACTCGGCCGCGTCACTGGCGGCCGATTGCCTCGAGCAGTCTGTCGAGTTGCTGCCCCTGCGGGCTGATCGTCCCGAGCGGTGCATTCCTGACCGCCTCGTAGTAGAGGGCCGGATCGTAGGTCGGCACGCCGAGGCCGAGTTGCTCGACCGTCAGGAGCCCCATGCGCGCGCGCAGCGCATAGGCGGCGAGGTAGCGATTCGTCTGCGCGTCGATCAGGGTGGTCTGGGCGGTCAGCAGCTCGTTCTCCCGGTCGAGCACATCGATCGTCGTGCCTTCGCCGACCTGAAACTCCTCGCGCGCGCCCTGCAGCGCGAGACGCGCGGCGGCGACTTCCTCTTCCGAGGCCACGATCACCGCCGAGAAGACCTCGAGATTGGTCCAGGCGACCGTCACGTTCTGGACGATCTCCTGCGTCGTCAGCAAAAGCGCCGCGCGTGCGGCGTCGCGCCGGGCTGCCGCGGCGCGGATGGCCGAATTGATCGCGCCGCCCGAGTAGATCGGGCCGCCGATGCCGAGCGTCACCGACGACTGCGTGTTGCCGTCGAGGTCGTTGGCGATCTGGCCGCCCGCCGTCACCCGCGGGTAGAGCGACGCCCGGGCGCTGGCGAGGCCGAGGTCCGCCACCGCGACCTCGCGCTGCGCGCGCAGGAGCGCCGGATGCCCGTCGAGCGCCACATCCTGCGCGGCGGCGAGCGAGGACGGCGCTGCCGGCGCCGGCGGCGGCGCCGCAAGCGCCGCGGGCAGACGGCCGACGGCCGTCAGGTACTCGGCGCGCGCCCGGGCGAGATCGCCCTCGGCCCCCGCGAGGCCCGAGCGGCCCGAGGCGAGCCGCGCCTCGACAAGCGCCACGTCGGTGCGCGTCACCTCGCCCACCTCGAAGCGGTCCCGGGTCGCGCGCAGCTGCTCGCCCAGAAGCCGGACGTTGTTCTCGCTCAGCTGCACGAAGGCCTGCGCCCGCCGCACCTCCATGAAGGCCGATACCCCCCGCAGAAGGACCTGCTGCTCGATGTCGACGAGCGCCGCGCGGAGCGCGAGCACCGATTCCTTCGCCAGATCGATACCGAGCGCGCTGCGGCCGAAATCGTAGAGCGTCCAGTCGAGCGACAGACCGAGGCTCTGGGTGGTCTCGTCGCCGCCGCGCGCAGAGTCGCTGTCCTGCCACCGGCCCTGCACGATGTAGGACAGGACCGGCCGAAGCGTGGCCACGGCCTGCGCCACATCCTCGTCGGCCGCGCGCAGGAGCGCCCGGTTCTGCTCGAGAAGGCCGCTCGTCAGGTAGCTCGAGATGAACGCGTCGGTCAGGGTCTCGGCCCGTGCCGCCGAGGGCAGCGCGAGGGACAGGGCCGCGGCCAGCGCAAGCCCTGCCGGACGGAAGCGGGCGGCGAGACGCGACATCGCGGGCCTCACAGCACGAAACCCGCCTGCCGGTCGAACCCCGGCAGGACCGGCGCCGCGGCATGGAAGGCGTCGCGCCAGGTCAGCCGGCCGCCGGCATGGTAGCCGATCCGGCAGACGCCGAGCGCCCCGTCGAGGAACAGGCAGGCGATGCGCCCGCCGTCCCTCAGCTGCGCCGCCAGCGCCTCGGGCACGACCTCGACGGCGCCCTCGACGAGGATCGCGTCGTAGGGGCCGTGCTTCGGCGCGCCCTCGGTCAGCGGCCCGACGACGACGGCGACGTTGTCGGCCCCCACCTCGGCCAGCGACGTCTCGGTGTCGCGCGCCATCGCCTCGTCCTCTTCCACCGCGACCACCGCGCCGGCGAGGCGGGCGAGGACCGCCGCGCCATAGCCGAGCCCTGCGCCCAGATCGAGCACGACCTCATGGTCCTTCACGTCGAGCGCATCGAGCATCTTGGCGATCGTCCGCGGATCGAGGATCACGCGGGACGGCCCGATCGGCAGGTTCTCTCCGATGTAGGCCGCCTCGCGCCGACCGGTCGGCACGAAAAGCTCGCGCGGGACCGCCAGCATGGCATCGATGATGGGGTATTTGGTCACGTCCGAGGGCCGCACCTGCGTGTCGACCATCGTCCTGCGGCGCGCTGCGAAGTCTGTCATCGGACTAAACTCATCGGTTCAGATTCACACGCTTGTCTGCCACATCCCGGCCCCTGCCGCAACCGCGCCGCGCCCGAGCCGGCCGCTTGCGCGATCCCCGTCCATGGTATAAATCGCAGGTCCGCGGCGGCGAGTTGGCGGAGTGGTTACGCAGCGGATTGCAAATCCGTGCACGCCGGTTCGATTCCGGCACTCGCCTCCATCAGGTTCAAGCCCGTGCGCATCTCCTGCGGAGGCGCGCGGCGCCCGCTTCGAGGGCGCATTCCGAGCCTTGTCTCAATGTCCGCCCGACACGACCGTCACGGCGCGGGCTCGCGCATTCCGTCCGGATCCTGCCAGACCGGCTCAAGCCGCCATGGTCACGTCACCCCAGACGACTGCGACGCATCAGGCCCAGCCCGGCGAGGCCCGTGAGCAGCAGCCAGGCGCCCGCCGGGAGCGGGATGGCCGCGACATCGCGGGAGAGCGTCACGCGCCACACATCCCCCTCGCCCTCGGAGAAGAAACCGTGGCTGACCAGATAGCCGGCGGGCGCGTTGAGGATCGACACCAGCCCGAAATCGCCGGTGAAGCCGTTGTTCAGCACCGAGATCAGGTCGAACGCGGCGGTCTGGAAGCCGAGCGGGCCGGTCAGCCCGCCGAAGTCCACCGTCGCCTTGCCCTCCAGAAGATCCGCGAATTCCGCCTCCAGCGCGCCATAGCCACCAAGACCGCGGCCGAGGCCGCCGATCCCGAAGCTCAGTTCCCCGCCCAGATCGAGCCGAAAGCCGCCCATCACATCCATCAGGCTCCCGTCGAGGTGCAGCAGCGCCTCGCCGAACAGCTGGCCGTTATTCGCGCTTCGCCCGACGGCCAGCGCACCCACCTTGGCCTCCGTTCCTGAAAGGCTGAGGTCGGCCCGGCTGCCGGTCGAGAAGCTGCCGATGCCGAGGGTTCCGCCGACCGACAGCATGCCGCCGGTCATCGCCATGCTGGCCATGTCGCCGGCCGCGGAAAAGCTCTCCAGCACGGACAGGTTGCCGTCCAGCTTCACCGAACTGTCGGTCGCCTCGACGCGCGAGTGCTGCCCGCCAAGGACCATCCCGCCGCTCAGTCCCGACCCCGCGGTCGCGGCGAGCGTGCTGTCGGTCAGGGTCATGCGGGCCGTGCCGTCCAGCCCGCCCACATTGAGGACGCCCAAGGCGATCTCGCTGTCGGTGGCGGTCAGCCTGCCGTCGGCCCCGGTGCCGAAGCCCAACCGGACGACGTCGCCCTCGAAGCGCGAGCCCGTCAACACCAGCGCGCCCTCTGCGGTCTGGTCGACGATCGGTCCGAAGAGCTCGGTGGAGCCGATCTGCGTAAGGTTAAAGAAATTCGGATTGGCTCTGGTCATCACGACCGCACCGTCGGTGACCTCGACCCGGCCGCTGGCCGCGGCGGCCCCATCTGTCACCGTGACGGTCGAAGGCGGTTGCTGGACGCTGCCGATGTCGAGACCTGTGGTGGTCAACGTACCCGCGTCCAGCGCCAGCGTGCCGGTGGCGGTGCCTGCATTGTCGACCCGGCCCACACTGACGAACGCATAGCCGGACACGTCGCCGGACACCGTCGCCGCACCTTCCGCGACGGGACCCGGCCCCGTGATCACGCCGTTGAGGGACACCGCGCTGGCCGAGCCGATCCGCAGCGACCCGCCGGGATCCACGGCGTTCACGATCCCGCCGTCACCGACGATCAGCGTTCCGGTCGCCTCGGGCCCGAGGCCTTTGAACCCCGAGGCAGAACCGACCAAGACGTTGCGGAACCCGGTGACGCCCGCGGCCGACAGGGCCCCGGTCGCCGCGCCCAGCCCGGTCTGGTTCGTCTCTCCGGTCGCGCGACCGACCGTCAGCAACCGGTTGCCGCCTTCGGCGACGAGCGCGCCGCCGAGCGTCGCCTCGCCCGTGGCCGTCGCGCCCTGCCTCACGGTCGCGATCCCGATGGAGGCATTCCCGTTGACCCGCAGATCGCCCGTGCCCAGCACGAGCGTCCCGTCCGCCGTGACGTTGCCGAAGAACTCGCTGGCGGAGCCGACGAGCAGCTGGTTCAGCGGCGCGCCAGAAGAGTCGACGCCCGCGGCCTCAAGCCGGCCCGTCGCCTGCCCCCCCTGCGCCGCGACGCCGATGAACCACTGCGTCGCGGCGCCTCGGATATCCCCCGTCTGCACGTCGACGGACCCGTTGGCGACCGTGCCGTCCCCGAACGCCTGGCCGACCAGGAAGAAGCTGCCGGCGGTCGAAAGGTCGCCGCCCGTCACGGTCACCGCGCCGTCGACCTTGGCGTTCTCCTCGGAAAAGCCGGCGCCGACGGATGCCAGACCGGCGAGGTTGCCCCCGACCGTCAGCGAGCCCGCGGCGGTCTGGCTGCTTCCGGATCCCAGAACCCCGACTGCCCCCGATATCGCCTCCATGTCGCCCGTGACCGTCACCGTCCCCTCGGCCTGCGACTTGTCGCCCGACGCCCGCCCGATCAAGAACGTCTCGAGCGTCGAGCCCGGCATGGTGCCGATGATGCTGCCGTCGACGGCAAGGGTTCCCGTGGCGCTCGCGTCCTGGGCGGTGGCAATGCCAACCCGCAGCACGACGGACGCGAGATCGGCCGTCGTCGTGGTGACGGTCCCCGAAACGCTGCCCGCGCCGTCGCCGACCGACAGCCCGAAGGCCGTCGCCGTTGCGCCGGTGGCCGTGGCGGTGCCGCCGTTGTTGACGATGGCATTATCGACCGCTGCGGGAACGGCGGCGGGGCTCCAGTTCTCCGGCTTGAACCAGTCGCCGGATCCCGGCTCGATCCAGTTCAGGGTCGCGGCGCCGGACGGTGCGGCGCTCAGGATGGACCCGATCATCAGGAAGGCCCGCGTCGAGCGACGGCCGAACGAAGACATCGTCATGATACTCTCTCCCACTGGTACTCGGCCGCGGCGACCGAACGAACGCGCACTGATTCGACGACGGAGCGTACCTCGGATCGTTCAGGTTTTCTGAGTGTTTTCTCGGTCGGGGGGTGCCGGTTCGCCATCAGCCCCTCGCACGCAGGCCCGGGTCCGGTCTGCATCGGTGCCGCCGCCACCGCAGGCGGAGGGAAGGGCGGATGCGGGCAAGGCCGCAAAGAGACGCGGCGGGATGCAATGCCGTGCGCCGTCGGCCCTCTACCGCGCCGACGTCACGTTCATTCCCTGCCGGAAGAGGTGCCCGACACCCGGCGTCACGGCGCGGTGGCAACGAAGACGCCGACCTCGCGGGCAAGGTCGACTCCCGCACCCGTGACATGGTCGAAGCCCACGTTGCCCACGGCCTCGGTCCCGTCGGACCCGGTGATCATGCCGTGATACCCCAGATCGGGGTTGCTCCCGCTGTCGGTGGTGGTCGCCGAGATCGGTGAATTCGACAAGGCCCCCCCTGAAACCGAGCCGCGGAACCGGCCGGCGTCGTCGATCGAGGTGGCAAGAAGCCGGGTGTCGCCGAAGGACCGGCCCCGGTTCGACTGGCGCCCGGACACGGTGCCCGAGATCCGCGCGGTCGCGAAATCCGCCGTCAGCGCCACCTTGCCCAGGATGTACTCGTCGTTCTGGGGGGCATAGGTCCCTGCGGCGGGATCGGCACCGAGCCGTATCAGCGTGCCGAGGTAATCGCCGGCGTAGGTGGCGCTCCCGGTCGGAAGTTCGGTGTCGCGAAGGCGCTGGTGCTCTCGCCACGGCGCGGCGCCGCTCAGAAGGAGAACGGAAAGCGCGGTCCCGTCACCGCTTGGCGTGACGGCGCGAACGGCCTTCCGTTGATTGCCCGTGCTCGTGTAGATGGCGAAGCCGTCGGGCAGGGTCCCGACGACAAACGGGTTCCGGTCCAGGCTCACGATCGTCAATCCGGCGGGAATCGTGGTCAAGCCGAGGCTGATCTTGTCGGTGCTTGGAATATGGTTCGCGAATCGGATGAGCGACGCGAGATCGAGTGAGACGGACGATTGCCCCACCGTTGGGCCGGGGGGCGGCGGCGGCGGTGGAGGCGGGCCGATGACCTCGCCGCCCGCACTGCAGGCGACGAGAAGGGCGAGCGCAGGCAAGGCTGCCATGTCCTGATACTCATGATTGTTCCCCTCGAACTGCGAACGACGGCGACGTGCCTTGGTTCACTGCTAGACCGTTAACGCCTTGTTCATCAAGTGTCGGAAATCTTGCGACGCGGGTGTGCCGCCTGCACCGGCGCGCCTGCCGGGCTCCGCATCCTCCGCCCTTGATCACGCCCCGAGATTGCGGCTTTGTGCGCGCGGGCGGGGGACCCCGCCCCTGGGACAGGGTGGGGAGTGTGTGGCCATGGTGCGCCGTCTCGACTGCTTCAAGGCCTACGACGTGCGCGGGCGTCTGGGGGAAACCCTCGACGAGGACATCGCGCAGGACATCGGCGCGGCCTTCGGGCGGGTCCTCGGCGCCGCCCGCGTGGTCGTCGGCCACGACGCCCGCGCGTCGAGCCCCGCGCTCAAGGCAGCCGCCATCCGCGGCCTGCAGGGGGCCGGCGTCGACGCCATCGACATCGGCCTCTGCGGGACCGAAGAGGTCTACTTCGCCACCGGCCACCTCGGCGCGGACGGCGGGCTCATGGTCACCGCCTCGCACAACCCGATCGAGTGGAACGGCATGAAGTTCGTGGGCCCCGGCGCGCGGCCCGTCGATCCGGTCGAGGAACTGCCCCGCATCCGCGCGATGGCCGAGGCGGGCGCGGGCCCGGCCGCGCCGACGCCCGGCCGGCATCTGCACGAGGACACCCGACCGGCCTTCGCCGACCGCGTCGCGGGTTTCGCGCGCGGCCTCGCCGGCCGGCGCTTCCGCATCGTCGCCGACAGCGGCAACGGCACCGCGGGCGCGGCCTTCGACGCCGTGCTGGCCCGGCTCGCCGCGGCCGGGGCGGAGATCGAGGCGATCCGCCTCCGCCACGACGCCGACCCGACCTTCCCGCACGGCATCCCCAACCCGCTCCTCCCCGAAAACCGGGCCATGACGGCCGAGGCGGTGCGGGCTGAGGGCGCGGACCTGGGCCTCGCCTGGGACGGCGACTTCGACCGATGCTTCTTCTTCGACGAGACCGGCGCCTTCGTCGACGGCCAGTACATCGTGGCACTTCTGGCCCGCGCGAGCCTCGCCCTCGAGCCCGGCGCGACCATCGTGCTCGACCCCCGCGTCACCTGGGCCACGACCGAGGCGGTCGAGGCCGCGGGCGGCGTTCCGGTCCTGTCGAAGACCGGCCACGCCTTCGTCAAGGCGCGCATGCGCGAGACCGGCGCCGTCTACGGCGGCGAGATGTCGGCGCACCACTATTTCCGCGCGTTCTTCCATTGCGACAGCGGCATGGTGCCCTGGGTCCTTCTCCTGAGCCTCCTGGCCGAAAGCGGCCGGACCCTGTCGGATCTCGTGGCCGAGATGCGCCGCCGCTTCCCGGCCTCGGGCGAGGTCAACTTCCGCGTCGCGGACACCGGCGCCGCCATCGCTGCGGTCGAGGCGCGGCTCGGGCCCGAGGCCGTGGCGATCGACCGGCTCGACGGTCTCACGCTCGAATTCGCGCGCTGGCGCCTCAACCTCCGCGGCTCGAACACCGAACCGCTCCTGCGGCTGAACATCGAGGCGCGCGAAGACCCCGCGCTGGTCGAGTCGAGGCTGGCCGAGATCGCCGCCCTTGTCGGTGGCACGCGCGTGTAGGGCGGCAGAGAGTCGCGATTGCCCGATTCCCCGTCATCAACCTTCCGGGTTTCTAGTTTCTGAGCATGAAACGGTTACAAAGACCTGTCTTCACTGCCGCACAGGTTGCGGCCGGCCGGGGCCGGGCTATGGGTGTCGTACCGATATTGGTCGCGGATTGAAGGACGGTGCAGATGCAGCGCAAGGTGACGAAGGCGGTGTTTCCGGTGGCGGGTCTCGGGACCCG
>DAINOF010000039.1:0-8100 GCA_036735505.1 Paracoccaceae bacterium
GTTACAGTCTCCCGAGCAGGTCCCGCGTCGGCCACGAGTCGGCCGGAAGGCCCAGCTGTTTCTGTTCGGCGCGCACCGCGGCCCGCGTCATCGCGCCGAGAATGCCGTCGACGCCGCCCACGTCGTGGCCGCGCGCCACGAGCCGTCGCTGCAGCGCCTCGATCTCCTCGCCCGAGAGCGCCGGCGAGGGGGAGCCCGCGTCGAACACCGGCGCGCCCTCGAGCCGCGTGGCGAAATAGGCGGCCGTCAGGACGTAGACGAAGCTCTTGTTCCACTCGAACAGCACGAGGTAGTTCGGATAGGCGATGAAGGCCGGCCCGTTCCGCCCCTCGGGCAGCAGGATCGCGCCCTGAAGCCCCCGCGCGAGCCCGCCGTTTCGCGCGCGTACGCCCATCCGCTCCCATTCGGCCACGGGTTTCCAGATGTCGACGCCCGTCTCGCTCCAGTCGAGGCCCTCGGGCACCACGATCTCCTGCAGCCAGGGCTCGTTCGGGCGCCAGCCGAGCGCGCGCAGCATCTTGCCGCCGGACATCAGCGCGTCGGGGACCGAGGTCTTGAGCGTCACGCGCCCGTCCCCGTCGCCGTCGACGCCGTTCTCGAGGATATCCTCGGGCAGCATCTGGACCATGCCGATCTCGCCCGCCCAGGCACCGGTCGTGGTGCGGGGGTCGATGTCGCCGCGGCGGTAGAGCTCGAGCGCGGCGAAGACATGCGGGCGGAAGAGATCGGGCCGCCGGCAGTCGTGGCTGAGCGTCATCAGCGCGTTGACCGTGTTGAAGTCGCCCTGCACCGCGCCGTAGTCGGTCTCGAAGGCCCAGAATGACAAGAGGATCCCGCGGCTTACGCCGAACTCGCGCTCGACCCGGTCGAAGGTGCGCGCATGGCGCTCGGCGTTGCGGCGGCCGCTGTCGAGCCGGTTCTGGCTGATCAGCCGGCTCGAGAAGTCGGAGAAGGGGCGCTGGAAGATGCCCTGCGCCCGGTCGGCGCGGATGACCGCCGGATCTTGCCTGACGCCGGAGAAGAACTGCCGGGCGAGGGCCGGGTCCGCGCCCCGGGCGACCGCCTCGCGTTCCATCGCGGTCACGAAGGCGCCGAAGTCGCCGCCGCAGGGAACCGAGGCCAGGGCGGCGCCCGCCGGCAGCAGGCCGAGGGCGAGCACGGGAAGAAGGCGGCGCATGTTCACCTCGCGGGACTGTTCAGGCACCCGGGACAGTAGCAGCCTGACCGACCGTCTCAAGGGCCTTGCGACCCTCCACGGATCGGCAATTCTTCGCCGTTCGTTAACGTTTGTTACCTGCCCGTTAACCTCTCGTTAGGGTTCGGGGCACATAGTGCACGCAGGGGACAGGCCGGGACGTCATTGCCCGGAGGATACATGCAAATTCTTATCGTTGAAGCCGACACCGGCCTCGCCGGGGTGTGGGCACGTCATTTGGAACGGCTCGGCTGCGAGGTGCAACGCGCGACCTCTCAGGAAGAAGCTGTCGCGAAGCTTCAGCGCTGGCCCGTCGACGTGATCGTGCTCGACCTCACGCTGGAAGACGGCAGCGCCTTCGCCGTGGCGGACTTCGCGAGTTACCGGCGGCCCGAGGCGCGGGTCGTCTTCGTTACCCGGTCGTCGTTCTTCTCGGACGGGTCGATCTTCAACCTCGTCCCGAACGCCTGCGCCTTCTTCCCCGCCGAGACCCCGCCCGAGGATCTCGCGGCGATCATCCAGCACTACGCCGCCTGAGGTCAGCCGCGCCCGTGCGGCGCGGTCCAGTCGAGGACGGGGTTGATCGGGATGATCCGGTGCGGATTGATGGTCTTGTGGCTGTAGTGGTAGTGCCGAACGATGTGATCGAAGCGGACCGTCCCGGCCACGCCTGGCCACTGGTAGAGTTCGCGCGCATAGGCCCAGAGGTTCGGGTAGTCGATCAGCCGCCGCCGGTTGCACTTGAAGTGCAGGTGATAGACCGGGTCGAAACGGAAGAGCGTCGTGACCAGCCGCCAGTCCGCCTCGGTCACGCGGTCCCCGGCGAGATAGCGCGTCCGCGACAGCATGTCCTCGAGCCAGTCGAGGCTGTCGAACAGCGCGCCCACCGCCTCGTTATAGGCACCTTGCGTCGTGGCGAAGCCCGCGCGGTAGACGCCGTTGTTCACGGTCTCGTAGACGCGGGCGTTCACCACCTCGATCCGGTCGCGCAAGCGCTTGGGCCAGTAGTCGTCGCGGTTGCCGGTCAGATGGTCGAAGGCGCCGTTGAACATCCGGATGATCTCGGAGCTTTCGTTCGATACGATGGTCTCGCGCGCGCTGTCCCAGAGCACGGGCACCGTCACCCGGCCCGACACGCCCGGATCGGCCTTGGTGTAGAGGTCGCGCAGGAACGGAAGGCCGTAGAGCCGGTCGCCGGTGGCGCCATCGGCATCCGTCGCGAAGGTCCAGCCGTCCGTCAGCATGTCGGGATGCACGGCCGAGACGCCCACGACGTCCTCGAGCCCCTTCAGCGCGCGGAAGATCAGCGTGCGGTGGGCCCAGGGGCACGCATGGGAGACGTAGAGATGGTAGCGCCCGGCCTCGGCCGGGAACCCGCCCGCACCGCTCGGGCCCGGCGCGCCGTCTGGCGTGATCCAGTTCCGGAACCCCGCGGTCGAGCGGACGAACCGCCCGCCGCTCTGCGACGTGTCGTACCACGCGGTGCTCCAGGTGCCGTCGACAAGCTGTCCCATGGCGATCTCCTTCTCCTCCGAAGTAATCGGCCCGGCACTTCGCAGAACCCGCACACTGGCGCAGCGGCTGTGCATTTGTGCGACGATCCGCGCCGGATTGTTGCAAAATCGTGGCCGGACGATGACAGGTTGTTGAATTGGCGACAGATTCCTCCACCGGCCACAGACGAATCTTGACCGATCGTTAACGCGGTCCATGCTCGGGCGCAGGGGTTGGAGGCTGCCATGTCCGAATACTTGCCCAGGGAAGTCCGGGCCGGTCTTGAGCTTGCGCGCAAGGCGGATCGTCGGACGAGAAGCCGGCTGAATGTCAGGGTCGGCAATCGGTCCTTCGTCATCCTGCGTCACTGGGACGAGGGCTTCGCCCTCGGCAAGGAGGACGCGCCGCACCTGCGGGGGCTCGTCGACCTCTACGACGGCGCGCGGCACCTGTCGCAATGCCTCATCGTCGCCTCGGCCGAGGAGGCCGACGAGATGGTCTACGAGTTCAAATGGGCGACCGCCGCGAGCGAGACCGCACCGCTCGACTATTGCCGGGACGAGTCTGCGCCGGTCGCGCTCATCGGCAAGGGGTCACTGTAGGTCGGCAAAGGCCGTCTTCAGGCGCTCGACGGCCTCTTCGACGCGCGCGCGGGGGGTGGCGATGTTGAACCGCAGGAAGCTTTCGCCGCCCGCGCCAAAGCTCGCGCCGTGGTTCGCGGCAATCCTCGCGTCCCTCTCGACCCGGCGGGTGAACTCGTCGGCCGGCATCCCCGTGCCCGAGAAGTCCACCCAGGCGAGGTAGGTCGCCTCGAGCGGCATCGAGGCGAGCCCCGGGATCGCGTCGATCCCGCGGTCGAAGACACGCCGGTTGCCGTCGAGATAGGCCATCAGTCCGTCGACCCAGGCCGAGCCCTCGGGCGAATACGCCGCCGTCGCCATGAAGAGCCCGAAGCTGTTGGGCGAGATGCCGAGCGCCGCCATCCGCGCCCCGAAGGCCGCGCGCAGGGCCGGATCGGGGATGATGACGTTGCCGATGTGGCTGCCGGCGACGTTGAAGGTCTTGGTCGTCGCCGTCATCATCACGAGCCGGTCCATGATCTCGGGCGCGGCGAGCGACATGGGCAGGTGTCTGTGGCCCGGGAAGACGAGGTCGTGGTGGATCTCGTCCGAGACGAGGATCAGGTCGTGCCGCCGTGCAAAATCCGCGATGCCGCGGAGCTCGTCTGCCGTCCAGACCCGCCCGCCCGGATTGTGCGGCGAGCAGAGGATCACCATCCGCTCGCGGCCGGTCATCCGCGCGTCAAAGGCCTGGAAATCGAGCACATAGCGGCCCTCGACCACTGGCATCGGGCATTCGACCACCTCGCGCCCGGCCGCGCGGATCACCTTCGCAAAAGCGTGGTAGACAGGCGTGAATAGCACGACGCCGTCGCCGGGCTTCGTCCAGGTGTCGACGCAGAGCGCGGTGCCGTTGACGAGCCCATGGGTCGAGAAGATCCACTCGGGCTCGACCCGCCAGCCGTGCCGCGTCTCCATCCACCAGCCGATCGCGTCCTTGTAGGCGCGGTCGTCGCCGAAATAGCCGTAGATGCCGTGGTCGAGCATCCCGCGCAGCGCCTCCTGCACGCAGGCGGGCGGGCGGAAATCCATGTCGGCCACCCACATGGCGAGACCCCCGTCGGGCGGGACACCGTAGAGCGTCTCCATCATGTCCCACTTCACGCAGTGGCTGCCGCGCCGGTCGATGATCTCGTCGAAATCCATGGCCGTCTCCCCGAAGTCCGGGCGCAGCCTAGCTGCGCGAACGGTGCGCGCAAGGCGATTGCGGAAGGCGCGGGCGTCACCTAAATCACCGCTCATGGCACTGCGCGACATCCTCATTCACCCCGATCCCCGCCTGAAGAAGCCGGCCGAGCCGGTCGGCGCCGTCACCGACGAGATCCGCCGCCTGGCCCACGACATGCTCGAGACGATGTACGAGGCGCCGGGCATCGGCCTCGCCGCGCCGCAGGTGGGCGTGGGCAAGCGGGTGCTCGTGATGGACTGCGTGAAGGAAGAGGGCGCCGCGCCCCGGCCGATGGTCCTGATCGACCCCGAGATCACGTGGGCCTCCGAGGCGCTCAACACCTACGAGGAAGGCTGTCTTTCGATCCCCGAGCAGTATGCCGACGTCACCCGGCCCGCCGAGGTCGAGGTTCGCTGGACCGGGCTCGACGGGCAGCGCCACGAGGAACGCTTCGCCCGACTCTGGGCGACCTGCGTCCAGCACGAGATCGACCACCTGAACGGCACGCTCTTCATCGACCACCTGACCGCGCTCAAGCGGCAGCTGATCACCCGCAAGATGGTGAAGCTCAAGCGCGAGAAGGCGCGGGCGTGAGCGTCCTGCCGATCGTCCGCTGGCCCGACCCGCGCCTGTCGGTGCCTTGCGCGCCTGTTGGCGCGCCGGACCCGGAGATCCGACGCCTCGCCGCGGACATGCTGGAGACGATGTATGCCGCGCCCGGCCGCGGCCTCGCCGGGCCGCAGGTTGGCGCGATGCGGCGCATCTTCGTCATGGACGTGACGTGGCGCGAGGCAGAACCCTCGCCCGTGGTCTTCCTCGATCCCGAGATCCTCTGGCGCGCGCCCGAGACGGTGATGGCGGGCGAGGGCTGCCTGTCGATCCCCGGCCTCGTGGCGGAGGTCGAGCGCGCCGCCGGGATCGAGCTCGCCTGGCGCGACCTCGACGGGGTGCGGCACACCGCCCGCTTCGACGGCTTCGCCGCGATCTGCATCCAGCACGAGACCGACCATCTCGACGGCATCGTGACGCTCGACCGCGTCACTCCTGAAGCTCGCGCGGTACTCGAGGCGGCCTATGCGCAGGCACAGGCGTGACGGTCCGTCCTTGCGTCCTCTGGCCGGACCGGCGCCTGCGCACCCCCGCCGCCCCGGTCGATGCCATCACCGACGACATCCGCGCGATCTGGGAGGACATGGTCGAGACGATGGACGCCATGCCGGGCGTGGGCCTCGCGGCGCCGCAGATCGGCGTCCTGCTGCGGCTCGCCGTGGTCGACGCCTCGGACGAGCGGGGCTGCGCCATCCGGCTTGCCAACCCGCGCGTCGTCGCGGCCTCGGCCGAGATGCGTGCCCATGACGAGGCGAGCCCGAACCTTCCCGGCGTCTGGGCGCGGCTCGAACGCCCTGCCCGGGTGACGGTCGCCTTTCTCGACGAGACCGGCACGGAGGCGACGCGCGAGTTCGAGGGCCTCTGGTCGACCTCGGCCCAGCACCAGATCGACCATCTCGACGGGCGGCTCTACATTGATCGGCTGTCGAAGCTCCGCCGCGACATGGTGCTCAAGCGCGCCCGGAAGGCGGCCTCGTGAGGGTCGTCTTCATGGGAACGCCCGACTTCTCGGTCCCTGCGCTCGACGCGCTCGCCGCCGCGGGGCACGAGATCGCGGCCGTGTACACCCGAGCCCCGCGCCCTGCGGGCCGCGGCCAGAAAGACCGCTCCTCGCCCGTCCACCTGCGGGCCGAAGCGCTGGGCCTGCCGGTCCGCCATCCCGGGACGCTGCGCACGCCCGAAGCGCAGGCGGAATTCGCCGCGCATCGCGCCGAGATCGCGGTTGTCGTGGCCTATGGGCTCATCCTGCCCAAAGCGGTGCTCGAGGCGCCGCGCCACGGCTGCCTCAACATCCACGCCTCGCTTCTTCCGCGCTGGCGCGGCGCGGCGCCGATCCACCGGGCGGTGCTCGCGGGCGATGCCGAAACCGGCGTCTGCATCATGGTCATGGAAGAAGGGCTCGACACCGGGCCGGTCCTCTTGCGCGCGGCCATACCCATCGGACCCACCGACACAACCGCAGACCTTCATGACCGGCTTTCGGTGCTGGGCGCGACGCTGATCGTCGAGGCGCTCGCGCGGCTTGCAGACCTCGCGCCGGAGCCGCAGCCCGACGCGGGCGTGACCTATGCCCGGAAGATCGACAAGGCCGAGGCCGCCGTCGACTGGACAGCCCCGGCCGAAGAGGTCGACCGCCAGATCCGCGGCCTTTCGCCCTTTCCCGGGGCCTGGACCACGCAGGACGGCCGCCGCCTGAAGCTTCTCCGCTCCTGCATCGCGGAGGGGCAGGGCGCCCCCGGCGAGGTGCTTCATGACCTCGCGGTTGCCTGCGGGACGGGCGCGGTCGATATACTCGAGGTACAGGCCGAGGGCCGGGCCCGGCAGGACGCGGCGAGCTTCCTGCGCGGCACGGCCATCGCGCCCGGGACACGGTTGGGAGAGGGCTGATGGGGTTCTTCGCGTTCTTCGGGTCGCTGATGATCGGCGGGATCGTGGGCTACCTCGCCGAGAAATGGGACTTGACCCACAACGGCGTCCTGCCCTCCATCGTCATCGCGCTGGGCGGGGTGATCCTCCTCTTCATGGTGCGGGTGATGTTCGGGCTTTCGTTCGGCGCCCCCGGCATCGACGCGATCGTTGGGGCCGCAGGCGCGCTTCTTCTGATCCCGACCGAGGCTGCCTACCGCCGCCGGAACCGGCGCAAGTAGCGTCAGACCCGCGGCGGGCGCGACTTGTAGACCGGCAGCTTCCAGCCGAAGGCCATGGATCCCGCCCGAAGGGCGAAGGTCACGCCCCCCGCGATCACAAGCGCGACGCTCTGCTCCGCCCCGCCCGCGAGCGCCAGAAGCCCCGCGGCGGACCCCGCGAAGGCGGCGGTGACGTAAAGCTCGCCCTGCTTCAGGACGAGCGGCACCTCGTTGGCCACGACGTCGCGGAGCATCCCCCCGAAGGTCCCTGTCATCACCCCCATCAGGACGACGATCGCTGCCGACTGCCCGGTGTCGAGCGCGACGCCGACCCCCGCCGGCACGGCGACCGACAGCGCCACCGCATCGAGCCAGAGGATCCAGCGGTACCGGCTTTCAGCCAGATGCGCGGTGAAGAAGATCAGGACCGCCGCGGCCGCCGCGACGATCAGGATCGCGGGCTCGCGCACCCAGAAGACCGGGTCGCGGGCGAGGATCAGGTCTCGCAGCGTGCCGCCCCCGGTCGCCGTGAGGCAGGCGAGGAAGACGAAGCCCACGATGTCGAGCTGTGCCCGGCTTGCTACCAGCGCGCCCGTCAGGGCGAAGACGAAAACGGCGGCGTAGTCGAGCAGCACGACAAAGGTCATCCGGGCGCCCTCTTCGGCTTGAAGGGCTTCATCCCGGCGCGGGCGAGAGCATCTGCGCGCTCGTTCTCGGGATGGCCGGCGTGGCCCTTGATCCACTCCCACCGGACGCGGTGCCGGGCACGCGCTTCGTCGAGCCGCCGCCAGAGGTCCTCGTTCTTCACGGGCTTCTTGTCCGAAGTCCGCCATCCGTTGCGCTTCCAGCCCTCGATCCAGCCGCCGATCCCGTTCTTCACGTAGGCCG
>DAINOF010000039.1:8200-14820 GCA_036735505.1 Paracoccaceae bacterium
CCGTTGCGCTTCCAGCCCTCGATCCAGCCGCCGATCCCGTTCTTCACGTAGGCCGAATCGGTCACGACCGTGATGACGGCCGGCCGCTCCAGCGCCTCGAGCGCCGAGATCGCGGCCATGAGCTCCATCCGGTTGTTGGTGGTCATGGCCTCGCCGCCCGAAAGCTCGCGTTCCTTCAGCACCGCCGCTCCGTCCCGCGCGATCAGAAGCGCGCCCCAGCCGCCGGGCCCGGGGTTTCCCGAACAGGCGCCGTCGGTATAGGCGTGAAGCTCGGGCATCAGATGACCACGGTCGACAGGCAGAAGACAACAACCGCCGTCAGGCCCACGCGCAGCCGCATCCACCAGCGCGGCGCGAGGCCCTGCCGCCAGAACATCCAGTCGAGGCCCAGAAGGCCGATGAAGCCGAAGATCAGGTAGGTTGCCGCCGAGACGGGTCCGCCGCCCACGAAGAAGAAGGCCCAGAGCGCCGGAAGGACGGACAGGAGGTAGCCCGAGGCCGCGACCTGGCCCTCGGCCTTCGTCGCGAAGCCCCAGAGCACGCCCGACATGAAGGCGAGGATCACGGTGCCGTAGGACAGGAGCACGTAAGGCCCCGCAAAGCGCGGCCCGATCGCCCGCACGCCCCAGTCCGCAAGACCGGGGACAAGCACGGTGGCCGCCCCCCAGAGGAACGGCAGGAGCCCGGCGAGGCCGAGGAGCAGCGGGGCCCGGGGGATGTCCGTCATCGTGCGCCCCTGAGGTCGTCGATCAACTTCACGATCCGCCGGTCGCGTGTGGCCTGCGTCTTCGCGGTGCCGAGCTGGTAGATCAGCCCGCGCCGCTTGCCGGGCGTCAGCGCCTCCCACAGATCGCTCGCCCCGGAAGCGCGCAGCGCGCAAGCGAGGTCCCAGGGCGTCTCGACCTCGTCGTCGGGCGCCCGCCTCAGCCGCACCTCGACTTCGTCACCGGGGGCGCGCCCGATCCGGTCGAGCAGGCTCTTGCCGGTCCAGAGGAACGTGTCCTCGATCACCGGCGCCCGGGTCGGCGCGAGGTTGACGGGATGCTCGTCGATCTCGCCTTCGACGCGCTTCGCGCCGTCCGCCGCGAGGCGTGCCGCCACCTCCGCCGGCAGGCGGATGATCGTGTAGGTCCGGCCCCAGTCGAGCGTCTCGATGCGGCCGGTGAAGGTGACGTGGTCGCTCATGCCGGGACGCGCAGGACCCTCGGCACCTTGAACTCGACGGTCTCGACCGCGGTCTCGACCACCTCGACCGTCACGTCGAAGCGCGCGCGGAAGGCGTCGACCACTTCGGACACGAGAGCCTCGGGCGCCGAGGCCCCGGCCGTGATGCCGATCGACCCGATCCCTTCGAGCGCCCGCCAGTCGATCTCGGCGGCCCGCTGGACCAGCTGGGCATAGGGACAGCCGGCGCGCCGGCCGACCTCGACCAGCCGTTTCGAGTTCGACGAATTGGGCGCCCCGATCACGAGCATCGCGTCGACCTTGGGCGCCATGGCCTTGACGGCCTCCTGCCGGTTCGTCGTGGCGTAGCAGATGTCTTCCTTGTGCGGCCCGACGATGGCGGGGAACCGCGCGCGGAGCGCGTCCACGATCTCGGCCGTGTCGTCGACCGACAGCGTCGTCTGCGTGATGAAGGCAAGCCTGCCCGGATCGCGCACGGCGATCCGACCCACGTCCTCGACCGTCTCGACTAGGATCACCTCGCCCTCGGGCAACTGGCCCATCGTGCCGATCGTCTCGGGGTGGCCGGCATGGCCGATCATCACCATCTGAAGGCCGTTCTCGTGGTGCCGCGCGGCCTCGATGTGGACCTTCGACACGAGCGGACAGGTCGCGTCGACGTAGAGCATCGCGCGCCGCGCGGCCTCTTCGGGCACCGCCTTGGGCACGCCATGGGCCGAGAAGATCACGGGCCGGTCGGGCGGGCAGTCGTCGAGATCCTGCACGAAGATCGCCCCCTTCGCGCGGAGGCCGTCGACGACGTACTTGTTGTGCACGATCTCGTGGCGCACATAGACCGGCGCGCCCCATTTCTCGAGCGCCATCTCGACGATCTTGATCGCGCGATCCACGCCCGCGCAGAAGCCGCGCGGCGCAGCGAGATGAAGGGTCAGCGGCGGTCGGTTCACGGGCAGTCCTTCGGCTTTGTCCGGCCTCAAGATAGCCGCCTGTCCAGCCGGTGCAACCGCGGCGTGGCGCTGGCAGGACGGCGGTTTTCGGCCATGTGCCCCCCGGGACCCGCGGCGATCCCCAACCTCCCGGTTCTCGAACCGCCCCCGTCAGGCTGCCCGGCAGCGCCGCGGCCGTGGCGCGCCACGGCGCCCCGCGCTTGCGTCCGTCAATCCCCGATCGGTTCGCGGGTCGAGTCGGGCTCCGTCCGCATCTCGCGCGGCTCGCGCGGCGGTCGCCCGATCACCTCGCGCAGGTCGTCGAGCTCGATGAAATTGTCGGCCTGACGACGCAACTCGTCGGCGATCATCGGCGGCTGGCTCCGGATCGTCGAGACCACCGAGACCCGTACGCCCTGGCGCTGCAGGCTCTCGAGCAGCGGCTTGAAGTCCCCGTCGCCCGAGAACAGCACGACATGGTCGAGCCTCGGCGCCAGCTCCATGGCATCGACGGTGAGTTCGATGTCCATGTTGCCCTTCACCTTCCGGCGGCCCTGGCTGTCGGTGTACTCCTTCGCGGGCTTCGTCACGAGGGCGAAGCCGTTGTAGTGCAGCCAGTCGACGAGCGGCCGGATCGGAGAGTAGTCCTCATTCTCGAGGAGTGCCGTGTAATAGAAGGCACGCAGGAGCTTTCCCCGCCGCATGAACTCCTGCCGCAGCAGCTTGTAGTCGATCTCGAAGCCCAGCGCCTTCGCCGCAGCATAAAGGTTCGAGCCATCGATGAACAGCGCAAGCCGTTCGTCGCGATAGAACATAGGCGTCCCTTCCAATCTGAAGCTGAACCCGTGTTCGTCCATGAGTGTGAGTGGGAGAACAGGGCACAAGCACCCAAGCATGTATAATTTCGGTGGCGGAGTGCAACCGTCCTTTTGTCACTCTGTTTGCGATGTGGGCGTTCCGTCCTGCGGCGTGGTCCGTCCTGACATCGCCCATCGATCTTGTGTTCCCCCCGTTTTCACATTACGTGATCTCGGGAATCCAAGAACGATGAACGGAGCGACATATGGCCCGCGTGACGGTCGAAGACTGCGTTGACAAGGTCCCGAACCGATTCGACCTCGTGATGCTCGCCGCGCATCGTGCCCGCGAGATCACGGCGGGTGCGCCGCTGACCGTCGACCGCGATAACGACAAGAACCCGGTCGTCGCGCTGCGCGAGATCGCGGAGGAGACGCAATCGGCCGACGAACTGCGCGAGCGGCTGATCGAGAGCCACCAGACCCAGATCGAGGTGGACGAGCCCGAGGACGACGCCATGGCGCTTCTGATGGGCGGCGACCACCATCATCATCACCACCATCACCATGACCGGCAGGTCGACGACGACATGTCCGAGGAGAAGCTCCTTCGTGCGCTGATGGAAGCGCAGGAGCGCCAGTAGGGGACCTGCGCCCCCGGGGGCGGACCGGATGCACATAGATGCCGACGACCTGATCGCTCTGGTCCGCAACTACAACCCGAAGTCGAACGAGGCGCTCATCCGCAGGGCCTACGCCTATGGCGAGAGGATGCACGCCGGTCAGCTCCGCCATTCGGGCGAGCCCTATTTCACCCATCCCGTATCGGTCGCGGCCATCCTGACCGAGATGAAGCTCGACGACGCGACGATCGTGACGGCGCTGCTCCACGACACCATCGAGGACACGCGGTCGACCTACAAGGACGTGTGCGAGACCTTCGGCTTCGAGATCGCCGAGCTGGTCGACGGGGTGACGAAACTCACCAACCTGCAACTGTCCTCGCTCGAATCGAAGCAGGCCGAGAATTTCCGCAAGCTCTTCATGGCGATGTCGAAGGACCTGCGGGTGATCCTCGTCAAGCTCGCCGACCGACTTCACAACATGCGCACGATCAAGTCGATGCGCCCCGAGAAGCAGGTTCAGAAAGCGCGCGAGACGATGGACATCTTCGCGCCGCTCGCGGGCCGGATGGGCATGCAATGGATGCGCGAGGAGCTCGAGGACCTGGCCTTCCGGGTCCTGAACCCCGAGGCGCGCAACTCGATCATCCGCCGCTTCATCACGCTCCAGCGCGAAACCGGCGACGTGATCCAGAAGATCACCGCCGACATCCGGCTGGAACTGGAAAAGGCCGACATCCAGGCCGACGTCTTCGGCCGCGCGAAGAAGCCCTATTCGATCTGGCGCAAGCTGCAGGAGAAGGACCAGGCCTTCTCGCGGCTGTCCGACACCTACGGCTTCCGCATCATCACCCGCTCCGAGGCCGACTGCTACCGGGTGCTCGGCGCCATCCACCAGCGCTGGCGGGCGGTGCCGGGGCGCTTCAAGGACTACATCAGCCAGCCCAAGTCGAACGGCTACCGCTCGATCCACACCACCGTCTCGGGCCGCGACGGCAAGCGGGTCGAGGTGCAGATCCGCACGCGCGAGATGAACGAGGTGGCCGAGGCCGGCGTCGCCGCCCACTGGTCCTACCGGGACGGCGTGCGGGTCGAGAACCCCTTCGCCGTGGACCCCGCCAAGTGGATCGCGACGCTGACCGAGCGCTTCGACACGACCGAGGACAACGACGAATTCCTCGAACACGTCAAGCTCGAGATGTACTCCGACCAGGTGTTCTGCTTCACGCCCAAGGGCGAGGTGGTGAAGCTGCCGCGGGGGGCGACGCCGCTCGACTTCGCCTATGCGATCCACACGCGCATCGGCCATTCCTGCGTCGGCGCCAAGGTCGACGGTATCCGCGTGCCGCTCTGGACGCGGCTCAAGAACGGGCAGTCGGTCGAGATCATCACGGCCGAGGGCCAGCGCCCCCAGGCCACCTGGGTCGACATCGTCGCGACGGGGCGCGCCAAGTCTGCCATCCGCCGCTCCTTGCGCGAGGAGGACAGGCAGCGCTTCGCCAAGCTCGGGCGCGAGCTCGCGCGCGTGGCTTTCGAGCACATCGGCAAGAAGGCCACCGACAAGGCGCTCGCCACGGCGGCCAAGCAGATGGGCCTTGAGGATGCCGAGGATCTGCTCGCGCGGCTGGGGTCAGCCGACCTGACCACGCGGCAGGTGATCGACACGCTCTACCCTGGCCTCACCGCCCGCCCGGGCGACGGCGTCGCGCCGAGCCAGGCGGTCGTGGGCCTGTCGCCCGACCAGAACTTCCGCCGCGCCGCCTGCTGCCAGCCGATCCCGGGCCAGAGGATCGTGGGCATCACCTACCGCGGGCAGGGCGTGGTGGTGCACGCCATCGACTGCCCCGCGCTCGAGGAGTTCGAGGAGCAGACGAGCCGCTGGGTCGACCTGCGCTGGCACTCGGGCACGCACCAGCCCGTCCATACCGTCAGCCTCGACCTGACCATCTCGAACGACGCAGGCGTGCTCGGGCGCATCTGCACACTTATCGGTGAGCAGAAGGCGAACATTTCGGACCTGCACTTCATCGACAAGAAACCGGACTTTTATCGTCTAACTATAGACGCGGACCTGCGCGATACCGAGCATCTGCATGCGGTGATGCTCGCGCTCGAGGCGGACAGCGACGTGGCGGCGATCCGGCGGCATCTCGACCTGGGCCGCCGCCCCTAGCGCAAGGAAACGGAGACGTCGGACCGTGTTCAAGCGGCGGAGGCCAAGAAGCTACGTCCAGGTCGTCGGCGAGGCGTTCTACCCTCGCGGCGGGTGGACCCGCGCGGCCTGGTACGTGGCGCATCGGTTGCGGCGACTGCCCGACCCCGCGCACCGGATCAGCCGCGGGATCTTCGCGGGCGTCTTCGTCTCGTTCACGCCGTTCTACGGGCTGCACTTCCTCGTCGCGGCGCTGATCGCCTGGATCATCCGCGGCAACATCCTGGCCGCCCTGCTGGCGACCTTCGTCGGCAACCCGATCACCTTCCCGTTCATCGCCGCGATCTCGGTCGAGTTCGGAACCTGGTTGATGGGCAAGCCGCCCGTCCCGCTGCCGAAGATCTTCCTGTCCTTCAGCCAGGCCTCGGGCGAGCTCTGGGACAACTTCCGTGCGATCTTCACGCCCGCCGTCGCGGAGTGGGAACGTCTGCCATCCTTCCTGTCGGACGTCTTCGTGCCCTACCTGATCGGCGGCATCCTGCCGGGCATCCTCGCCGGGCTCGCCACCTACTGGCTCGCGAACCCGATCATCGCCTCGTATCAGCGCGGCCGGATCCACAAGCTGAAGGAGCGCTTCGAGGCGCGGCGCGCGGCCGCCGACGCCGTGCGCGAGGAAAAGATCGCGGCGATCGAGCGCGAGCTGTCCGAAAAGGCTGACGGCCGCGCCGAAGCGGACTAGATGTCGGCCCGAACGAAGTTGCGGAGAATAGAATGCCCACCCGACCGTTCGTCGGCCCACTGCGGCTCGGCGTCAACATCGACCATGTGGCCACCGTCCGGAATGCCCGCGGCAGCGCCTATCCCGACCCGGTGCGCGCGGCGAAGATCGCGGAGGCGGCCGGCGCCGACGGCATCACCGCGCATCTGCGCGAGGATC
>DAINOF010000039.1:14830-15843 GCA_036735505.1 Paracoccaceae bacterium
GCCGCCACATTTCGGACGCCGACATCGACCGCCTGATGGAAGCGCTTACGCTGCCGCTCAACTTCGAGATGGCCGCGACCAAGGAAATGCAGGCCATCGCGCTCCGCCACCGCCCGCACGCCGTCTGCATCGTGCCCGAGCGGCGCGAGGAGCGCACCACCGAAGGCGGGCTCGACGTGGCGCGCGACGACAACCGGCTCGCGCAGTTCATCTCGCCCCTGCGCGACGCGGGCTGCCGCGTGTCGATCTTCATCGCGGCCGACCGCGCGCAGGTTGAGGCCGCCGCGCGCATCGGCGCGGCGGTGGTGGAGCTGCACACCGGCGCCTATTGCGATCTTCATGCGGAGGGACGGATCGCCGAGCGCGACGTGGAACACGCGCGCCTCGCCGACATGGCCGCCTTCGCCCATGACCTCGGGCTCGAGGTCCATGCGGGCCACGGGCTCACCTACGACACGGTCGCGCCGGTCGCGGCGCTGCCCGAGGTCGTGGAGCTCAACATCGGTCATTTCCTGATCGGCGAGGCGATCTTCCGCGGCCTCGACCCGGCGATCCGCGAGATGCGGCGGATCATGGACGCGGCGCGGGCGGGCTGAAGCGGGGCTACCTGTACTTGCCCTCCCCGCGGCCAAGCCCGACCGAATCGAGCGGGACGCCGGGGCGGTCCGCCGGGCCGCAGGACCCGACCGCGTAGACGGGTTCGATCCGGTCGTAGCCGTAGCCCGGGATGCGCGGTGCGAAGGTGCCGCGGCAGCCCTCGGTCTCGGTCGAGCGGACGTCCACGGCGACGCCGTAGTCGAAGGTGACGATCACGAAGTTCACGCTCTGCAGCTGGCTGCGGTAGATGAAGTCGACGCGCCCGCCTTCCTTCGCCTTCTGGTGCGGCGGACCCCAGCGGAGCACGAAGGCGTCGTCGGTCGTCTGCCCGATCCGCACGCTGTCGACCATGGCGCGGCGGACGTCGGCGCGATCGGCGATCCGCGTGTCGCGTGCCACGTCGCCGCAGGCCGCGA
>DAINOF010000040.1:0-5997 GCA_036735505.1 Paracoccaceae bacterium
CGACCTTCGGGGTGGGGCGGGAGTTCTCGCGCCGCGAATGGCAGGCGATCTTCCGTCAGATGATGGGGCGGGACCTTCTCCGCCCCGATCCCGCGCGGCACGGCGCGCTGCGGATGACGCCAGCCGCGCGGCCGATCCTGCGGGGCGAGGCCGGGATCACGCTCCGCCGCGACACGGTGACGGCAGCGGCGGCCCGGCCCGCGGCCAAGGCGCTGGTGTCCGAGGACGCGGCGCCGCTTTTTTCCGCGCTCAAGGCCAGGCGCCGCGCGCTGGCCGAGGCGCAGGGGGTGCCGGCCTACATCATCTTCACCGACCGCACGCTCATCGAGATGGCCGAGACGCGCCCGCACACGCTCGACGATCTGGCGCGCGTCGGCGGGGTGGGGGCGGCCAAGCTTGCGCGCTATGGGGCCGCCTTCCTCGAGGTGATCGTGGGAGAGGCGGCGGCGCCCGCCCATCCGGCGCGGCGCCGCCTTGCGGGGCGAAGCGAAGGGGCGCTCTACGACCGCCTCCTCGCCGCGCAGGCGCGGCTCACGCGGGGGGAAGACGGGACGGGCAAGCCCATGAGTTGCCCGGCCGCGCTTCTCGCGCGGGTGGCGGCCCTGGGGCCGGACGGGCGCCACCAGCTCGACCGGCTGCTCGGCGAAAGGCTCGCGCAGCGCTTCGGCCTGGCCTTTGCGGAAGTCCTGGCGGACGCCTGAAGCGCGAAGGCGCGTTGATCGGGCTGCGCGGCTTTCCGTTGGTTGTCGGCGCGGGCGCCCTTGTTGCGGAACGGCAGAAGGGCATCTGCCTGCGTCGGCAGCGGGCATCAGGCCAGAGAGCTGCACGATGAGCTTGGCCAGCTGGGCGAAGATCTGCCAGCAGGGCGTCGGCCCGGACCTTGCAGATGCCTGCGGCGGCGGACCGGGACTCGATTCGGGCCGCGTGGAATTCTGAGACAGCGGGAAAGGCATCGGCCCGTGGCGCGGCCGCAGGCCGGCGCCAGCGGTCTGGGGGCGTGCGGTTGGACAGGTTGCGCCACCCTGTCGGCATCGGAATGGCGTAACGCAATTGGCTCGGCCGGCTCCGCGGCGGATGGACGGTCATCGCCAAGATCCGTGCCGCCACTGCGGCGTCGGGGGCAGTTGACCTTTGGCGCGCGGCGCCGCGCACCGTCCCGCGGCGGGTGCTGTCGAAAGGCCAGCGCCGCGGGGCTGAAAGCGCCGACGGCCTTCCGGCATAAGGTCGAGGATGGCCGCCCCCCGCAGCCGCTGCGCGTGCCCGGCCGGCCGCCGCCGCGCGCCGGACCCGTCCCGCGAGCGCCCCCGTGAGCCGCCCGCGAGCGGCCGCCGCTGACGCGCGCCCGTGCTCAGGCGCTGCGGGCGGCGGGTGGGGGGGCGGCGCAGTCGCCGAGCGGCGCGCGGATGCCCGGCGCGACCGCGGCGAGGATGCGCGCGACGAGTTCGGCCTTGCGGATCGGCTTGGTCATGTAGTGGTCCATCCCCGCCGCGAGGATCGCGTCCGCGTCGCCCTCGAGCGCATGGGCCGTCATCGCGACGATCGGCACATGCGCCCGCGCGCTCTCGGCCTCGAGAGTGCGGATGCGGGCGGCGGCCTCCTTCCCGTCCATCCGTGGCATCGAGATATCGGTGAACACGATGTCGGGCTGGAACGAGACGAACTTCTCGACCGCGTCCTGCCCGTCGTCGGCGAAGAGGATGTCGAGGTCGAGACCCGCCAGCATCTTGGCGAAGACGAGCTGGTTCGTCTTGTTGTCCTCGGCGGCCAGAACCCGCATCGCGCGCAGTCCGCCAGGTCTGGCCGGAAGTTCGGACACGGTCGCCGGCAGGGACGCCACCGGCGCCTCGAGCGCGTCGAGGAGGTTCTCGCGCAGGACCGGATGGGGCAGGACCCGCACGGTCCCGCAGCCGTCGGGGACCGGGTAGGCCGGGTTGCGGGTGAGCAGGAGCGTGAGCGCCGGCCGGGCGTCGAGGATCACCTGGCGCAGGCGCGTCGCGCCGGCGGGCTCTCCCGCGGCGTCCGCGACGACGAGGATGTCATGCGGGCGGAGGGGCGCCCGGCGCAGCGTGGCCGGGTCCCTGACCGAGACGACCGGCAGGCCGAGCGCAATGAGCTGGCTCGTGGTGAGCTGGCGGCTGCGTTCGTCGCCGTCGATCAGGAAGGCCCGTTCGATCCAGTCCGCGATCCGGCGCTGCCCGCCTTCCGCTTCCGCGACGGGCAGCTTCACGCGGAAGCTGAAGCAGGACCCCCGGCCGACCTCGGAATCGACCCAGATTTCGCCCGACATCAGTTCGATGAGGCTTTTCGAGATGGCGAGGCCGAGGCCGGTTCCGTCGAACCGGCGGGTCATCTCGTCCTCGACCTGGTTGAACTCGCCGAAGATGTGGCGCGTCATCTCGGGCGCGATGCCGATGCCCGTGTCCTCGATCGACACCGTCACGTGCCGGAAGCCGACGCCGCCGGGGCGCCCGACCACGCGGACCGAAACCGATCCCTTCTCGGTGAATTTCACTGCGTTGCCGATGAGGTTCGTCAGCACCTGGCGGATCCGGCCGACATCGCCGACAAGCCGCGTCGGCAGGAAGAGATCGTAGTCCAGCCCGAGCGTGAGGCCCTTTGCCTGGGCCGAGGGCGACAGCAGCGTCAGGACCTCCTGGATCGTGTTCTCGAGATCGAAGGGCGCGGGATGCAGCGCGAGCCGCTGCGCCTCGATCTTGGAGTAGTCGAGCACGTCGTTGATGATGGTGAGCAGCGCCTCGCCCGAGTTCCGGATCGTCTGGATGTAGAGCCGCTGCTCCTCGCTCAGCGGCGTCTCGAGCAGGATGTCGGCCATGCCCACGACCCCGTTCATCGGCGTGCGGATCTCGTGGCTCATGTTGGCGAGGAAGGCCGACTTCGCGCGGTTCGCCGATTCCGCGGTCTCGCGCGCGCGCTTCAGCGCCCGTTCGCGCCGGATGGTCGAGGTGATGTTGAGCGCGAGCGTGACCATGTCGCCGTCCCGGGTGCGCCGGTCGATCAGCCGGGCAAACTGCCCGTTCCAGAAGCGGATGGTCACGGGTTCGATCGATGGCTGCCGCCAGCGCCCCAGCATCCGCGCCAGCCAGTCGGACCGCCGCTCGGTCCCGATATCAACGATTCCCTCCTCGACCGCGAGGAGGAGGAGGTCGCGGTAGCTGATGCCGGGCCCGACCTCTCCCATGCCGTCGAAGGGTTCCATGTAGGCCCGGTTCGCCGCGATCAGCGTGTCGTCGGGGGCGAAGACGGCAAAGCCGTCGCGGATCGTCTGGACCGAATCCCAGAGCCGGCGCTCGGCGATCTCCATCGCCTGCTGCGCCCGCTCGAGGTCGTGGCGCACGATGACGCTTTGGCGGCGGAGGATCTCGGCCTCCTCGCGCTTGACGGCGAACTGGTCGGTCAGCAGGCGGGCGTGCGTCGCGATCTTCTGGTTGGCTTCGGCAAGCTCTGCCTGACGGCGCTCGAAGATGCGCTCGGCGGCGAGGCGCGCCCGCCGCTCCATCGTCAGGCTTTCGTGGTAGCTCATCAACGACTCCGCGTATCCCCCGGAGAGAGACTGGTCGCTCTCCGTAAAGAAACGCTGAATCGCGTCAGAGCCTCTCGAGCGCGATGGCGATTCCCTGCCCGCCGCCGATGCACATGGTCACGAGCGCATGGCGCCCGCCGGTCCGCTCGAGTTCGTAGAGCGCCTTGACGGTGAGGATCGCCCCTGTCGCGCCGACCGGGTGGCCGAGCGCGATGGCGCCGCCGTTGGGGTTGACCTTCGCAGGGTCGAACCCGAGCGCCTTCGACACGGCAAGCGCCTGCGCCGCGAAGGCCTCGTTCGATTCGATGACGTCAAAGTCCCCGGCCGAAAGCCCCGTGCGCGCCATCAGCTTCTCGACCGCCGGAATCGGGCCGATACCCATGACCTCGGGGCGCACCCCGGCATGGGCGTATCCGACGATGCGCGCGCGAGGCTTCAGCCCCGCGGCCTCGGCCGCCTCGGCCCGCGCCATCACGATCGCCGCCGCGCCATCGTTGATGCCGCTCGCGTTGCCGGCCGTCACGGTGCCGTTCTTCTGGAACACCGTGCGCAGCCCTGCGAGCGCGTCCATCGACGTGGCCTTGGGGTGTTCGTCGGTGTCGAAGGCGACCGTTTCGCGCTTCACCATGACTTCGACCGGGACGATCTGGTCGCGGAAGCGCCCGTCGGCGATGGCCCTCGCGGCGCGGGTCTGGCTTTCGAGCGCGAAGGCGTCCTGATCCTCGCGGCTGATGCCGTGCTCCTTCGCCACGTTCTCGGCCGTCACGCCCATGTGCCCGGTGCCGAAGGGGCAGTTGAGCGCGCCCAGCATCATGTCCTGCGCGCCCGCGTCGCCCATCTTCGCGCCCCAGCGCGCCTGGGGCAGGATATAGGGCGACCGGCTCATGCTTTCCGCCCCGCCGGCGAGCCCGAAGTCGGCGTCGCCCAGTTGCAGCGCCTGCACGACGGACACCACCGCCTGCGCGCCCGAGCCGCAGAGGCGGTTGACGTTCATCGCGGGGACCGTGTCGGGCACGCCCGCGCCCATGGCGGCGACACGGGAGAGGTACATGTCGCGCGGTTCGGTGTTGATGACATGGCCGAAGGCCACGAGACCGATCTGCCCGCCCTCCACGCCCGCGCGCTCCAGCGCGGCGGCGGCGGCGATTCGGCCGAGGTCGATCGGTGGGACGGCGGCGAGGCTGCCGCCGAAGGTGCCGATGGCGGTGCGCGCGGCACCGAGGATCACGATGTCGGTCATGTGCTGGCCCTCCCTGAGCTCGCGGCCATCCTAGCGGGGTCGGGACAGCTCGCAATGATCGACGTCGCGTCGGGGGCTCCGCTCCCGCAGTCTCTCGTGGTAGTGAGGCATCCAAGGAGACCGACCATGACAGATTTTCTCGACCACCTGCGCATGACCCTTGGCCAGATCGAGGCCGCCGGGCTCGTGAAGCGCGAGCGTCCCATCACCTCGCCGCAGGCGGCCCATATCGAGGTGGGCGGGCGGGACGTGCTGAACCTTTGCGCCAACAACTATCTCGGGCTCGCGGACGACCCACGGCTGGCGGAGGCCGCCAAACGCGCGATTGACGAGCATGGCTACGGCATGGCCTCGGTCCGCTTCATCTGCGGCACGCAGGACCTCCACCGCGAGCTCGAAACCGCCCTCGCCCGGTACCTCGGCCAGGACGACGCGATCCTCTTCGCGGCTTGCTTCGACGCGAACGGGGGGCTGTTCGAGCCGCTTCTCGGCCCCGAGGACGCGGTGATCTCGGACGCGCTGAACCACGCCTCGATCATCGACGGCATCCGGCTCTGCAAGGCCCGCCGCTTCCGCTATGCGAACTCGGACATGGACGACCTCGAGGCGCGGCTGAAGGAGGCGCGCGCGGGCGGCGCGCGTTTCGTCATGATCGCGACGGACGGTGTTTTTTCCATGGACGGCTATCTGGCGAAGCTGCCCGAGATCCGGGCGCTGGCCGACCGTTACGATGCGCTGGTGATGGTGGACGATTGCCATGCGACCGGGTTCATGGGGCCGGAGGGGCGCGGCACGCCCGCGCATCACGGGGTGACGGTCGACATCCTTACCGGCACGCTCGGCAAGGCGCTGGGGGGCGCCATCGGCGGCTACATCGCCGGGCCGCAGCCGGTCATCGACCTGCTCAGGCAGCGCGCGAGGCCCTATCTCTTCTCGAACTCGCTGCCCCCTGCCGTGGTTGCTGCCAGCCTCGAGGCGCTGCGCATCGTCGAGGCCGGGGACGACCTGCGCGCGCGGCTCTTCGACAATGCCGCCCACTGGCGCGCGGGACTCGAGCGGGCGGGCTTCGACCTTCTGCCCGGCGAACACCCCATCGTCCCCGTCATGCTCGGCGACGCCCGGCTGAGCCAGGCCATGGCCGCCCGCCTCTTCGACCTCGGCGTCTACGTCGCGGGCTTCTTCTCGGGCGCTGTGACGCGCTGGCGCGATGGTCAAG
>DAINOF010000040.1:6007-15788 GCA_036735505.1 Paracoccaceae bacterium
TACGTGGCGGGCTTCTTCTACCCGGTCGTGCCCGAAGGCCGCGCCCGCATCCGCACACAGATGAACGCAGGCTTGACCCGCGCCGATCTCGACACCGCGCTGGCCGCCTTCGAACAGGCGGGCCGCGACACGGGGGTTCTGGGATGACCAACATGATGACGGCGCTGGTGAAGGCCAAGGCGGAACCGGGTCTCTGGATGGAAAGCGTGCCGGTGCCCGAGATCGGGCCGGACGACGTGCTGATCCGGGTGAAGAAGACCGGGATCTGCGGCACCGACATCCACATCTGGAACTGGGACGACTGGGCGCAGCGCACCGTTCCCGTGCCCCTCGTGACGGGGCACGAATTCGCGGGCGAGATCGTGGAGATCGGGCGCAACGTCGACGACCTGACCATCGGGCAAAGGGTCAGCGGCGAGGGCCACCTGATCGGACGGCACTCGCGCCAGAGCCGGGCGGGCAAGTTCCACCTCGACCCCGAGACGCGGGGGATCGGCGTGAACGAGCCGGGCGCCTTCGCCCAGTACCTGCGCCTGCCCGCCTTCAACGTGGTGCCCCTGCCCGACGCCATAGACGACGAGATCGGCGCGATCCTCGACCCGCTCGGCAACGCCGTGCACACCGCGCTGTCCTTCGACCTTGTGGGCGAGGACGTGCTGATCACCGGCGCGGGCCCCATCGGCATCATGGCCGCCGCCGTCGCCCGCCATGTGGGCGCCCGCCACGTCGTCATCACCGACCTCAACGCCGACCGTCTGGCGCTCGCCGCCCGTGTCGCCGACGTGGTGCCGGTGAACGTGGGCCACGAGGACCTGAAGGCCGTCATGGCGCGCCTCAGGATGAAGGAGGGCTTCGACGTGGGCCTCGAGATGTCGGGCGCGCAGGCCGCGCTCGACCAGATGGTCGAGGCGCTGGTGATGGGCGGGCGCATCGCCCTTCTGGGCATTCCTCCGCGGAAATCCCCGGTGGACTGGAGCCGGATCGTGTTCAAGGCGATCACGATCAAGGGCGTCTACGGCCGCGAGATCTTCGAGACCTGGTACAAGATGATCGCGATGCTGGAGAACGGGCTCGACGTGCGGCCCGTCATCACGCACCGGTTCCCCGTGAACGCCTTCCGCGAGGGGTTCGAAACGATGCGCGGCGGGCTTTCCGGCAAGGTCGTGCTCGACTGGGGTTGAGCCGGGCCGAGGATCGTTTACCTAGGGACCAGCAGCGGAAGGACAGGCGACGTGAGCGAGGCGCTGGGCGATCTCATCTTCTGGACGGTCATCTTCGCCGTCTTCTTCTTCGGCTTCCGCTGGCTTCAGAAGCGGAAAAATAAGGACTGAGGGGGCAACGCTCGATCCGCACGATCGAACGCGCGCCCCGCCCGGTTAACAGCCGCCGCAAGGCGGCCCGGGCTGCGGATGGCCGCCCCGACGGCCAGCCGCACTGGCGACACCTGCGCGCGGATCGAGGTCGTCCGAACCTGGTTGGCATGAAGGGACGACCACGGATGCTGCAAGCGGCTTGCCGCGGCCATCCGCAGCCCTTCGTTCCGCAGGACCCTCCGCGACCGGCTTCACAAGCCTCATCGGGCCTCAGTCAGGACACATCCCTAGCGCGACGGCACCAGCCGCTCGCGCCCGTCCTCGCCCAGCACCCAAGCCTCCCGCCCCTCGAACACGGCAGCCGTGAGCGCACGGCCATATCCGGCCCCCGTATCGAGGTTGACCCGGTTCCCCCGATGTTCGGGCACTTCGCACACGGTATGCCCGTGGACGACCAGCGGCCCGTGGTCGCGCGGGTCGAGAAGGAAGGGCTCGCGGATCCACATCAGGTCCTCGGGGTCCTGAAGCGTCACCGGCACGCCCGGCCGGATGCCCGCATGCACGAAAAGCAGGTCCAACGACGCATGCAGCGGCTTCAGCGTCTCGAGGAACCCGCGGTGCGGCGCGGGCACTGCCGCCCGCGCCTCCTCGAGGATGGTGCGCCGCCCGCGCAGGCCCCCCGTCTTCACCCCGTAGGAGGCCAGCGTCGCCCGCCCCCCGAAGCGAGGGTCGAGCCACATCAGGTCGGCCTCGGTCGGATCGCCGGCGCGCGCCAGCGCATCGAGGAACAGCTTGTCGTGATTGCCGCGCAAGGCGATCCATGGCGCGCCGCCCGCGATGCCTTCGAGCAGGAAGTCGATCACGCCCCGGCTGTCCGGCCCCCGGTCCACGAGGTCACCCAGATGGACGACCGGCGCGGCCCCGTCCCCCGTGACCTCCCGGTCGCGCGCGATCCGCTCATGCGCGGCGCGCAGGCGGGACAGCTGTCCGTGGATGTCGCCGATGGCGTAGTGGCGCATTGGGTCTCCGTTCGGGGGGCGCGTACCGACCCCCGGGCCGGAACACGCACCAACGTTCCGTCAGGCCACGTCGAACTCGAGCGGCCGGACCTGCCGGAAGAGGCCGGTGGCGCGGAGCTTGGCCAGCACCGGCTCGGGGATCGGGTCGTCGACGTAGAGGATCGCGATGGCGTCCCTGCCGCGTTCCGAGCGGCCGAGGGTGAAGTTGGCGATGTTCACGCCATTCTCGCCCATCGTCTGGCCGAGGGTGCCGATGATTCCCGGCACGTCGTCGTTCGTCGTGTAGAGCATGTGGTGACCGATCTCGGCGTCGATGGTGATTCCCTTGATCTGGATGAAGCGCGGCTTGCCATCCGAGAACACCGTTCCCGCGACCGACCGCTCGCGGTCCTCGGTCACCACGGTCAGCTTGATGTAGGCGTCGAACACGCCCGACTTGGCCTGGGTCGTGGTCGAGAGCTTGATGCCGCGCTCGGCCGCGACGACGGGGGCCGAGACCATGTTCACGTCCGGGTTCGAGGCCTTCATCACGCCCGAGATCGCGGCGGCGTTGAGGGCCGCGGTGTTCATCCGCGCCACCGCGCCGTCGTAGAGGATGTTCACCGCCTCGATCGGCTCGTCGGTCAGCTGCCCCGCGAAGGCGCCGAGATGCGTGGCAAGCCGGATCCAGGGCCCCATCACCGCCGCCTCCTCGGCCGTCACGGACGGCATGTTGAGCGCGTTCTGCACGGCCCCGGTCAGGAGGTAGTCCGACATTTGCTCGGCCACCTGGAGCGCCACGTTCTCCTGCGCCTCGGTCGTGGAGGCGCCGAGATGCGGCGTGGCAACGACATTCGGCAGGCCGAACAGGGGGTTGGCGGTCGCCGGTTCCTCGGCGAAGACGTCGAGCGCAGCGCCGGCCACATGGCCCGAGGTCAGCGCCTCGGCCAGCGCGGCCTCGTCGATGAGCCCGCCGCGGGCGCAGTTGATGATGCGCACGCCCTTCTTCATCTTCGCCAGCGCCTCGCGCGACAGGATGTTGCGGGTCTTGTCGGTGAGGGGGACGTGGAGGGTGATGAAATCGGCCCGCGCCAGAAGCTCGTCGAGCTCGACCTTGTCGACGCCGAGGTGCCTGGCGCGGTCCTCGGACAGGAAGGGATCGTAGGCGATCACCTTCATCTGGAGCCCCAGCGCCCGGTCGCAGACGATCCCGCCGATGTTGCCCGCGCCGATGACGCCCAGCGTCTTGTTGAAGAGCTCGACCCCCATGAAGCGGTTCTTCTCCCACTTGCCCGCATGGGTGGAGGCGCTGGCCTCGGGCAGTTGCCGGGCGACCGCGAACATCATCGCGATGGCGTGCTCGGCGGTGGTGATCGAGTTGCCGAACGGTGTGTTCATCACGATTACACCCTTCTTCGAGGCGGCCGGGATGTCGACGTTGTCGACCCCGATCCCGGCGCGGCCGATGACCTTGAGATTGGTCGCCGCGGCGAGGACCTTTTCGGTCACCTTGGTGGCCGAGCGGATCGCAAGCCCGTCGTATTGTCCAATGACTTCAAGCAGCTTGTCCTTGTCCTTGCCGAGATCGGGGAGGTAGTCGACCTCGACCCCGCGGTCGCGGAAGATCTGGACGGCGGTTTCGGAGAGCTTGTCGGAAACGAGCACTTTGGGGGCCATCGGGGGCTCCTTTCGGGGATATGGAAAGCGTATGGCTTGCGTATGGATTTCGTATGGGCGCCGCCGCCCATACGCGAAATCTCAGGCGGCGGCGTGCTGCGCCGCGATCTCCTCGGCGAAGGCCCAGTCGATCCAGGGCATCAGCGCCTCGAGGTCGGCGGTCTCGACCGTGGCCCCGCACCAGATCCGCAGACCCGGAGGTGCGTCACGGTAGCTGCCCGCGTCGAGCGCCACGCCCTCACCCTCGAGCCGCTTCGCGACCGCCTTGGCGAAGGCCGCGCCATCGACGATCCGGGGATCGGTGAAGCGCAGGCAGACAGAGGTGTTCGAGCGGGTGGCGGGATCCTCGGCCAGGTTGGCGATCCAGTCGCGGGAGGCCACGAAGCGGTCGATGACGGCGGCGTTCGCGTCGGCGCGGGCGATGAGCGCCGGCAGCCCGCCGATGGAGCGCGCCCAGTCGAGCGCGAAGAGGTAATCCTCGACCGCGAGCATCGAGGGTGTGTTGATCGTCTCGCCCTCGAAGAGGCCCTCGATCAGCTTTCCGCCCTTCGTCATGCGGAAGATCTTCGGCATGGGCCAGGGCGGCGTGTAGCTTTCCAGCCGCTCCACGGCGCGCGGGGACAGCACCAGCATGCCGTGCGCGGCCTCGCCGCCCAGAACCTTCTGCCAGGAGAAGGTGACGACGTCGAGCCGGTCCCAGGGAAGCGCTTGCGCGAAGGCGGCGGAGGTCGCGTCGCAGATCGTGAGGCCGGCGCGGTCGGCCGGGATCCGGGCCGTGTCGGGGACCCGGACGCCCGAGGTCGTGCCGTTCCAGGTGAAGACGACATCCTTGTCGAAATCGACCTGGGCCAGGTCCACGATCCGGCCGTAGGGGGCCTTGCGGACGGTGGCGTCGAGCTTGAGCTGCTTGACCGCATCGGTCACCCAGCCTTCGCCGAAGCTCTCCCAGGCGAGCATCTCGACCGGGCGTGGGCCGAGGAGCGACCACATCGCCATCTCGACCGCGCCCGTGTCGGAGGCGGGGACGATCGCGATGCGGTAGTCGGGCGGGATGCCGAGGATGTCCCGCGTGCCCTCGATCGCGGCCTTGAGCCTGGCCTTGCCGACCGCGGCACGGTGCGAGCGGCCGAGCGGGGCGTCGCCAAGCTTGTCGAGCGAGAATGTGGGGGGTTTGGCGCAGGGGCCGGAGGAGAAGCGCGGATTGACCGGGCGGATTCCGGGGCGTGTCATCGTCATGTCAGATATCCTTGCAGATACATGCCCCTCGGTGGGGAGGGGTGTCCCGCCGCCGGCAATACGGGGCGGCGCGACATCGCGCAAGCGGGAAAATGCGGGGGCTTGCGGCGCCGGAGGCGGCGGCGTCCGGGGCGTGGAGCGGATCGGAAACCTCGTGCCGGATCGCGGCCTTGCGGCCGCGTGCCTCCGGCAGGAGTATTTGGGCCAAGATGAAGCCCTGCGGGTCTTGGCAAGGGGACGGCGCCGTGCTTAAGCGCGGGCCATGTTCATCGTCACGCTTCTTGCCTCGCCCGAGGCGCGGTCGCTCGATCCCGCGCTTGTCGCCGCGCTGCGCGATGCCTGGGGCGGGGGGGAGGCGGTCTGGCTGTCCCCGGACGAGGCGGCGGAGTTCGAGATCGCGCGCGTGCCCGCCGGGCGATGGGAGGTCTGGGCCGAGCTGCAGGGGATGGGGGTGGACCTTGTCGTGCAGCCCGCCAAGGGGCGGCGCAAGCGGCTGCTGCTTGCGGACATGGATTCGACGATGATCCGGCAGGAGTGCATCGACGAGCTGGCCGACATGGCCGGCGTGGGGGCGGAGGTCGCGGCCATCACGGCGCGGGCGATGAATGGCGAGCTCGACTTCGAGGCGGCGCTGAAGGCGCGGCTCGGGCTCCTGAAGGGGCTCGATGCGGGCGTGGTCGCGCGGGTGCTCGCCGAGCGGATCACCTTCATGCCGGGCGGGCGGGCGCTCGTGGCCACGATGAAGGCGCAGGGGGGCCATGCGGCGCTGGTCTCGGGCGGGTTCACGGCCTTCACGGGGCCGGTGGCCGAGGCCCTGGGCTTCGACGAGCACCGGGCGAACCTTCTGCTGGTCGAGGACGGGCGGCTTGTCGGGGCGGCGGCGGAGCCGATCCTCGGGCGGGAGGCGAAGGTGCGTGCGCTCGAGGAGATCACGGCGCGGCTCGGGATTTCGGAGGCCGAGGTCATGGCGGTGGGCGACGGCGCGAACGACCTCGGCATGCTGAAGCGGGCGGGGGCGGGCGTGGCGCTTCATGCCAAGCCCGTCGTGGCGGCGGAGGTCGACATCCGCATCAACCACGGGGACCTGACCGCGCTCCTCTACATCCAGGGCTATCCGCGGGACGCCTTCGCGGGCTGAGCGATCAGCGGTCGGCGGCGGGGCCGGGAGCGGGGCCCGGCGCGTCGGTCGCGCGCGCAACCTGCGCCTCGGTCGCGGCGAGCGCGATGGTTTCGGGCGTCGTGCTGCGGACGCCCGGGACGGGCTTGAACTCGCCCTTTTCCTCCTGCGGCACCGGCGGGCGGCGGGTGATCCGCCAGATCGCCTGGAGGATCAGGAGGACATGGGCGACGGCCATGGTCATGAAGAGACCCGTCGGACCCACCGTCGACATCGCGGCGCCTGCGGCCAGCGGGCCGACGATGGAGCCGAGGCCGAAGACCATGAGGAGCCCGCCCGAGATCATGATGTAGTTGCCGTCGGCGGCGTTGTCGTTGGCGTGCGCGATGATGACGGGATACATCGCGTATATGGCGCCGCCGAGGACGGCGACGAAGGCGAGATTGAGGGTCGCGCCCTGGGGCGCGGCGAGGAGGAAGGCCGCGTCCGCGGCGAGCGCGACGAGCGCGACGCCGATCAGGACCTTCCGCCGGTCGAGGCGGTCGGACAGGATCCCCACGGGGATCTGCGTTGCGGCGCCGAGGAGGATGGGGAGCGCGTTGAAGATGGCGACGGTGGCCACGGCGAGCCCGATCTGCCCGCCGTAGACGGCCGCGAGCGTGCCGAAGGCGCTGTTCGAGATGCCCACCATGAAGACGCCGAAGACGGCGACGGGGGAGTTGCGCCAGAGTGCGCGGATGTCGAGCCGGACCGAGACGAGGGGCTTCGGCGAGGCGGTCGAGGAGATCGCGGTCGGGATGACGGCGAGGGCGTAGAAGACGGCGCCGAGGACGAAGAAGACGTAGCCCGTGGTGTCGCCCATGGTGAGGGTGAGCTGGCCTCCGGTGGAGGCCACGAGGTTCACCATCGTGTAGACGCCGAAGATGCGGCCGCGGGTGTGCGGCTCGGCGCGTTCCGAGAGCCAGCTTTCCACGATCATCGCGGCGCCGGCGAAGCAGAAGCCCGAGATGGCGCGGAGCGCGATCCAGGACCACGGATCGAGGAAGAGGAGCTGGAGGAGGATCGTGATGGCCGCGAGGCTCGCCATGACCGAGAAGGCGCGGATATGGCCCACGCGGGCGACGAGGCGGGCGGTGTAGAGGCAGCCCGAGACGTAGCCCACCGCCCAGCCGGTGCCGAGGAGGCCGAGCTCGACGGCGGAGAAGCCCTCGAACGTTCCCCGCACGGGCAGGATCAGCCCGTGGATGCCGCCCGCGAAGAGCAGGAAGAAGGAGCCCAGGAGAAGGGCGCTGATCGGGACGATCGTTCTGACCAATTGGGGCCGCCCGCTGTTGGCCTTGCGTGGTGCGCCCGCCGTCTATCGCACGGAGGGGGTGTGAAGGCCACCCCCTCGCGCCCCCTCCGACCGCGGGCGGATCAGACGGGCGTCGGTCCGCGGTCGTCGTCCTCGTCCTCCTCGGCGTCGATGTCGTCCTCGGGATCGTCCTCGTCGTCCTCGTCCGCGTCGTCCTCGCGGTCCTCGTCGTCGGCGTCGATCGCCGCGTCGCTCTCGTCACGGGTGCCCCGGCTCTCGCGCGCGTCGTGGCGGGCGGTGTCCTGTCCCGTGCCTTCTGAGGTGTCCTCGTCCTCGTGCCGACGATCGATGTCCTTCGACGCCTGCGCGACGGCGCGTCCTGCGCCGGTCTTCCCTTCGTTGTCCATGTGCCGTTCCTTCCTGTGCGGGCCGGACTGTCCGGAGCCGCGGCGGGGAACGTGGGGGAGGGCGGTCGGGGTCCGGCGCGGGCGGCGAAATCGGGGCAGGTCGGCGCCCTGGGCGGAGATGCGCCGCCGGCGGGTGGCAAGGCGGGGGCTCTGCCCCCGGTCCCCGCTGGTGCGGGGACTCCCCCGGAGTGTTTTGGCCAAGATGAAGCAGGGGATCAGTGACGGGTGGAGGCCGAGAGGGGGCGGCCTGTGCCGTCGCGGGCCTCCCAGGTGTCGGCGCGGGTGAGGCCGGTGGCGCGGGCGAAGCCCTGGAGGTGGGCAGGGCGGGGGGTCGGGAGGCTGCCCGAGAGTTTCTCGCGCAGGAAGGCCATGGGGTGTTTGCGGAGTGTGAGGCGCATGGCGACGTAGTCCTCGACCACCTCCTCGCCCTCGGTCATGGCGGGAAGGGTCGGGGGCGTCTCGACGATGCCCTCGCCGTCGATGTCGCCCGCGAAGAGCGGCAGCGGCGTGTCGCCGGCGAGCGCCCGGGCGGCCCAGAGCGCGTCGCGGCGGGAGAGGCCCAGGGTGGCGAAGGCGTCGGCCTCGGCGAGGGTGCGCAGGAGGCGCGGCTCGACGCCCGCGCGGCGCCAGACGTCTTCCACCGCGTGGTAGCCGTTGCCGCGGGCGGCGGAGATCCAGGAGGCTTCCTCCTCGCGCATGGCCTTGATCTGGCGGAAGCCGAGGCGCAGGCCGAGGGTGCCGTCGGGGAGCCGCTCCATCACGTTGTCCCAGTAGCTCGCGTTGATGCAGACGGGGAGTACCGTGACGCCGTGTTCGCGCGCATCGCGGACGATCTGGGCCGGCGCGTAGAAGCCCATCGGCTGGGCGTTCAGGAGCGCGCAGGCGAAGATGCCGGCATGGTGGCGCTTGAGCCAGGCCGAGGCGTAGACGAGGAGCGCGAAGGAGGCGGCGTGGCTTTCGGGGAAGCCGTAGGAGCCGAAGCCCTCGATCTGGCTGAAGCACCGCTGGGCGAAGTCCTCGTCGTAGCCATTGCGGGCCATGCCCTTGAGGAACCGGTCGTGGAATTCGCTGACGTTGCCGTGCTTCTTGAAGGTGGCGAGCGCGCGGCGGAGGCGGTCGGCCTCTTCGGGCGTGAAGCCCGCGCCGACGATGGCGATCTGCATGGCCTGTTCCTGGAAGAGCGGCACGCCGAGGGTCTTGCCGAGGACCTTGCCCAGGGCGTCGGAGGGGAAGGCGACCTTTTCCTCGCCGTTGCGGCGGCGGAGATAGGGGTGGACCATGTCGCCCTGGATGGGGCCCGGGCGGATGATCGCGACCTGGATGACGAGGTCGTAGAAGGTGCGCGGGCGCATCCGGGGCAGGAAGTTCATCTGGGCGCGGCTCTCGACCTGGAAGACGCCGAGACTGTCGGCCTTGCAGAGCATGTCGTAGGTGGCGGGGTCTTCCGGGGGCAGGGTCGCCAGCGTCCACTCCTGCCGGTGGTGGAGGCGGATGAGGTCGAAGGCCTTGCGGATGCAACTCAGCATGCCGAGGGCCAGCACGTCGACCTTGAGGATGCCGAGCGCGTCGATGTCGTCCTTGTCCCAGGGGATGACGGTGCGGTCCTCCATCGTCGCGTTCTCGATGGGGGCGAGTTCGTCGAGGCGGCCTTCGGTCATGATGAAGCCGCCCACGTGCTGGGAGAGGTGGCGGGGGAAGCCCTGGATCTCCTGGATCAGCTCCAGCGTCTGGGCGAGGCG
>DAINOF010000041.1:0-15734 GCA_036735505.1 Paracoccaceae bacterium
GGATGCGGTCGATGCTGATGGCGGTGGCGTCCTACCACCTCTGGCTCGACTGGCGGGCGACGGGCCCGCATCTGGCGCGGCTCTTCACCGACTACGAACCGGGCATCCACTGGCCGCAGGTGCAGATGCAGTCGGGGACGACGGGCATGAACACGGTCCGCATCTACAACCCCGTGAAGCAGGGGTACGACCAGGACCCCACGGGCGTGTTCACCCGGGCCTGGGTGCCGGACCTGGCGGCGGTCCCGGACCGGTTCCTGCAGGAGCCGTGGGCCTGGGAGGGGACGGGGCGGCTCCGCTATCCCCCGCCGGTCGTGGATGTGGCCGAGGCGGCGCGGGCCGCGCGCGAGGCGGTCTGGGGCGCGCGGCGCGGCGCGGCGTTCCGCGCCGAAGCCGCGCGCATCGTGGAAAAGCACGCGAGCCGCAAGGACCCCCGCTTCGTCAACGACCGCGAGAGGCGCCCGAAGGTCGATGCGCGGCAGATGAGCCTCGACCTCTAGATGCCTAGGGGCGTGCGGAAATCCGACCTGCCGTCGAAGACCTGCGCGACCTGCGGGCGGCCCTTCGTCTGGCGGAAGAAGTGGGCGAAGGTCTGGCACGAGGTCCGCTACTGCTCGGACCGCTGCCGCAGGGCCAAGGGCTAGTCCGGCCGGCCGCGCGCCCGTTCGGGCAGGGATGCGGCGTGCCGGTCCCAGTCCGCGTGCCGCCCGGCGATCCAGCGTCGGGCGGGACCCATCGCCACCGGGTTGGCGCGGACTCGGCGCACGCGGCCGGACTTGCCCGACCGCACGAGGCCCGCCGCCTCCAGCCGCGCGATATGGGCGAGAAGGGTGGGCATCGCCATCGACAGCGGCTCGGCCAGTTCCGACACCGTCGCCGACCCGGTCATGAGCCGCGCGAGGATCGCCCGCCGCGTCGGGTCGGACAGGGCGTGGAAGATGCGGTCGAGCGGGTCGGACATGCGGCGAGGCTGCCCCGTCATGGTTGATACTTCGCTAACGATTGAACTGTCGGATTGGTCACTTTTTCTGACCGCCCGCGTTGCCTATCGGAAACTCCCGCGCTAAACGGAAACTCGCCCGGGACCGGGCAAGCATCGTTCAGCAACGAGGACTGCCATGACGGACCGTGTCGAGCGCGCCGGACTGAAGATCGCCCCCGAACTCGTGGACTTCATCGAGACCGAGGCGCTGCCGGGGACGGGCGTGACGGCACAGGCGTTCTGGGCCGGCCTGGGGACGCTGATCGAGGACTTCGGGCCGAGGAACCGCGCGCTTCTCGACCGGCGCGACGCGCTTCAGGCCGAGATCGACGCCTGGCACCTGCGCCACCGCAACGCGCCCCACGACCACGAGGCCTACCGCCGCTTCCTCGAGGAGATCGGCTATCTCCTGCCCGAGGGCGAGGACTTCGAGATCGACACCGCCGGCATCGACCCCGAGATCGCCACGGTCCCCGGCCCGCAGCTCGTCGTGCCGATCACCAACGCGCGCTATGCGCTGAACGCCGCGAACGCCCGCTGGGGCAGTCTTTACGACGCGCTCTACGGCACCGACGCGATGGGCAGCCCGCCCCCGACCGGCGGCTACGAGCGGGGGCGCGGCGCGCGGGTGATCGCGCGGGCGCGGGTCTTTCTCGACGACGCCTTCCCGATCGAGGGCGCAAGCCATGCCGACGCGCGCCGCTACCACGTGTCGAACGGGCGGCTCCTCGTCGACGACCTGCCGCTCGCGCAGCCTGAAAAGTTCGCAGGCTACCGGGGCCATCCCCGGGCGCCCGAGGCGGTATTGCTCGTCAACAACGGCCTCCATGTGGAACTGGTCTTCGACCGGACCTCGCCCATCGGGGCGCGCGACCAGGCGGGGCTTGCGGACGTGCGGCTGGAATCCGCCGTCTCGGCGATCATGGACTGCGAGGATTCGGTCGCATGTGTCGATGCGACCGACAAGGTGCTGGCCTACCGCAACTGGCTGGGCCTGATGACGGGCGACCTCGAGGACCGGTTCGAAAAGGGCGGGCGCACGGTCACACGGCGGCTGAACCCCGACATGGGCTTCACTGCGCCGGACGGCGGCCCAGTGACGGTGAAGGGCCGCGCGCTCATGCTTGTCCGCAACGTGGGCCACCTGATGACGACCCCCGCCATCCTCGACGGCGCGGGGCGCGAGGGGTTCGAGGGGCTGATGGACGCCATGGTGACGACGCTCGTCGCGATGCACGACCTGCGGAAGTCGCAAGGCCCGCGCAACTCGGTCGCCGGGTCGGTCTATGTCGTGAAGCCCAAGATGCACGGACCCGAGGAAGTGGCCTTCGCCGACGAGATCTTCGGGCATGTCGAGAGCGTTCTGGGCCTGCCGCGCTATACGGTGAAGCTCGGCATCATGGACGAGGAGCGGCGGACCTCGGTCAACCTCAAGGAATGCATCCGCGCGGCCAGGCACCGGGTCTGCTTCATCAACACGGGCTTTCTCGACCGCACCGGCGACGAGATCCACACCTCGATGGAGGCCGGGCCCTTCAGCCGCAAGGACTTCATCAGGCGCAAGGGCTGGATCACCGCCTACGAGACGCGCAACGTGGACATCGGGCTCGAATGCGGGCTGTCGGGCCGCGCCCAGATCGGCAAGGGCATGTGGGCCATGCCCGACCGGATGGCGGCGATGCTGGAGGCCAAGGTCGAGCATCCGAAGGCGGGCGCCACCTGCGCCTGGGTGCCCTCGCCCACGGCGGCGACGCTGCATGCGCTCCACTACCACCGGATCGACGTCTTCAAGGTGCAGGCGGCGCTGAAGGCGAGGGGGCGGCGGGCGCATCTGGACGGGCTTCTCGAGATCCCGACGGGCACCTTCCGGAAATGGGCGCCCGACCAGATCCGGCGCGAGGTCGAGAACAACGCGCAAGGCATCCTCGGCTATGTCGTGCGCTGGATCGACCAGGGGGTGGGCTGTTCCAAGGTGCCCGACATCGACGACGTGGGCCTGATGGAGGACCGCGCCACCTGCCGGATCTCGTCGCAGCATATCGCCAACTGGCTGCACCACGGCGTCATCCCCGAGGCCGAGGTGATGGAGATCATGCGGCGCATGGCCGAGGTCGTGGACCGGCAGAACGCGGGTGATCCGGCCTATCTGCCGATGGCGCCGGGGTTCGACGGCGTGGCCTTCCGCGCCGCCTGCGACCTGGTGTTCCGGGGCCGCGAGCAGCCGTCGGGCTACACCGAGCCGGTGCTGCATGCACGGCGCCTCGAGCGCAAGGCGCAGGCGGCGGGGTAGGCATTGGGGGGCCAGCCCCCCAAGCCCCCCGGAGTACTTGCCCCAAGATGAAGGAGCCACGAGGGATGGGCATGACGTTGACGACGGCGCGAACGATCGTGCGGCAGACGCTGGAGACGGGGCGCGAGATGGGGCTGAAGCCCTTGTCGGTCGTGGTGCTCGACGCGGGCGGGCATGTCGTGGCCTTCGAGCGCGAGGACGGGGCGAGCCCGGGGCGCTTCGCCATCGCCCATGGCAAGGCCTACGGGTCGGTGATGCTGGGCATGGCGGGAACGGCGCAGCGCGACCGCTCCGAGGCGCAGGCCTATTTCATGGCGGCGGTCAACGGGCTGTTCGGCGGCAAGGTCGTCCCGGTGCCGGGCGGCCTTCTCGTGCGGGACGCGGCTGGGGCGGTCGTGGGCGCCGTCGGTGTCACGGGCGACACCTCCGAGAACGATGCGGCGGCGGGGCTCGCCGGCATCGACGCGGCGGGTCTTCGCGGAGAGGCGTGAGGCGCGGCATCGGGCGCCACGGGCTGCCCGAATTTCGTGCACACCCCCTTGTGCGGCCCGCGGTGGCGGAGTTCCCTGTCATCCGGCTGTCGCATCGCTATATGCGAGGGGGAAGGAGAAAGCCGCCTGCCATGAGTCGTCCCGTCGTCGGAATCATCGGAAACGCCCATCTGATCAACGATCAGTATCCGGCCCATGCTTGCGGCGAGATGAACTCGGCCGCGGTCAGCCTCGTGTCGGGGGGGCTGCCGCTCATGGTGCCGGCCGACCCCCGGTACCTGTCGGTCGAGGAGCTTCTGGCCACCTGCGACGGCTTCCTGCTCACCGGCGGCCGGCCGAACGTCCATCCCGAGGAATACGGCGAGGCCGCGACCGCCGCGCACGGCACCTTCGACCGGGCGCGCGACGCCATCGTCCTTCCGCTGGTGCGGACCTGCGTCGAGCGGGGGCAGCCCTTCTTCGCGATCTGCCGCGGGTTCCAGGAGATGAACGTGGCGCTGGGCGGCACGCTTCATCCCGAGATCCGCGAGCTTCCGGGCCGGATGAACCACCGCATGCCGCCCGACGGCACGCTCGAGGAGAAGTTCGACCTGCGCCATGACGTGACCTTCACCGAGGGCGGCGTGTTCCACCGCCTGCTCGGGGCGCGGAAGGTCCGGACCAACACGCTGCACGGGCAGGGCATCGCCCGGGCCGGCGCGCGGATCGTCATCGACGGCGCGGCCGACGACGGCACGCCCGAGGCGATCCATGTCGAGGGCGCGCCGGGCTTTGCGCTGGGCGTGCAGTGGCATCCGGAGTGGAACGCGGCCAACGACCCCGTCTCGCGCCCGCTGTTCGAGGCCTTCGGCGCGGCGCTGCGCCTCTGGCGGGCCGGCGAGCGTCCGCAGCGTCTTCGATCGGCCTGATCCTGACGGAGGTCAAGGCGCGGCCCGGCGGGACGTGCGAGGCTCCCCCCGGACAGGGAGGCAGGCCATGAAGATCCTGATCGTCTACGCCACGACCGAAGGACAGACCCGCAAGGTCGCGCACTTCGTCTTCGACCGTCTTGCCGGGGCGGGCCGTGCCGCGGCGCTGGTGCCGGCCTCGGACGCTGGCGGGATCGACCCCGCCAGCCATGACGGCGCAGTCGTCGCCGGGTCCGTTCACGCCGGCCGTTACCAGAAGGACCTTGTCGACTGGGCGAAGCTGTCGGCGCGGGGTCTGGGCCTTGTCCCGGGCCTGTTCCTGTCGGTCTCGCTCACCGCCGTCGGCGACGAGGACGAGGATTGGGAGGGCCTCAGGGCCTGCGTCGACCGTTTCGTCGAGGAAACGGGCTGGACCCCCACCCGCATCGAGCACGTCGCCGGCGCATTCCGGTTCTCGGAGTACGACTTCTTCAAGTCCTGGGCGATGCGCTGGATCGCGGCCCGCAAGGACGAGAGCGTGCGTGCCGGGGAGGACAAGGAGTACACGGATTGGGAGGCGCTGGGCGCCGTTCTCGAGGACTGGACGGCGCATCTCGGGGCTGGCAATTAGGGCCCGGACGCCAAAGGGGGACCGGCCGTGAAGCGATCCGAGATCAACCGCATCATGGGCGAGGCCGACGGGATGATCCGCAGCCACGGCTTCGTCCTGCCGCCCTTCGCCTACTGGTTGCCCGCCGAGTTCAAGGCCCGCACCGACGCGGCCCGGATCGTCGAGGCCCGGATGGGCTGGGACATCACCGACTACGGCGCGGGAGCGTTCGACCGGATGGGGCTTTTCCTGTTCACGCTGCGCAACGGGTCGCTTGCCGATCTCGAGCGCGGGCGGGGCATGGTCTATGCCGAGAAGCTGCTGATCTCGCGGCAGGACCAGCTGTCGCCGATGCACACCCATGTCATCAAGTCCGAGGACATCATCAACCGCGGCGGCGCGACGCTGGCCGTCCGGCTGCACGGGTCCGACGAGGCGGGCGGCTTCGCCGAGGACCGGGGCGGCGTGGTGCACTGCGACGGGATCGCGCGGCCCTTCGCTGCCGGCGAGGTTCTTCGGCTCGCGCCCGGGGAAAGCGTGACGCTGATGCCGGGCGACTGGCACGCCTTCTGGGGCGAGGGCGGCGACGTGCTGATCGGCGAGGTCTCGACCGTCAACGACGACGTGACCGACAACGTCTTCGTCGAGCCCATCGGGCGCTTCGCCACGGTCGAGGAGGACGAGGCGCCGATGCACCTTCTGGTGAGCGACTACGACCGCTGGCTGGGGTGAGGAGCCGCGTCCTCGGAACGGCGCGCCTTGTCGATCTTCGCGAAATGGGCGACGGCACGCAGCCGACGGCGCACACCCGGCGGCTCGAGCGCGCGGTACTTGCCGTGCGAGAACAGCGCCCAGTCGAGCGCGAGGCCCTGCCGGACGAGCTCGGCCCCGATGTCGCGCCCGTCAGGCCGCAAGCAGGTGCCGACAAGCCGGTCGTGGCTGGTCTCGCCGGTCAGTTCGGCGGTGATCACCTGGCCCCTGCAGAGCCCGACCATGGCCCATTTCGCCTTCTGCCCGTAGGGCTGGTCGAGTTCGGGGGCGTCGATGCCCGCGAGGCGGATCTTGGTCCGGCCGATGACGATCGTGTCGCCGTCAATGACGTGGCACTTGCCGCGGAGCGTCCGGGGCGCATCGCGGGCGACCCGGGCCTCCGGTCGTGGAGGCGGCGGTGCGGGACGGCCACCGCCGAGAGAAACGAAGTCCGTCTCTGGCGGCGGTGACGGCTCCGGCGGCCGGGGGCGGCAGCGCAGCGCGATCCAGAGGATGAGTGCGACGGCAGCCGTCGACAGAAGCTCGATCATGGCGATTCTCCTTCCGTCGAGCTTTGGCGCCGAATTGGGCGGGAGAGTGTCAGGAGATCGTATCGCGCAGGGCGGCGAGCCACTCCCGCACGCCGGGGTCTTCCGCGAGCCCGATCGCGCGGTCGTAGACGCCGCGGGCTTCCTGCACCCGCCCCGTAGCGGCGAGCACGGCCGCGCGGGTGGCGTGGAAGGGCTGGTAGTCTGCGACCGCCCCCGGGGGCAGCGCGTCGAGAAGGCAAAGCGCCTCTTCCGGCCGGCCTTGGGCGAGCGTGGCGGCCGCCCGGGCGGTGAGGCCGCCGGGCGTGGGACGAAGCGGGCCAGCGCCGCGTAGGGCGCCCGTGTTCACCCGGCCCGTCGCACGCCGCTCGGCATTTACCGACTGGATCGCCGCCTCGCACTGGAAGCGTCCGAAGCGGGCGGCCCTGCCGGCCGCGCGAAGGAGCGCGTCTGCCCGGTCTATCCTTTCATGATCCCAGAGGGATACATCCTGTTGCTCGAGCGGGACGTAGGCGCCGCCCACCCGTCGTGCGGCCCGCCGCGCATCCGCATGGAGCATGAGCGCGAGAAGCCCCTTCAGCTCGGGGTCGCCCGGCAGCAGCGCGACCAGCGTCTCGCCGAGCCAGATCGCCTCGTCGCGAAGGTCCCTCGCCCTGTCATCGGCGCCCGGGACTGCGTCCCAGGCGGTGCCGTAGGCGGCGAAGACGGCTTCCATCACGGTTTCAAGCCGGGCCGGGATGTCGGCCGCGTCAGGCTCTTCGAAGGCGGCGCCGGTCACGCGCAGCCGCTCCTTGGCACGGACGAGCCGCTGCGAGAGCGTCGCGGGCGAGACGAGGAAGGCCGAGGCGATGCGGTGGGCGGGAAGCCCGAGGACCGCCTGAAGGAGAAGGGCGGTGCGCGCACCCGCGTCCACCGCCGGGTGGGCTGCCGCGAAGAGGAGCCGCAGGCGGTCGTCGGGGAAGATCATGCCGCGGCCCTCCTCGGCCAGCGCCAGCGCCTCGTCGAGGGCGCGGAGGACCTCTGCAGCGCCGGCCTCGGCCGTCTTCGCGCGGCGGCGCGCCTGCCCGTCCGCGCGGCGGGCGACGGTCAGAAGCCAGGCCTCGGGCGCGGCCGGCACGCCGGTCCCGGGCCAGGTTTCGAGCGCGGCGCGGAACGCCTCGGCCACCGCGTCCTCGGCGGCGGCGAGGTCGCGGGTGCGGCGGGCGACGAAGGCCACGAGCCGCGCGCGGGAGGTGCGGGCCGCCTCCTCGGCGGCCCGGATCGGGTCGGTCTCAGTCATTCATCGGCATGACCGGCCGGACCTCGGCCGAAGCCGAGGTGGCCGAGGGCGACCTTGCGGCCCAGGCGAGCGCGGCCTCGAGGTCGGGAACCTCGATGATGAAGAAACCGCCGAGCTGTTCCTTGGCATCGGCATAGGGGCCGTCCTGCACGTCGCGGGCCTCGTTGCGGACGCGGACGGTGGTGGCGGCCGAGGGCGGCAGCAGCCCCGCCCCGCCCACCATCACCCCCGCCTGGGCGAGCGCCGCGCCGTAGGCGCTCCACCCCGCCCAGTAGGCGCCGGCGGTCTCGGGGTTGTCCCGCCTGGCGAAGTCCGCGGCGGTCTCGTAGCAGAGGATCGTGTATTTCATCGGAAAATCCCTTCGGTCTGTCAGGAGGTTACACGCGAAACTCGAAGCGGGCTACATGCCCGGCGCGGGGTATCCGGGGTGGATCGCGACGGCGCCGGTCCGGCTTGCCGGAAGCTTCGCGGCCCAGTCCCTGGCCGAGCCGAGGTCGGGGACGTCGATCTGGAAATAGCCGCCGAGGCGGAGCGCGCCCGTGGCCTCCTGGGCGGTGCCGAGGGTGACGATGCTGCCTGCCTCGGTCCTCAGCGCCGAGCCGCCGCGGAGGATGCTCGCGGCGCCCGCCTCTTCGGCGAAGGCCATGTAGCCGCCCCAGTACGCATGGCCGGCGGCGGTCGTGTCGGTGCGGAGCGCAAGCTCCTCGGGGCTCTCCCAGATCATCAGCGTGAAGGGTTCGCCGATGGCCGGGGCTGCGAGAAGCGCCGCGGCGGCGGCGAAGACGTAGGTTTTCATGGCTTGTCTCCGTGGTTGGGGCGGTCCCGTCATGGGCCGCATGACTCCCAGAGACGCGAGGGGCCGCGATTTCGACAGGCGGCCTTCGGGTTTCTCAGGTGACGGCCGCGCGGCGGTGGAACTCGGCGCGGTCCCAGGCGCGGGAAAGCATCACGTCTTCAAGGATTTCAGCGGCTTGCGTGACATCCTCGGGGCGGATGAAGAGCGGCGTGAAGCCGAAGCGCAGGATGTCGGGGGCGCGGAAGTCGCCCACGACGCCGCGGGCGATCAGTGCCTGCATGATCGCGTAGCCCTCGGGGTGGCGAAAGCTCACCTGGCTCCCGCGCTGTGCCGGGTCCCGGGGCGAAGCGAGGGCGAGGTCGGGGCAGCGGGCCTCGACCTCGGCGATGAAGCGTTCCGTCAGCTCGATCGAGCGGGCGCGGAGGTCGTGGAGGTCCACACCCTCCCAGACGTCGAGCGCGGCATCGAGGGCGGCGAGCTGCAGGATGGGCGGCGTGCCGACGCGCATGCGCTCGATGCCGGCGCCGGGGCGGTAGGTGAGGTCGAAGGCGAAGGGCTCCGCGTGGCCGAGCCAGCCCGAGAGGGTAGGTCGGGTTTGGTCTGCAAGCGATCGTTCCACATAGATGAAAGCCGGGGCGCCGGGGCCGCCGTTGAGGTACTTGTAGGTGCAGCCGACGGCGAAGTCGGCGCCGGCCCCGAGGACGTCCACGGGGAAGGCGCCGGCCGAATGGGCGAGGTCCCAGACGGTCAGCGCGCCCGCGGCATGGGCCTTCCCGGTCAGCCGCTTCATGTCGTGGCGGCGGCCGGTGCGGTAGTCGACCTCGGTCAGCATCAGGACGGCGATGTCGGGGGTGATGTGGTCCTCGACCTCCTCGGGCGCCACGACGCGCAGTTCGTGTCCTGCGGCGAGGGTGCGGACGAGGCCCTCGGCCATGTAAAGATCGCTCGGGAAGTTCCCGGAATCGCTGAGGATCACGCTCCGGCCGGGCCGAAGCTCGAGCGCGGCGGCGAGCGCCTGGTAGACCTTGACCGACAGCGTGTCGCCCATCACGACGGTGCCCGGCGGCGCGCCGATCAGCCGGCCGATCCGGTCGCCGATGCGGGTGGGCATGGCCATCCAGCCCGCGCGGTTCCAGCCGCCGATGGCCATCTTGCCCCATTCCCCGGTCACCGTCCGGGCGACCCGTTCGGCCACCGCCCTGGGCAGCGGCCCGAGCGAGTTGCCGTCGAGGTAGATCTGTCCCTCGGGCAGGTCGAAGAGGGCGCGGGTGGCGGCGAAATCGGTCATCGGGTGGCCCTCGGCAGGCGTATGGAAAGCGTATGGCTCGCGTATGGAAACCGTATGGCTCCGCCCGGCAGGTATCCCGCCGCGCGGGGGTGGGCGCAAGGGGCCCGCACGTAACCTGCCGCCGCTCAGGCGAGGGCGTCGGCGCGTGTCTTGAGGACCCGCCCGGCCTCGTCGGGGGGAAGGTCCTCGTAATGGTCGAACTCGGCCTCGAGCCAGCCCGTGCCGTGGGACAGCCCGCCGAGCGCCTGCAGGAGATCGTCGCGCGCGGCCTCGGGCACCAGCGCGCGGAAGATGTCCCAGCCGCGCGCGGATGGGTGCGCCTCGAAGCCCTGGACCTGGCCCTTGAGCGACGAGACGAGGCCCACGAGCGCCCCAGACCAGACCGAGGGCAGGTGGACCGCCACCCGGTCGATCGGTTGCAGGACGACCGGCCTTGCCTCGCGCAGCGCCTCGCGGACGCAGGCTGCGGCGGCGAGGCGGAAGGCATGGTCGGACGAGTCGACCGCATGGGCCTTGCCGTCGGTGAGCGTCACGGCGACGTCCACCACGGAGACGCCGTGGGGACCTGCGGCCAGCGCATCGCGGGCGCCCTGTTCGACGGCGGGTATGTAGTTGCGGGGTACGGTGCCGCCCTTCACCGCCTCCTCGAAACGAAATCCCTCGCCCCGCGCGAGGGGGCGGAGGGTCAGGTGGACCTCGGCGAACTGGCCCGCGCCGCCCGTCTGCTTCTTGTGCCGGTGCTGGCGGTGGACCTCTGCCCGGATCGTCTCGCGGTAGCTGGGCGGCACGGGCTCGGCCCGCGCCTCGACGCCGAACTCGGCCATGAGGCGGTCGAGCATGGCGCGCAGGTGCATCGGCCCCTGGAAGGCGGCGATGACGTGACCCGTGGCCGCGTCCTGTCCCGTGGCGAGGCCGGGATCGACGGCGGCAAGGCGCGCGACCGCGGCCGAGAGGCGGGCGTCGTCCTTGTCGTGCGCCGGCGTGAGGATCCGGCGCAGCGCGGGGGGCGCGCCGCGGGTCCAGGCGGGCAGGTCCTGCGCCGCGTCCGGCCCATAGGCACGGCCGCGGTCGAGATGGTCGGAGCGGAGCGCGAGCGCGAGGGCGCCGGGGGCGAGGTCCTCCGCCAGGGCCGCGCCGGCCGGCGTCTGGAGCGCGCCGAGAGGGGCGCCGCCGAGGGGTGCGCCCTGCGCGAGACCTCCGCCCAGGTCGCGCAGGAGCACCGACTTGCCGACGTGCTTGCGGTGGTCGGCGGCGACCGCGACGGCGGTGACCGCGCCCCCGAGGCGGCGGCGGGTGTCCTCTGGCATCGGCGCCTCGTGCCGCAGGGACTTCATCAGGCGGTTCACGCCGTTCCTGTGCAGGGCCGCGCCGAGATAGGCGGCGATGAGGTCGCCCTGCCGGTGGAGGCCGGCGATCAGCGCATGGATGCGCGCGGTGGGTGGCGCGCGATCCTCGATCAGTTCCTCGAGCAGCGCGTCGTCGAAATCGGCGAGGTGCTCGAGAAGCTCGGTCCGGGCTTCCTGCTCGCGGTCGCGGAGATCCGGCGGGATCCGGACGAGCGAGGAGGGGCGACCCTCCTCGTAGTGCCAGGCGCGTTCCGAGATGAGGTCGACGGCGCCGGTGACCTGCCCGCCCTCGCGGATCGGGACCTGGCGGAGGACGATGGCGTGGGCGGCGTAGGACTGGAGCGCGGCCACCGTATCGCGGATGCGGGCCTGCGCCTGGTCCATGCGGTTGATGAAGAGGAAGACGGGGGTGCCGCTTTCCTCGGCGAGCCGGAGGCCTGGCGCGGCGAGGGGGGCGGCCTCGGGGTCGGGCGCGACGCAGAGGACGGCGGCGTCGCTGGCGGCCAGCGCCTGCGCCGCGGCGGGCAGGTGGTCGGCGCCGCCCGCGATGTCGAACGACGCCCAGTCCTCGCCGAGATAGCGGAAGGTCCGGAGCGTGAGGCCCGGGCCCATGGGCGTGGCGGTGGGGTGGGCCTCGAGGGCCGCGAGCGCTTCCGCCAGCGTGGTCTTTCCCGATTGCGATGGTCCGAGGATGGTGATGGGGCGCACGGTTGGCTCCTCCCTTGCCTGATGGTCGACAGGTCGGGCCGTGCTGAACCGCCTCGGGCGCCCCCGGACGCCGTTCGGACGCGGCGGTGCCGCGGGTCGGGATCATGGTCCGGCGCGGGGACTGTCGCGTCAAGCGGTTTCGCGGTAAGGGCGGGGCCATGAAGTGGATCGACCTGCCGCCGCTCTGGCTTGCCCTTTTCGCCGCGCTCGGGCTTGCGCAGGCGGAATGGCGGCCGTTCGGCGCCTTCGGCGCGGCGGGCGACTGGGTCGGCGCGGGGCTGGTGGCGGCGGGGATCGGTCTGGCGGTCGCGGCGGCGGTCGAGTTCCGGCGCGCCCGGACGACGATCATCCCGCACGGGCAGCCGTCGGCCATCGTGACCTCGGGGGTCTACCGGCTGTCGCGCAATCCGATCTACCTGGGCGACGCGCTGATCCTCGCGGGGCTCGGGCTTCGGTGGGATTCCGTGCTCGCGCTGGGGCTGGTGCCGGTCTTCGTGGCGGTCATCACGGCGCGGTTCATCCGGCCCGAGGAGGCTCGGCTCAGGGCGCGCTTCGGGGCGGCGTTCGACGCCTGGGCGGCGCGGGTGCAGCGTTGGGCGTGACGTGTCCGCCCGCCTTCGCCCGCCTTGTGGAACAATCTTGCGCGCGGTAAGGGACAGAGCGGCGTTCAGCGCCACATCATGCGGACCGGAGAGCACGGGGGGAAGACGCAGGTGAAGATCGGGACACCGAAGGAAATCCTCGACGGCGAGGCGCGGGTGGCGATGACGCCCGACAGCGCGGTCCAGCTGAAGAAGCTCGGGCATGAGTGCGTGATCGAGGCGGGCGCCGGGGCGGCGGCCGGGTTTTCGGACGCGGCCTATTCGGCGGTGGGCGTCGAGGTCGTGAAGACCGCGGCGGCGCTCTGGAAGGCGGCGGACGTGGTCGCCAAGGTGCGCCCGCCGACGGAGGCCGAGGCGAAGAAGCTCCGCAAGGGGCAGACGCTGATCTCGTTCTTCTACCCGGGCCAGAACGAGGCGCTGCTGGAGATCGCGAAGGACAAGGGCGCGAACGTCATCGCGATCGACATGGTGCCGCGGATCAGCCGCGCGCAGAAGATGGACGCGCTGAGTTCGATGGCCAACATCGCGGGCTATCGCGCGGTGATCGAGGCGGGGGGCAATTTCGGCCGGTTCTTCACGGGCCAGGTGACGGCGGCGGGCAAGGTGCCCCCCGCCAAGGTGCTGGTCGTGGGCGCGGGCGTCGCGGGCCTGGCCGCCATCGGGACGGCGACATCGCTGGGCGCCATCGTCTACGCCTTCGACGTGCGCCCCGAGGTGGCCGAGCAGATCGAGTCCATGGGCGCGAATTTCGTCTTCCTCGAGTTCGAGGCGAGCCAGGACGGCGCGGCGACGGGCGGCTATGCGGCGCCGTCTTCCCCCGAGTTCCGGGAGAAGCAGCTTGCGAAGTTCCGCGAGCTCGCCCCCGAGATGGACATCGTGATCACCACCGCGCTGATCCCGGGCCGGCCTGCGCCGAAGCTCTGGACCGAGGACATGGTGGGGCTGATGAAGCAGGGGTCCGTGATCGTGGACCTCGCCGCCGAGCGGGGGGGCAACTGCGACCTCACCGTGCCCGACCAGAAGATCGTGACCGAGGGCGGCGTCACCATCGTGGGCTACACCGATTTCCCCAGCCGGATGGCCGCGCAGGCCTCGACGCTCTATTCCACCAACGTCCGCCACATGATGTCGGACCTGACGCCGGGCAAGGACGGCGTTCTGGTCCACAACATGGAGGACGACGTGATCCGGGGGGCGACCGTCACCTACGACGGTACCGTGACCTGGCCGCCGCCGCCGCCGAAGGTGCAGGCGATCGCGGCGGCGAAGCCCAAGGAGAAGCCGAAGGAGCTGACGCCGGCCGAGAAGCGGGCGCAGGAGGTCGCGGCGTTCCAGGCGCAGACGCGGACACAGGTCGGGCTTCTGCTGGGCGGGGGCGCGCTGGTGCTTCTGCTGGGGCTCGTGACACCGGCGTCCTTCATGGCGCATTTCGTGGTCTTCGTGCTGGCGGTCTTCGTGGGCTTCCAGGTGATCTGGAACGTGAGCCACAGCCTGCACACGCCGCTCATGGCGATCACCAACGCGATCTCGTCGATCATCATCCTGGGCGCGCTGTTGCAGATCGGGTCGGGGAGTTACCTCGTTATCCTGCTGGCCGCGCTGTCGGTGCTGATGGCGGGCGTGAACATCGTGGGGGGCTTCCAGGTCACGCGCCGGATGCTCGCCATGTTCCAGAAGTCGTAGGGGGCCGCGGGAATGGAACTCGGATTCACCACCGCGGCCTATGTCGTCGCCGCGATCCTCTTCATCCTGTCGCTGGGCGGGCTGTCGGGGCAGGAGAGCGCCAAGCGCGCCGTCTGGTACGGGATCGCGGGCATGGCGCTCGCCATTCTCGCCACGATGCTGGGCGACGGGTCGGGCAACTGGTTCCTGGCGCTCGTGCTTCTGGGCCTCGGCGGGGCGGCGGGATGGACCGTCGCGCAGCGCGTGCAGATGACCGAGATGCCGCAGCTCGTGGCCGCGATGCATTCGCTCGTGGGCCTCGCGGCCGTCCTGATCGGCTTCAACGCCGAGATCGAGATGACCCGCGTCGCGGGCATGATGCTGGACGCCGGCATCGCGCGCTGCCCCGAATTCGCGACCTACATCGCCTGCGCCGCGGCGGCGGGGCAGCCCGATCTCTTCGCCGACGTGCAGGGCTTCGCGCTGAAGGTGGCCGAGAAGTTCGCGCGCGAGATCACGATCCTGCGGGTTGAGGTGTTCCTGGGCGTCTTCATCGGGGCCGTCACCTTCACGGGCTCGGTCGTCGCCTACGGCAAGCTCGCCGGCAAGGTCGACACCAAGGCCACGAAGCTGCCGGGCGGGCACATGCTGAACGCGGGCGCGGCGGCTGTGTCGCTGCTTCTGCTCTTCGCCTATGTCTCGGGCGCGGGGTCCTGGACGCTGATCCTGATGACCCTTCTCGCCCTCTTCATCGGCTATCACCTGATCATGGGGATCGGCGGCGCGGACATGCCGGTGGTCGTGTCGATGCTGAACAGCTATTCGGGCTGGGCGGCGGCGGCGATCGGGTTCTCGCTGTCGAACGACCTTCTGATCGTGGTGGGGGCGCTTGTGGGCTCGTCGGGGGCGATCCTGTCCTACATCATGTGCAAGGCGATGAACCGGTCCTTCGTGAGCGTGATCCTGGGCGGGTTCGGCAACACCACGGGGCCAGCGATGGCGGTCGAGGGCGAGCAGATCGCCATCGATTCGGACGGGGTGGCGGCGGCGCTGAACGATGCGGAGTCGGTCATCATCATCCCGGGCTACGGCATGGCGGTGGCGCAGGCGCAGCAGGCGGTGTCGGAACTGACGCGCAAGCTGCGGGCGCGGGGCAAGACCGTGCGGTTCGCGATCCACCCGGTGGCGGGGCGGCTGCCGGGGCACATGAACGTGCTTCTGGCCGAGGCGAAGGTGCCCTACGACATCGTGCTCGAGATGGACGAGATCAACGAGGACTTCCCCTCGACCGACGTGGCCATCGTGATCGGGTCGAACGACATCGTGAACCCGGCCGCGCAGGAGGATCCGAACAGCCCCATCGCGGGGATGCCGGTGCTCGAGGTGTGGAGCGCCAAGCAGGTCTTCGTGTCCAAGCGCGGCCAGGGGACGGGCTATTCGGGGATCGAGAACCCGCTGTTCTACAAGGAGAACACGCGGATGTTCTACGGCGACG
>DAINOF010000042.1:0-15385 GCA_036735505.1 Paracoccaceae bacterium
GGGCGACGGCAGCGGCAGGAAACGGTCGTCGGACAGGCTGTCGGGAAGCGCCCGCACGCGCCCGCCCGAGAGAGCAACCGCCCTCAGAGGCGGATCCTGTCATGGGTGCCGACCTCGGGCACGTGGTCGGGATCGAGGTTCGCGCGCACGATCTCGAACCCGAAATGCAGGCTGCTGTCGGTCGAGGACCACAGCTCTGCCTCGCGCATCGGCATGGTGAGGAGAAGGATGTCGGGGTCGTCCCGGCCGGTGAACCAGGCCGCGGACATCGGGCCCCACAACGCGTCAAGTGTCTCCGCGTTCTCGTTCGGGCTCAGGGTGCCGGCGATCCAGGCGTGGAAGTCCGGCGCCATCAGGCAGAAGTGCCCCGTCGCGCCTTGCCCCACCTCGGCCGCGAGGTCGGCCTTGCGCGAGGTGATGAAGTGCAGGACGCCCGCCGCCTCGTCCGCGAAGTGGCTCATCGGGCGCATCCGGCCCGATCCATCGACACCGAGCATGCCGGCGCGGATGTCGTCGAGCCGCTCGAAAAGCTCCGCGCGTGCGGCGTCTGGGGTGTGCTGATCCTCTGCCATGTCAGCCCCGCCCGTTCCGCCAGGCGTCGACCTCGCGCCGGGCTTCGTCCTTCGTCCGGCCGTAGCGCTCCTGCACCGCGCCCAAGAGCTTGTCGCGGTCGCCTTCGATCCGGGTGAGGTCGTCGTCGCTGAGCTTGCCCCACTGGCTCTTGGCTTCGCCGCGTATCTGCTTCCACTGGCCCTTGATGGTGTCCCAGTTCACGATCCGCCTCCTCTTAAGGTTCGGGGGCTGAACGTCGCGGCGGGGTCGCGGTTCCGCCGCAAGGGAGGCTCAGGCGTCGCCGGGCTCGAAGTTCGCGCGCAGGAAGCGGAGGCTCACCGTGTAGCAGTCGTCGGTGGCCTCGGCGTGCAGCGTGCCGTCGAGCTGCTGGGTCAGGACCACCATGAGCTGCCGGCCGAGCCCGTCGGGGCGTGTCTCGGTGGCACCGGGCGGCGCGGTGTTCCGGACCGACAGCACGATCTCGGTGCCGCCCTCGGTTTCGTCCCTCGCCAGCGAGACGCCGATCCGGCGTTTCCCGCTGCCGTTCTCGCCCAGATATTTCAGCGCGTTCGTGATCATCTCGGCCGCGATCATGGCGAGCGGGGCGGCCTGGTCGGGCACGAGCCGCACGCCGGCGAGATCGAGATCGGGCGCGTGCCCCTCGAGCCGCTCGGGCGCGAGCGAGACGAGCCGGCCGACGAGGTCGCGCAGGAGGTCGTCGAACTGCACCTGCGACAGCTCGGGCGCCTGGTAGAGCGCGCGGTGGATCGCGGCGAGGCTGTGCAGGCGATCCTGCACGTCGCGGAGCGCGCGGCGCGCCTCGGGGCTCTCGACCTTGCGCAGCTGCATGTTCAGGATCGAGCTCATGAGCTGGAGGTTGTTCTTGACGCGGTGGTGGACCTCCTTGAGCAGCACGCCGCGCTCGAACAGCGTGTTCTCGAGATCGGCCTGGTCGCGGATGATCTTGCGCGCCATCGTCTCGAAGGTCTCGCCGATCTCGGTGATCTCCTCGGGCGCGTTGCGCAGCCGTCCCGGCTGCAGGATGCGCCGGCCGTCGGCGAAGCCGCGCATCCGCCGGCCGAGGTCGTGGATCGGCCGGATCGCGAGGAGATGGATCGAGACGAGCGCGACGGCCATGCTGACAAGCCACATGAGCAGCGGCAGGGCGAGCGAGGCGGACAAAAGCGGCGAGGTGTCGTAGGTCGAGGCCCGGGCGAGCGCCGTGCCGAGCGCATAGGCGCGCCCCGGCGCGACGGTCACCACCGTGTAGTCGCGGGCCGCGCCGCCCATGCTCAGGTCCGAGAAAGCGGCGGGGCTCGTCTGCGCGAGCTCCTCGAGCGGCCGGCCGGCCGGCAGCACGCCCGCGGGCTCGACGACGCTCGAGCTCAGGATCTGTCCGCGGGAGTTGAACAGGATGACCTCGGCCCGCGGCGTGCCCTCGAGGTCGTCGGGCCGGTCGGGGATGGCGCGCACCGGAAAGGACAGGGTGACGAAGCCGCGGAAGTCGCCATCGGGGCCGCGCACCGGCTCGCTCAGCACGACGACCGGCCGTCCCGAGACATCTCCCGCCGGGTTGTAGCGGACATCCGAGCGCGGCTCGGCGAAAAGGGCGGCCGAGGCAGCGTTGCCACTGAAGTCGAAGACCCGGTTCGCGCTGTTGCAGCGCGAGGTCCCGGGCGGCTCGACGAAGCCCACGAACAGGATGCGCGGGTTCGTCTGGCCGACCTGCGCCATCAGCGCCACGCAGGCCGCGTCGTCGGGGTCGAGCGCCACGAGCGTGTCGGCCACCCCGCGCAGAAGGCCGACGCCGACCTGGATCCCCTCGCGCTCGGGCGTCGCCGCCTCGATCGTGCGCGCGCGCAGCGCGTCGAGATAGACCTCGCGCGAGGCCTCGAAGGCGCGCTGGGTCTGCAGGACGGCGACGAGCCCGATCGGCACCAGCGCGACCGACAGAAGAACCGCGATCTGCACGAGCAGGCCGAGGCGCCGGGGCCGGAGCGGCCGCGCCGGCCGGATGCTTGCCGCCTCGAAGGCCCTCGCGCCGGCCGTCTGGGTCTGTCCGGTCACCCCGCCCTCGGATTGCGGGCGATGACGGCGAGCGTCGCCTGGTCCGTCATCTCCATGGCCTCGTTCTCGTCGAGATGCAGAAGCTCGGCGAGCTTGTGGCGGCCGCGGTTCGCCCGGCTCTTGATCGTGCCGACGGCGCAGCGGCACATCGCGGCCGCGTCCTCGTAGGAAAACCCCTCGGCGCCGACGAGAATGAGCGCCTCGCGCTGCTCGACGGGAAGCTTCTCGAAGGCGCGGCGGAAGTCGGCCAGCGCCAGCCTGCCGTCGTGCGAGGGCTTCTCGGCGATCTGTTCGGTCAGCACGCCTTCGGCATCCGCCACCTCGCGGCGCGCCTTGCGGCGCTCGGAATAGAAGGTGTTGCGCAGGATCGTGAAGAGCCAGGCGCGCATGTTCGTCCCGGGCTCGAACTTGTCGATGTTGGTCCAGGCCTTCACGACCGTGTCCTGCACCAGATCGTCGGCGCGCGACATGTCCCGCGTCAGCGACAGCGCGAAGGCGCGCATCGGCTTGAGGTGGACCACGATCTCGTCGCGCGGGTCGAGCGGGCGGCTGTCCTTGGTCTTCGCCAGGGCGGACTTCATTCCTCCTTGCCCCCCTCTCGCAGTTTCTGGAGCAACTCGAGGAACCGGTCGGGAATGTCGTCCTCGACGAAGTTCTCGTAGACGCGCTTCAGGTTGTCGTCGATTTCCCGCCGGTCCTTCCGCCCTCGCGGTCTGATCGGTTTGCCTTCGCCGCTTCTTTCCTTCATAAACACACCGGTTGTTCCTTTTCTTCCCCCTCAACGGGAACCGAACGCAGGCCGGAGAGGTTGGTTCCGGGGAAGTTCGTGAAATTTCGGAGGGACAATGCCCAACACCACCACCGACAGTGCACTTGCCGAGCGGATCGCGCACGAGTTGCCGTATCTGCGCCGCTACGCGAGGGCGCTGACCGGAACCCAGCGGACGGGTGATGCCTACGCCGTCGCGACGCTCGAGGCAATCATCGAGGATCGCGGGGCGCTCGACAGAGGGCTCGACCTGCGCGTCGCGCTGTTCCGCGCGTTCCACCTCATCTGGAACAGCGCAGGCGCCCCGGTGGAGACGCCCGAACGCGCGCTCGAGCGGGCCGCGCACAGCCATCTGGGCGATCTCACGCCCAACACGCGCGAGGCGCTCCTGCTCAACACGGTCGAGGAGTTCAATACGCTCCAGATCGCGCAGATCATGCAACTTCCCGACCGGGAGGTGGTCCAGCTGCTCGACATCGCCCGCCGCGAGATGGAGCGGAGCGTCGCGGGCAAGGTGCTCGTCATCGAGGACGAGGCGATCATCGCCATGGACATCCAGTCGATCGTGACGTCGATGGGTCACGAGATCACCGGGGTCGGACGCACCCGCGAAGGGGCCGTGCGGCTCGGGCTCGCAAACCGGCCCGACCTGATCCTCGCCGACATCCAGCTGGCCGACAACTCGTCGGGGATCGACGCGGTGAACGATCTTCTGCGGGCGGTGGGTGAGATTCCCATCGTGTTCATCACCGCCTTCCCCGAGCGGCTCCTGACCGGAAGCCGGCCGGAGCCCGCCTTCGTCATCGCCAAGCCCTATACCGAGGACCAGGTCAGGTCGGCGGTCAGCCAGGCGATGTTCTTCTCCTCGACCGAAACGCTCAAGGCCAGCTGAGTCGGCCGGGCCCGCTCCCTGTCGGGGGCGGGCTAGGGCGCGCCGCGCGAGGTTTCGCGGAAGACCAGCGACGGGAGGAGGAAGGAGGCCGCGAGGCTGCCGATCCAGACGAGCACCGTCCCCCCGATCCAGGCTCCCGCGCCCGAGATCTGCACGCCCGGCACGACGAGCGAGGTGACGAGAAGGCTGAGGAAGATCGCCACGAGCGCGATGCCGCCCAGAAGCTGCGGCGCCCGCTTCTCCGCCACCCTGCGCGCGACGGGCGCGATCACCGCGAGCAGAACCGACATCAGGAGGATGGCGATGAAGAAGGCCGTCCACGAGATCCGGAAGCCCGCGAGGAGCAGGCTCGCGAGGAGGAGTCCCACGCCGTTGCACAGCAGGTAGAGAAGCCCAGCCTTCACGTAGCGCATCGCCTGCCCTCCCCGAACATGCGTCCAGTCTAGGCAGGGCCGTCGTCCGGGTCAATCGCCTTGCGCCGGGAAGAGGTGGAACCCAAGCCCACCCGGGCCGTTGCACTCCCGAACCGCAGGGACGGGAAGGACAGGGGCCTGGCATGCCGGACGACGCAGCGCCGCAGGACGCGCATCTCAGACAGCTTGCAAGTCACAGGATCGCCATCGAGGGCGTGACCCCCGAGATCGACGCCGGGCGCTTCGCCGCCAAGGGCGTCATCGGGCGTCCCGTCGAGATCATGGCCGACGTCTTCGGCGACGGCCACGAGGTCATCGGCGCCGCGGTGCTGTTCCGGAAAGACGGCAGCCGGAACGCCGCCGCGGTGCCGATGATGCCGCTCGGCAACGACCGCTGGCGGGCCGAGATCCTGCCCGAAGGGATCGGGGCCCATCACTTCACCATAGCGGCCTGGCGCGACCTCTTCGGCACCTGGCGCCACGACACTGCGAAGAAGATCGCGGCCGGGCAGGACGTCGCCGTCGAGATCGAGGAGGCGCGGCGCCTTCTCGCTCGCGTGACGGCCAGGGGCGCGGATGGCGAGGCGTTGCAGGCGCTCAAGGCCTCCGTCGCGGACGACGGCGCGCTCGAGGCGCTCATGGCGCCCGAGACGCAGGCGCTTCTCCGGCGCATCGGCCCGCAGGCCGACCGCACGCTTTATCCGCGCGAACTGCCGCTCTGGATCGACCGCGAACGCGCGGCCTTCGGCGCATGGTACGAGCTGTTCCCCCGCTCGACGGGCGAAGGCACCAACCACGGCACCTTCGACGACGTGATCGGGCATCTGCCTTACGTGCGCGACCTCGGCTTCGACACGCTCTACTTCCCGCCGATCCACCCGATCGGAGAGACGAACCGCAAGGGCCGGAACAACGCGCTCCGCGCCGAGCCCGGCGACGTCGGCAGCCCCTACGCCATCGGCTCGCACGAAGGCGGGTTCCTCGACGTGCATCCACCCCTCGGCACGCTCCGCGACTTCGACCGGCTGGTGGCGGCGGCGCGCGACCACGGGCTCGAGATCGCGATCGACGTGGCGCTGAACGCCTCGCCCGACCACCCGTGGATCGCCGAGCACCCCGACTGGTTCGAGCGTCGCCCCGACGGGACGATCAAGCACGCCGAGAACCCGCCCAAGAAGTACGAGGACATCGTCAACTTCCGCTACTACCTCGACGACGGTCCGAACCTTCCCTTCTGGCAGGCGATCCGCGACCTGTTCCTGTTCTGGGCCGACCGGGGCGTGCTGTCCTTCCGGGTCGACAACCCGCACACCAAGCCCTTTCCGTTCTGGGAATGGATCATCGCCGAGGTCCGCAAGACCCACCCCGAGGCGATCTTCCTGTCCGAGGCCTTCACCCGGCCCAAGGTGATGAAGCGGCTCGCCAAGGTCGGCTTCACCCAGAGCTACACCTACTACACCTGGCGGACGACGAAGGCCGAGCTGACCGAGTATCTGGAAGAGTTGACGACGACCGACGCGGCCCATGTCATGCGGCCCAACTTCTTCGTCAACACGCCCGACATCAACCCGGTCTTCCTGCAGTATTCGGGCCGTCCGGGCTTCCGCACGCGGCTTGTCATGGCCGCGTCGCTGTCGGGCGCCTACGGGGTCTATTCGGGCTACGAGCTCTGCGAGGCCGAGCCGCTGCCGGGGCGCGAGGAATACCTTCATTCCGAGAAATACGAGATCAAGGACCGCGACTTCGACGCAGACGGCCACATCAAGGACGACATCCGCCTGATGAACCGCATCCGGGCCGACGAGCCCGCGCTGCGCGACCACCTGAACCTGCGCTTCTACACGGCCCATGACGACCGGGTGCTCTACTACGGGCGGATGGACGAGGAGGCGGAGAACTTCGTCCTGTTCCACGTGCTCATCGACCCGCACGAGCCGGCCGAGTTCGGCTTCGAGGTGCCGCTGTGGGACTTCGGCCTGCCGGACGACGCCTCCGTCGAGGTGCAGGACCTGATCCACGGCAACGCCTTCACCTGGCACGGCAAGCACCACAGGCTCGCGCTCGACCCCCACCACCGGCCCTACGCGATCTGGCGGATCACGCCGCCGGGCGGTGGCGCATGAACGTCGAGCTTCTCCAGCGCCCGGTGGACGCCGCGCAGGCGGCCGACTGGTACAAGGACGCGGTCATCTACCAGCTGCACGTGAAGGCCTTCCAGGATTCGGACGGCGACGGCATGGGCGACTTCAAGGGCCTCATGCAGCGGCTCGATCATGTTCAGGAGCTGGGCGCGACCGCCGTCTGGCTCCTGCCCTTCTACCCCTCGCCCCTGCGGGACGACGGCTACGACATTGCCGACTACAAGGCGATCAACCCCGCCTACGGCGACATGGACGACTTCCAGGGCTTCGTGGACGAGGCGCACCGGCGCGGCCTCAAGGTCATCACCGAGCTTGTCATCAACCACACCTCCGACCAGCACCCCTGGTTCCAGCGGGCGCGGGCCGCGCCCCGGGGCAGCGCAGAGCGCGACTTCTACGTCTGGTCGGACGACCCCGCGAAATGGCCCGAGACGCGGATCATCTTCACCGACACCGAGACGTCGAACTGGGCCTGGGACCCGGTGGCGGAACAGTACTACTGGCACCGCTTCTACAGCCACCAGCCGGACCTCAACTTCGACAACCCGCAGGTGCTGCGCGAGGTGCTCGATGTCATGCACTTCTGGCTCGACATGGGGGTCGACGGGCTGCGGCTCGACGCGATCCCCTATCTGGTGGAGCGCGACGGCACCAACAACGAGAACCTGCCCGAGACGCACGAGGTCCTGAAGGCGATCCGCGCCGATCTCGACGCCCATTACGAAGGGCGGATGCTTCTGGCCGAGGCCAACCAGTGGCCCGAGGACACGCGCCCCTATTTCGGCGAGGGCGACGAATGCCACATGGGGTTCCACTTCCCCCTCATGCCGCGGATGTACATGGCGCTCGCGCAGGAGGACCGGCACGCGATCACCGACATCATCCGCCAGACGCCGGACATTCCGCCCGACTGCCAGTGGGGCATCTTCCTGCGCAACCATGACGAACTGACGCTCGAGATGGTGACGGACCGCGAGCGCGACTACCTGTGGGAGACCTACGCCGCGGATGCGCGGGCCCGGATCAACATGGGCATCCGCCGCCGCCTCGCGCCGCTTCTGCAGAACGACCGGCGCAAGATCGAGCTTCTGAACTTCATGCTCCTGTCGATGCCCGGCACGCCGATCATCTACTACGGCGACGAGATCGGGATGGGCGACAACTACTACCTCGGCGACCGCGACGGGGTGAGGACGCCCATGCAGTGGTCGGCCGACCGCAACGCCGGGTTCTCGAAGGCGATCCCGCAGCGGCTCTACCTGCCCACGATCCAGGACCCGGTCTATGGGTTCGAGGCGATCAACGTCGAGGCGCAGCAGGGCGCGACCTCGTCGCTTCTGAACTGGATGAAGCGGATGATCGCGGTGCGCCAGCGGCATGCGGCGTTCGGGCGGGGCGAGATCCGGCTGCTCTACCCCAAGAACCGCAAGGTCCTGGCCTATGTCCGCCGCGACGGCGGCGAGACGGTGCTGTGCGTGGCGAACCTGTCGCGGCAGGCGCAGGCGGCCGAGATCGACCTGTCGGACTTCGCGGGCGCCGTTCCGGTGGAACTGAGCGGCCGCTCGGCCTTCCCGCCGGTGGGCGAACTGCCCTATCTCCTCACCCTGCCCGCCTACGGCTACTACTGGTTCGTGCTCGCGGGGGCAGAGGAGGCGCCGGCCTGGCACACGCCCTACACGCCGGTGCTGCCGGACTTCCTCACGCTCACCACGCGCGACGGCACCCTGACGGCCGCGCTCGCCGACCGGACGGGACGCGAGTTCGAGCGCCAGACGCTGCGCGAATACCTGCCGCTCCAGCGATGGTTCGCCGGCAAGGGGCGGCGGCTCGGGCAGATCACGCTCGAGCGGCTCGCCGATCTGGGCGGCGGGCGGCAGCTTCTCTCGGTCGTCGAGGCCGAGGTCGACGGCGAGACGCAGCGCTACTTCCTGCCGCTCGCCGCGACCTGGGAAGAGGAGACCTCGACGCTGTCGCCGCGCCTGCCCGCGACGCTCGCCAAGCTGCGCCGGGCGAACCGGATGGGGGCGATCCTCGACGGGGCGGCGGACGAGGGCATGGCGACGCGGCTACTCGATCTCCTGCGTGAAGAGCGCGAGATCGCGGGCGAGCGCGGGCGCCTCGCCTTCCGCAAATCCTCGCGCGCGGGCGATCTCGAGGCGGGCACGCCGCGGCTTCTGTCGGCCGAGCAGAGCAACGCCTCGATCGCCTTCGGCGACAGGGTCATCCTCAAGCTCTACCGCCGGCTGCGCGCCGGCGTGCAGCCCGATATCGAGGTCGCGCGCTTCCTGACCGAAGAGACCGACTTCGACGGCACGCCCGCGCTTTTCGGCACGATCGACTGGATCGACGCCGAGGGCACGCCCACGACGCTCGGCGCGTTTTCCGAGTTCGTGCGCAACCAGGGCGACGCCTGGACCTGGGTCACCGAGGCGCTCGATCGCGACACCGAGCGCCAGCACCTCACCCCCGAGGCCGAGGTCGACCCCGAGGCCGAGGCCGCGATGGTGCTGGGCGGGCATCTCGACATCGGCACGCTCCTCGGGCGGCGCACGGCCGAGTTGCACCGCGCGCTGGCGAGCGGGACCCCCGAAAGCGGCTTTGCCGAAGAGCCGCTGACGCAGGAGGACCTCGCCCGGCTCGCGGAGGAGACGCAGGGCGACGTCGACCGCGCGCTCGGGACGCTGAAGGACCAGACCGGCCGCCTGCCCGAGGCGAGCCGCGCGGCGGCCGAGCGCGTGCTGGCGCGGTCGGACGAGATCGGGTCGCGCGTGGCCGAGGCCGCGCGCATGGCGCCGTCGGGCGGCAAGTGCCGCATCCACGGCGACTACCACCTGGGCCAGGTGCTCGTCGTGAAGAACGACGTGACGATCATCGACTTCGAGGGCGAGCCGCAGCGGTCTCTGGCCGAGCGCGTGGCCAAGACGTCGCCGCTGCGCGACGTGGCGGGGATGCTGCGGTCCTTCGACTATGCGCTCTGGACCACCGTCTTCCACCGGATCGAACTGGGCGCCGACCCCGGGGCGACCGCCGAGGCGGTGGAAGGCTGGCGCGCCGACACGCAGGGCGCCTTCCTCGCCACCTACCGCGAGACGATGGCGGGCGCGCGCCTGCATCCCGCGGACGCCGCGGCCGAGCGCCGGCTTCTCGACCTCTTCCTGATCCAGAAGGCCGCCTACGAGATCGGCTACGAGCTCGCCATGCGCCCCGACTGGGTCCAGATCCCGCTCGAGGGGCTGCTGGCCCTTCTGGACGACGGAGCCCCGACATGAGCCTCGACAGCCTTCCCGCTTCCGCGCCGCCGCAGGAGGACGTCGAGGCGATCCTGCGCGGCCGGCACGGCGACCCGTTCCGGGTGCTCGGCATGTTCGCCGAGGACGGCGCGGTGACGGTCAACGTCTTTGCCCCCGACGCGGGCGAGGTGACGCTGCTCGACGGCAAGGGCGCCGTCTGCGCCGAGCTTGACCGGGTGCACCCCGAGGGCTTCTTCCACGCGCGCCTCGCGCGGAAGAAGAAGATCTTCCCCTACCGCCTGCGGCTCCGCGCACGCGATCAAGAGTGGGAGCGCGAGGATCCCTACCGCTTCGGCCCCCTGCTGGGCGAGATGGACGAGTACCTGATGGCCGAGGGCCGGCACGAGGAACTCTACCGCAAGCTCGGCGCGCATCCGGTGACGCACGAGGGCGTGGCGGGCACCGCCTTCGCCGTCTGGGCGCCGAACGCGGGCCGCGTCAGCGTCGTGGGCGACTTCAACGCCTGGGACGGGCGGCGCCACCCGATGCGCCAGCGCGGCCAGACCGGCATCTGGGAAATCTTCTTGCCCGACGTGGCGCGCGGCGCGGTCTACAAGTTCGAGATCCTGGGGCCGCAGGGCGATCTTCTTCCGCTCAAGGCCGATCCCTTCGCCTTCCGCGCCGAACCCGCGCCCGCCACCGCCTCGATCGTCGACGGCATCGTGCGGCACGACTGGACCGACGAGGGCTGGATGTCGGCGCGGCGGGTCGACCTGCGGGAGAGGCCCGTTTCGGTCTACGAAGTCCACCTCGGCAGCTGGCGGCAGACGGGCGACGGCCAGCCGCTCGACTACGAGGCGCTCGGCGACCGCCTGATCGAGTACGTGACCGAGATGGGCTTCACCCATGTCGAGTTCCTGCCGGTCTCGGAACATCCCTTCACGGGCTCCTGGGGCTACCAGCCCATCGGCCTCTTCGCCCCCACCTCGCGCTTCGGCACGCCGCAGGAGTTTGCGCGCATGGTCGACCGGCTGCACGGCGCCGGGATCGGCGTGATCGTCGACTGGGTGCCCGCGCATTTTCCGTCCGACGAACACGGGCTCGCGCGGTTCGACGGCACGGCACTCTACGAACACGAGGACCCGCGCCTGGGCTTCCACAAGGACTGGAACACGCTGATCTACAACTTCGGGCGGCGCGAGGTCGCGAACTTCCTGCGGACGAACGCGGTCTACTGGCTGGAGGAATTCCACGTGGACGCGCTGCGCGTCGATGCGGTGGCCTCGATGCTCTACCTCGACTACTCGCGCGAGCCCGGCGAATGGGTCCCGAACCGCCTGGGCGGGCGCGAGAACCTCGACGCGATCGACTTCCTGCGGGGCACCAACCGGCTCGTGCGCGAGCGCGCCCCGGGCGCCGTCACCATCGCCGAGGAAAGCACCGCCTGGCCCGGCGTGTCGCGACCCGTGGAGGAAGACGGCCTCGGCTTCTCGTTCAAGTGGAACATGGGCTGGATGCACGACACGCTGGCCTACATGTCGCAGGACCCGATCTACCGGAAGTATCACCACCACCAGATGACCTTCGGCATCCACTATGCCTTCTCCGAGAACTTCGTCCTGCCGCTCAGCCATGACGAGGTGGTGCACGGCAAGGGTTCGCTTCTGACCAAGATGCCGGGCGACCGCTGGCAGCGCTTCGCCAACCTGCGCGCCTACTATGGCTTCATGTGGGGGCATCCGGGCAAGAAGCTCCTGTTCATGGGCTGCGAGTTCGGGCAGGAGCGCGAGTGGAACCACGACGCCTCGCTCGACTGGCATCTGCTCGACGATCCGGCGCATGACGGCGTGCGGCGGCTCGTGCGCGACCTGAACCGCGCCTACCGCGACCACGCCGCGCTGCATGACCGCGACTGCGACCCGTCGGGCTTCCACTGGATCGACGGGGGCGACGCCGAAAGCAACGTCTTCAGCTTCCTGCGCCGGGGGCGCGAGGGGACGAAGCCGATGGTCGTGATCTCGAACATGGCGCCGGTCCTGCGCGAGGGCTTCCGCGTCGGCATGCCCTCGGGCGGGACCTGGCGCGAGGTCGTCAACACCGACGCGGCCGAATACGGCGGGTCGGGCGCCGGGAACGGCGGCCGCGTCGTGGCGCAGGGCGAGGGAATTCACGGCCAGCCGGCCTCGGCGACGCTGACCCTGCCGCCGCTCGCCACCCTGTTCCTCGCGCCGGAGGACTGAGATGGACACCCAGTCGGCCCCGGCCGTCCAGACGACGCGCCGGCTAGAGGCCGGTTCGGACGTGCGGCTCGGCGCGCAATGGGACGGGTCGGGCACGAACTTCGCGCTGTTCTCGGCCCATGCGACGAAGGTCGAGCTCTGCCTTTTCGACAGCCGCGGCCAGCGCGAGCTCGAACGCATCGAGTTGCCCGAGTTCACCCACCAGGTGTGGCATGGGTATTTGCCCGAGGTCCGCCCCGGCCAGCTTTACGGATACCGGGTCCACGGGCCCTACGAGCCGCAGGCGGGCCACCGCTTCAACCCCGCGAAGCTTCTCCTCGACCCCTATGCGCTGGCCCACAGGGGCAACATCCGCTGGCATCCGGCGCTCTTCGGCTACCGGATCGGCCATGCGCAGGGCGACCTCAGCATGGACCGGCGCGACAGCGCCTTCGTCATGCCGAAGTCGATGGTCGTCGACCCGGCCCACACCTGGGGCAACGACGTGCGGCCGCAGATCCCGTGGAGCCGGACGATCGTCTACGAGGCCCACGTCAAGGGGATGACCGAGCTTCGGCACGAGCTCGACCCCAAGCTCCGCGGCACCTTCGAGGGGCTGGCGCAGGACGACGTGATCGACCATCTCGTGAAGCTTGGCGTGACGTCGATCGAGCTCCTGCCGATCCAGGCCTTCTACGACGACGGCCATCTCGTCGACCGGGGGCTGACGAACTACTGGGGCTACAACACGCTGGGCTTCTTCGCGCCCGCGCAGCGGTTTCTCACGCAGGACGGAAACCTGCACGAATTCAAGCTGATGGTCCGCCGCCTGCACGAGGCGGGGATCGAGGTGCTGATGGACGTGGTCTACAACCACACCGCCGAGGGCAACCAGCTCGGGCCGACGCTGTCCTTCCGGGGGATCGACAACGCGAGCTATTACCTGCTGGGCGACGACCCGCGCTACTACTACGACACCACCGGCACGGGAAACTCGCTCAACCTGCGCAATTCCCGCGTCCTCCAGATGGTGATGGACAGCCTGCGCTACTGGGTCGAGGAATGCCACGTCGACGGCTTCCGCTTCGACCTCGCCACGACCTTGGGCCGCGACCGCGAGGACTATTCCCAACACGCCGTCTTCCTCGAGGCGGTGCGGCAGGACCCGGTCCTGTCGGGCGTCAAGCTGATCGCCGAGCCCTGGGACACCGGCCCCTCGGGCTACCAGCTGGGGAACTTTCCCCCCGGCTGGGCCGAGTGGAACGACGGCTACCGCGACACGGTGCGCGGCTTCTGGAAGGGCGACGGCGGCCTCGCGCCGCGGCTCGCCGGTCATCTTCTTGGCTCGGCCGACACCTTCGCGCATGACGGGCGCCGCCCCTGGGCCAGCGTCAACTTCGTCACGGCGCACGACGGCTTCACGCTGATGGACCTCGTCTCCTACAACGACAAGCACAACGCGGCGAACCAGGAAGACAACCGCGACGGCCATTCCCACAACCTCAGCTGGAACTGCGGGGTCGAGGGCGACACCGACGATCCAGAGGTGATCGCGCTCCGCGACCGGCAGCGGCGCAACATGATGGCGACGCTGCTCTTGAGCCAAGGCACGCCGATGATCCTGATGGGCGACGAACGCGGGCGCAGCCAGGGCGGCAACAACAACGCCTATTGCCAGGACAACGAGATCAACTGGATGGACTGGCGTGCAGAGGCGCGGTCGGAGGCCTTCGAGCGCTTCGTGCAGGGCCTCATCGCGATCCGGAAGAACCGCGACCTGATGCTGGCCGACCGCTTCCTGCATGCCGGGCCCGACCCGCGCGGGCGGCGCTATGCCCGCTGGCTGCGCGCGGCGGGCGGCGAGATGGAGCCCGGCGACTGGGACGACGACGACCTGCGCTGCCTCGGGCTTCTCCTGCACGAGGCGGGCGACGCGCTGCTTTTGTTGATGAATGCGGGCCACGAGGACTGCGTCTTTCGCCTTCCGGGCGGACCGGACCGCGACTGGCGCCGGCTGGTCGACACGGCCGAAGGCTATGCGGCCCCGCAGGGCGGCCGATCCTTCACCGGCGAGCAGGTCGACCTGCCCGCCCGCGCGCTTCTCCTGCTCGAGACGCGCTTCCATGTCTGACCGCCTGCCCGACTGGAGCGCCGTCCGCCTGCCCGACGGACGCCTGCGCTTCCGCCTCTGGGCGCCGGACTGCGCGCGCCTGACGCTGCGGCTCATGGGGTCGGACCTGCCGATGACGCCGGTGGGCAAGGGCTGGTTCGAACGTCTGGCCGAGGCCCCGGACGGCGCCGCGTATGCCTTCGTCCTGCCCGACGGGCGCGTTGTGCCCGACCCGGCCGCGCGGCGGCAGGAGGGGGACGTGCACGGCGCCTCGCTCGTCACCTCCCCGGGCCATGCGTGGGCGACCGATTGGCGCGGGCGGCCGTGGGAAGAGGCGGTCATCTGCGAGCTGCACATCGGCACCTTCACGCCCGAGGGCACCTTCCGCGCGGCCATCCCGCGGCTCGATGCACTGGCCGACACCGGCTTCACCGTCCTCGAGATCATGCCGGTCGCCCAGTTCGCGGGCGACCGGGGCTGGGGCTACGACGGGGTGCTTCCTTTCGCCCCCCACCCCGCCTACGGCACGCCCGACGACCTGCGTGCCCTTGTCGACGCCGCCCATGCGCGGGGGCTGATGGTGCTGCTCGACGTTGTCTGGAACCACTTCGGACCCGAGGGGAACTACCTTCACGCCTATGCCGAGCCCTTCTTCGACACCGCGCGCCAGACGCCCTGGGGCGCGGGGATCGACTACACGAAGGCGCCTGTCCGGCGCTTCTTCATCGAGAACGCGCTCTACTGGCTCACCGAGTTCCGCATGGACGGCCTGCGGCTCGACGCCATCGACGAGATCCGCGACCCCTCGGACCCCGAGCTTCTGATCGAGCTTGCCCGCGAGGTCCGCGCCCGCATTACCGACCGCCCCCTGCACCTCACGACCGAGGACAACCGCAACGTCACCCATCTGCACGAACGCGCGGACGGCGCCGTGATCCTCCACACCGCCGAATGGAACGACGACCTGCACAACGCGGCGCATGTCCTCGGCA